>JBFMGU010000057.1:0-47094 GCA_040752415.1 Myxococcota bacterium
ACCGCGGCCGGTTCCTGCGGCGCACCCGCCGGCGGCGTGTCCGAAGGCGGTGGCGCGCCTTCCGTCGGCGCGGGCTGCGGCGCGGGAGCCGCGTCCTGCGCGTGGGCCAGGGTCGAGGACAGCGCCATCAGTGCAGAGAGTCCGACGGAGAAGAGGATTCGGGTGGACATGGGACGGTGCTCTCGGAAACGCGCAGGACCGCGCGGCGTTGAAGGTCGCGGACCATGGCACAACGTCCCGGCCGTGACAAAGGCCACGCCCGGGTTCGTCAGGCCGGGCTCCGTCGCCGACGCAGCTGCCAGCCCACCGCCACCAGATAGACGGGCAGAAACACCAGGAACCAGGCGCGGTGAACGTTGAGCACGTAGGCGCGCACGGAAAACGTGGCGGCCCGCTCCTCCCCCAGCAGCGCGCCCAGCACGCCACCCACCAGCGGCATCACCCCGGGGATCTTGTCCCAGTTCGTGTAACGCGCGCCGCCGGGCTGGTAGCGGATGGCCCGCGCGTACACCTCGGGCACCTGCCGCACGTAGTACGCCCAGTTGTCCACCACCTCCCGACAACCCGCCAGCTGGCCATCCTCCCGTCGCCACGCCACGTTGTGGTTGGGATCCATGCAGACCCAGCGCCCGCCCAGCTCCACCTCCACCGTCACGTGCTTGCCCGGCACCCCGTTGACGGTCATGGCCACCACCTTCACGTCGTGGCCACCCAGCTGCAGCGCGCGCGCATAGGTGAACGCGAAGCTGGCGCAGTTGCGCGGATCCGTGAGCTCGTCGCCGGCGGAGCGCGGGGTGAGGAGGGCATGCGGCCCGGCGGGAAGCTTGAGGGACGCGGGCAGTCGCGCGGACACGTTGCGGTGCACGAACTCACGCAGTTGCAGGACGCGTTCCTCGTCGGTGGACGCGCCCAGCGTGCCCCGTTCATACACCGCGCGCAGCAGCAGGTCCTCCCCGTGCGCGCGCAGCGCCATCACCAGCAACGCCACGAGGCTCAACGTGTGGAACGCCACCGTCGTCGGCACGCGCCAGCGGTCGGGGAGGAGCATCACCGGGCCATCCCGCTAAGGCGCCACCACGGGCGCACGCTCCACACCGGATCCCATCGACGAAGGGCGCCGCGTGAGGCCCGCCACGAGCTCCAGCACGCGTCGCGCTTCATGCGGGTGCAGATAGCAGACGTACAGGCTCATCATCACCGTCCCAAACAGCCCGATGTCCATCAGGATGGTGATGCCCAGGTGCATCCCGACGCCAATGAGCAGGAACAGCGGCCGCCAGTCATGGCGCGCCAGCAGTTGGCGGAGCCGGCCGCCGCGACTGGGATCTCGTCGGAGGTAGACGTTGATGGGCAGCAGGAAGAACAGGACCTCCCACCAGCTCACCACGAAGGTGGCCAGCTGCGTGAGGGGATAGATCACCGCGGCCCAGTCGCCGGGCCAGCGCGCGATGCCGGGGAGATTGAGCGCCAGGTACACCGCGCTCCACCCGTCCATGATCGACCACGACGAGCCCAGCTTCACCACGCCCGTGCGCGTGTAGATGACGGCCAGCTGCGCCATGAACAGTCGACGTGGCCAGCGCGGGATGTCCTGCTGCCCCTTGCCGCGCCACCGCGCATCCAGGCTCCACGCCGCGCCCGCCGGTGCCAGGGCCATGAGGTAGAGGCAGACGCGGAAGACGTTGTCGCCGTCAAACCGGAACATCACCATCCGGTCGTAGAACGTCATCTGCAGCACCAGGCACAACACCGACGCCACGCGCGTGTACAGGCCCAGCGTGAGACACACCGCCGCCACCAGCTGCGCGCAGACCAGCGTGTAGACCCAGCCCGCCGTGAGCGGCACCACGCGGAACAGCGTGTAGGGATTGCGGTTGTACGCGAAGGTGAAGATGCCGCCGTGACCGATCTCCGCGTAGTACTCCAGCACGTTGCCGAAGATGAGCTGCTCCAACACGTTGGCGACGAGCGCCAGCCCGAAGGTGATGCGCAGCAGGGCCAGCGCGTCGGGAGCTTCGCGCTCATTCCAGAAGGCAACCCAGCGGGCCCAGCGTCCGTTCATGGCGCAATGTCCCGGACAAAGGTGGCCACGCCGTGCTTGGGCTTGCGGTCCATGACCCCGTCCTTCACCTCGTGGATGGGGGGCGTGCGGTACTGCGTGTAGCTGAGGCGGACCTTGTGCGCGGGGCGGTCGGGGTGCTGCGCGTTCCAGCGTCGAGCCCAGTATTCCGCGTATTGCTCGCGCTGTCGGTCCCATCCCACCAGGCCCAGGATCTCGTGCGTCTTGCGATGTCGGAAGTCCATGGCGTCGGAATCCGGCGTGCCCCACCGCAGGTCCATCACCGGCACGAAGTCCTTCTCCCCCCGCGGCAGCACCTCAATCACCATGATGCGCGGCAGTCGCGGTGGGGTGCCGCCAAACATGTTCCACGTCTGCGTGATGCCCGCCGCCTCCATGTACGGCTCGAACACCTTCCGGCCCGCGAAATAAATGCGCATCCAGAATCGGACGAGATCCAGGAGGTCCTTCTGCAGCTCGTCGGCGGTGGCGCGGACGGGGAAGACCTTGTGCAGCGTCCCGAAGAAGCGCCCCATCTCCTCCTTCACCTCCGGGAGCGCCAGGGTGCGGTCGTCGAAATAGGGCGGATAGGGGAGCACGTAGTAGACGGTGCTAAGCAGGTGAAAAGAGACGAAAAGCGCCACCAGGTGCGGACGCGCGCGTGCCCAACGTGACGACGTGGACGGCCGGGTAGCGGCAGGCGGCTCGGGCGGCGGTGGGAGGTCGTTGGCTTCGGCCTGGGGCAGCGCGCTCATGGCTTCAACCAGCGCTGCGGGTCCACGGGACGGCCCTTGGCACGCAGCTCGAAATACAGACGGGGACCGCGGAGGGACTCACTGTCGCCCACGAACGCTACCACGTCCCCTTCCTGCACCTCGTCCCCGGTCTGCACGGTGACGCGCGAAAGATGCGCCATCAGCGTGTGGAACCCGCCGCCGTGGTCCAGGATGATGATCTGCCCGAAGCCGCGCAGCCAGCCCGCGTGCACCACCCGCCCCGACGCCACCGCCACCACCTTCTGCCCCAGCGGCGCCACCACCGAGATGCCGCCATGTTGGGTGGTGACGCCGGTGGCCTCGTCGAGGCGCGGGCCAAAGGGGATGTCCACCTCGCCCGCGGTGGGCCAGGGCAGGTGTCCCTTCAGCGCGGCAAAGCCGGTGGCGGTGGGTGACGCGGGGAGGTCCTCCACCAGCTCGCCGAGTCGACGTCGGGCCGCCTTCAGCTCATCAATCCGACGCTGCGCCGCGCCGCGCTGGTTGCCCAGCTCCATCAACGTCTGCGCGCGCGCCGCACGGATGCTCGCCGCCGCCTTGCGGGCACGTTCCAGCTCGGCCCGGGAAGCCGTCAGCTCATCCCGACGTGCCAACAGCTCCCGCCGCTCCTGCAACAGCGCCGACCGACGACGATCCACCTCGCTGACCAGCGCCGCGTCGGAAGCGGCCACCCGACGGAGCAGCGCGCGACGCCAGATGAGGTCGGAGAGGGAGCGGCTGCCGAGCATGACCTGGATATCCGCCGCGGGCCCCAGCCGCATGAGCACGCGCAACCGTCGGGTGAGCTTGGCTTCCGCGGCCTCCAGCTCGCCGGTGAGTCGCGCGGCCTGCACCTCGGACTCCTTCATCTTCCGCTCGGCATTCACCGACGCGGCGTCCAGGCGCGCGGCCTGCTCATCCATGCGCGCAATGGATTCATCCAGCTCACCCAGCGCGCGCGTGACGCTCTTCTCCTGCTTGATGATCTCGCGGAGCGCCGCCTCCTTCTCCTCCATCTGGTGGATGAGACGGCTCAGCTCGTCCTGCACCTCTTTCTCGTCGGAGACCGCGGGTCGCCCCACCTGGGCCGCGTGCGCAACCGGCAACGCCAGCAGCAGCAACGAGGTGAGGAGGCGCGCGCGCATGGTCACACCTTCAGGAAGCGGCTCACGCCCACCAGACCGCCCACCACGCCCAGCACCGCGCCCAGCAGCATCAGCCAACCCACCATCCACAACGGCGAGCCACCCAGGGAAACCGGCCCGAACGCCGCCGAGAGGACCTCCTCCACCCGCCACGCCGCCAACTGGTGCACACCCACCAGCGTTCCCGACGCCAACGCCGCACCCAGCATGCCCTGCGCCGCGCCCTCGAGGAGGAATGGGAGACGCACGAAGAGGTCGGACGCGCCCACCAGCTTCATGATGGCGATCTCTTCCCGTCGGGCGAGGACGGTAAGCTTCAGCGTGTTGCTGATGACCAGCACGGTGACGAGCGCAATGAGGCTGCCGAGCAACGCCGCGGCGAGTTGCAGGATGTTGACCACGGCGCTGAGGCGTCGCAGCTCCTCCTCACCCCAGGCCACCTCCTCGACGATCTCCTCGCCGCGCAGGGTCTCCGCCACGGCGGCACTGTCATCACGGGTGGCATCCGGGCTGAGCTCCACCTCGACGGCGGTGGGAATGACGCGGTCATCCATGCCCTCGAGGAGATCCGCGCGCGCGCCCAGCGCCATGCGCAGCCGGTCCCGGGCGTGCTCCCGCGTGATGATGCTGGCGCCCATGGCGCCGCGCAGGCGGGACGCGCGACCACGCAGCTTCTCCACCTCCTCGCCGGGGACGTCGGCGCGGAGGAAGGCGGTGACGGTGAGGTCGCGGCCCCAGGCGTCGGCCAGGCGGCTCACCTGGTGCACCATCACACCAAACGCGCCCAGCGCGGTGAGCGAGAGCGCGATGATCCCGACGGAGAGCGAATGCACCGCCGCGCCCTGGCTGAAGCCCACCATGGCGGACTTGAGGATGCTGACGGTCTGGTTGACGACGATGCGCAGCATCACACCCCCGCGCTGACCACGCGCCCGTTCTCCAGCGCAATCACGCGCCGACGGTAGCGTTCAAGGAGGGCCGGGTCGTGCGTGGCCACCACGACGGTGGTGCCGCGCGCATTGATGTCCGCGAGCAGGTTCATGATGTCCACGGCGCGCTCGGGGTCCAGGTTGCCGGTGGGCTCGTCGGCCAGCAGCAGCACCGGGTCCCCGACGATGGCGCGCGCAATGGCCACGCGCTGCTGCTCACCACCGCTGAGTCGCTGCGGGAGGGAGGAACGCTTGTGCGCCAGTCCCACCCGACGGAGCGCCTCGAACACGCGCGGGCCGATCTCGGAGTGCGCCATGCCCTGCACCTCCAGCGTCAGCGCCACGTTCTGCTCGGCGGTGCGCGTCTCGATGAGCTTGAAGTCCTGGAACACCACGCCAATGGCACGACGAAGCACGGGGAGATGGCTCTGCGGGAGCTGGGCCACGTTCTTGCCGTGGATGAGCACCTGGCCGCGCGTGCACTGCTCCGCCAGGAACAGGAGCCTGAGCAGCGTGGTCTTGCCCGCGCCGGAGGGACCGGTGAGGAAGACGAACTCCCCCTTGTCGACGCGCAGGTTGACGTCGTCCAGCGCGGGGAGCTCCGCGCGGCCGTAGACCTTGGAGACGTGGTAGAGCTCGATCATGCCTTCCGGCGGGGCACGCTACCGTCGTGGCGGAGCCCCCTCAACTTTGCAGCCCATCCTCCCGGTCACGATCCCGCCAGTCCCTTGACAAGGGCCGCGTCTCCGTCGCTGTCTGGGGGTCCGGGCACCCATGGACGCCTTCACCCTCCCCCGTCGCTGCGTCTGGCTCCTCCTCGCCGTGGCGACGTGGAGCGCGGGCTACTTCTACACCGGTGGCGGCGCTTCCCAGCAGGCCCACTACGGCACGGCGCGCGCGCTGGTGGACCACGGCACGTTCCGGCTGGATGACTACCGCTTCATCGACGTCGACGTGGCGCGCTTTGAAGGCCACAAGCTCTCCAACAAGCCGCCCGGCTTTCCCATCCTCATGGCCCCCGCGGCGCTGGTTGGCGGCGTTGCCGGAAAGCTCTGGCCGGGACGTGAAGGCACCGCGCGACAGGTGGGCGCGTACGTCACGCAACTGCTCCTCATGGGCGGGCTCTCCTTCGCGCTGCTGTTGATGCTCGCGCTGATTCTGTCGTCGTGGATGGCACCTGCCGCGGCCGCGTGTGTTGCCGCGTTGTGTTTCCTGGGCAGCTACCTGTGGCCCTTTGCCACCACGTTCTTCTCCCACGTGGGCACTGCCGCGTGCGGACTGCTGGCCGTGTTCATTCCGTGGCGCGCGCGCGGGCGTGAATTGTCGACGAGAGAAGCGGCGCTCACCGGGTTTGCGCTCGGCTATGGGCCGCTCATCGAATACGCCGCGGTGGTGGCGTTCCTGCCGATTGGGGTGTGGCTGCTGTGGCACGTACGCTCGTGGCGGGAACGTGCTGCGCTCGTCGGGGGAGCGCTGGTCCCGCTGCTCGTGCTGATGGCGTACCAGGCGTACTACTTCGGCAGTCCCTTCGCGCTGTCCTATGCGCATTTGTCGACGGAGCACCAGGTGGCGGGTCACGCCAAGGGGTTCCTGGGCGCCTCGTGGCCACGCAAGGAGGAGCTGCGCGAGCTCACGTTCGGCACCTACCGCGGGCTCTTCAGCATCACGCCGGTCACGCTGGTGGGCGCGGTGGGGTTGGGCGTGCTCGCTCGTCGGGGGGAGTGGGCGGGGTATGCGCGTGCGGCTCTGTTGAGCGCGGCGGCCATGCTGCTGTTCATCAGCGGATACTGGGCGTGGCAGGGCGGCAGCTCCTTCGGTCCGCGACTGGTCCTTCCCATGGTGCCCTTCCTGCTCGTCGGCGTGGGGGTGCTGTGGCAGAGGTATGCGCCGGTTGTCGTCGGGGTGACGGTGCCCGCGTTCTTCTTCATGATCCTGGGACCCGCGGTGTGCATGATTCCGCACGCCAGCCACACGCCGGGCTACTACAACCTGGTGCGTTTCCTCGGCGACAAGTTCCTGCGCGGCCAGGTGCCCGCCTACGCCGACCCGATCTTCGGCGAGCACCTCCTCCCGCCGACGGAGAGGCCCACGCTGGGACTGGCGTGGAACCTGGGTCACGTCGTGGGGCTGCAGCACGAGTGGACGGTGGTGCCCTTCGTGGTGGTGATGACGGCGTTGGTGGTGCTGCTGTGGCGTGAGGCGCGACGCGCCTGAGTCCGCGTGTTGCGGCCATTTCCCGTGTGCTAAGCAGCGACGCCATGCACAACACCGCCCTTGCCACCGCCCTGCTGCTCGCGGCCACGGCGCTTCCCACGCCCGCCGACGAGACGCCTCCGCCCGCCGCGCTCAACGGCACCGCAAGCCCGCGCCTGGCGCTCCCGATCACCGTGATCATCGACGAGAAGGCGTTCGAGAAGCCCACCCCGCTCCTGCCGCAGCAGGGTGGCGCGGCCAAGGGGACCTCCGAGGTGCCGGTCAATGCGCTGAGCCACTACTCGCTGCACGTGGCGCGTCGACACTTCGAGGAGGCAGGGTGGGACGCCAAGGTGGGTGAGGGTCGAGAGGTGGTGATCAAGCAGGTGAAGCTGATGGTGACGCAGGGGCCAACCTACACCGCCAACGTCGACGTGGAGCGGCGCCAGGACGGCAAGCGGCTGGGCATGGCCACGGGAATCGGCTTTGCCGCGCCGGACCGCACCAATGACCGCATGGCGGCGGCGTTCGTGCCCGGCCCCTTCGGCATGGCCGCGGCCCACGACGCCAGCCGGCCCAAGGCCAAGCAGGACGCGGTGGTGATCGAGCAGGCGGTGCTGCGCGGCCTGGACAGCGCCATGATGCAGCTGGCGGCGTACTGGTCCGGCGAGCAGATGCAGGAGAAGTACATGAAGCAGGCCGCCGAGCAGATGAATCAGTCCAAGGGCAAGTCCAAGAAGAAGTGAGCACGCTCTCCTCACCCCGTCGTCTCGTCGTCCACCAGATTCCCGACGAGCTGTGGCCCTCCGCGGAGGAAGCGGCGCGGGCGCTCTGGTTCCAGCCCATCGCGCTGGGCGCGTCCTGTGTTGCACGCACACGCACCTGGGTGCCGGCCATGGTGCCCTGGCGCGCCACCGACGACGGCGTGGTCACCGACGACAACGTCGACTGGTACGGCCGCTTCGCCTCGGGGCAGCCGGGCGTTCTCGTCGTGGAGGCCACGGGCATCCGGGACATCCCCAGCGGACCGCTCTTGCGCATCGGTCATGACCGGTTCATCGACGGGCTGAAGCGGCTCGCCGACGTGGTGCGCGAGCGCAGCGCGGGCAACACGCGACTGTTCATCCAGATCATCGACTTCCTGGCCATCCGGCGTCGACCGGAGCCGCAGAAGTACTTCGAGCGGTTCCTGGCGTTGACCACCGCGCACCGTGAGAAGCTGTGCACCCTCGACAACTCCCCGACGTGGCTGCAGGCCAGCGAGCCGGAGGTGAGGGCCCGCCTGGCGCGTCTCTCCGACGACGAAGTCGACCGCGTGCTCACCGCGCGTGAGGCCGAGAGCCTGCGCATGGGCTACCGCGAGCGCATCACCGACACGGACCTGCCCCACATCCGCGAGCTTCCCCGTGTGCTGCCGGACCTGTTCGCGCAGGCGGCGGTGCGGGCGGAGAAAGCCGGTTTTGACGGCGTGGAGCTGCACTACGCGCACGCCTACACCATGGCCAGCTTCCTGAGCCGCCTCAACCACCGTGACGACGGGTACGGCGGTTCCCCGCAGGGTCGCGTGCGTCTGCCGCGGGAGGTGTTCCACGCCACGCGCAGCGCGGTGGGTCGCAACTTCGTGGTGGGCTGCCGCATCCTGGGGGACGAGGTCATTGCGGGCGGAAGTCGCGTCGACGACGCGGCGTACCAAGCCACCGAGCTGGCACGCGCGGGAATGGACTTCATCTCGCTGAGCAAGGGCGGAAAGTTCGAGGATGCGCGGCAGCCCAAGGTGGGCCACGCGGCGTACCCGTACACCGGAGAGAGCGGTCACGAATGCATGCCCACCGTCCGCTCCGACGAGCGCGGGCCGGTGGGTCGCAACCTGCACCTGGCGCGGGACGTGCGCGCCGCCATCCGTGCCGCGGGACTGACGACGCCGGTGGTGGGCGCGGGCGGCATTGTCAGCTTCCGCGTGGCGGAGGAGGCCTTGCAGCGCGGAGACTGCGACCTCGTCGCCGCGGCGCGACAATCCCTGGCGGATCCCGACTGGTTCATGAAGATCCGCATGGGACGTGGCGCGGAAATCCGTCGCTGTCGTCTCACCAACTACTGCGAAGGCCTGGACCAGCATCACAAGAAGGTGACCTGCCAGCTGTGGGACCGCGTCGTTGTGGAAGGGGAAGGCGCAGTTCCCCGCGACGGCAACCGGCGCCTGGTGGCACCCGCGTGGAAACCATGAGCCAACCCGTCTTCATCCGTGAGAGTCTCGTCGAGAAGCACGTCACCGCCGCGGATGTGGTGCGCCACGTCGAGGACGCGGAGCGCGCGCGCGGCCATGGCAACGCGTGGAACGAGCCGCGTCGTCGGGTGAAGGTGCCGGGCGGCGTGCTGCACCTGATGGGCGCGGCGTGGCCGGAGCGCGGACTGCTTGGCTACAAGGCGTACACCTCGTTCAAGGACGCGGTGCGCTTCCACGTGCACGGCTTCGACGTGAAGACCGGTGCTCCCGTCGCCGTGGCGGAAGCGGGTCGTCTGGGACAGCTGCGTACCGGCGCCGCCACCGCGGTGGCCGTGAAGCACCTCGCCAACCCCGCCCCCGACGGAGGAAGCGTGGTGGCGCTGCTGGGCACGGGCTACGTGGCGTGGGGGCAGCTCGAGTGCGTGCTCGCCGTGCGCGCCATCAAGGAGCTGCGCGTCTTCTCACGCACCGCGCAGAAGCGCGACGACTTCGTCCAACGCGCGCGGACGCAGCTGGGCGTGAACGCCGTGGTCAGCGAGAGCGCGCAGACCGCGGTGAAGAGCGCTGACGTCGTCATCACGGCCACCACCAGTGCGCAGCCGGTGCTGGAGGGAGCGTGGCTCACGGAAGGGACCACCGTGTGCGCCGTGGGCGCCAACGCGCTCGTCCGACGGGAGATCGACGGGCAGGTGCTGGCGCGCGCGGCCGCCGTCGTCGTGGACAGCGTGGACCAGGCGCGACTGGAGAGCGGCGCGTTGATGCACGCGGTGGAGAGCGGGCGCTTCCACTGGGAGCAGGCGCTCGAGCTGGGCGGCGTGGCGGCGGGGAAGACCGGGGCGCGCAAAGCACGGAGTGACGTCGTGGTGTTCCTCAGTCACGGGCTGGCGCTCTGGGACATTGCGAGCCTCGCCGCGGCGCTGGAGAAGGTCCCGCAGGACGGGTTGCCGCGCGCGTATCCCGCCTGAAGCTCAGTAGCGCAGCACCGCCGAGCCCCAGGTCATCCCCGAGCCCATGCCGGCAAACACCACGGTGTGACCCGGCTTGAGCCGCCCGGCGCGCGTGGCGTCGAGCCAGGCCAGTGGAATGGAGCCCGCGCCGGTGTTGCCGATCATCTCGATGTTGCACACCACGCGCTCGAGCGGGATCCCGGTGCGCTCCGCCATGGCCCGCACAATGCGCGCGTTGGCCTGGTGCGGAATAATCAGGTCCACGTCTTCCGTCGTCACGCGTGCCGCGTCACAGGCCTCGCGCACGATCATCTCCAGCGCGCGCACGGCCAGGCGGTACACCTCCCGCCCCTGCATCTTCATGTACTGGCGGCCCTCGCCCACGTTGTTCTCACGCAGCGGCTCGCGGCTCCCGCCCGCCGGCACCGTGATGAGGTCCCAACGCGTCCCGTCGGCGCGGATCATGCTGGAGAGCACACCCGGGCCGTCGGCGGGGCCGGCCACGCAGACCAGGGCGCCCGCGCCGTCGCCAAAGAGCACGCTGACGTTGCGGTCCTTCTCATCCACCACCGACGACATCTTGTCCGCGCCGATGAGGAGCACCTTCTGGTGCAGCCCGCTCTCCACCATGCCGCGCACCACGTGGAGCCCGTAGACGAAGCCGGCGCAGACCGCGTTGACGTCGAAGGCCGCGGCCCGGGTGGCCCCCAGCGCGCCCTGGACGATGGCGGCGGTGGAGGGCATGGCCATGTCCGGGGTGCAGGTGCACACCACGATGAGATCCAGCTCCTCCGCGGTCAGCCCGGCGTCCTTGAGCGCGGCGCGGGCGGCGCGGATGGCCATGTCGCTGGTGGCCTCTTGGGGGGCGGCAATGCGGCGCTCCCGGACGCCCGTGCGCTCGACGATCCATTCGTCGGTGGTTTCCACGCGCGCCGCGAGCTCGGCATTGGTCAGCCGCCGCTCCGGCACATAGCCACCCACCCCTGCAATCCGGGTCCGCACCATGTTCAGTCCGCGTGCATAAGGGTCGCCCGGATCCTTGTCCACCTTCCCTGGGCCCGACGTCAGCCAGGCCCCAAACGCAAAGGGCCCCGCCGCAGCGGAGCCCTTGCGTTCAGCAGCACACCGCAGGAGAGCTGCGGCGTGGGCTGGCTTCAGATCACAGCGTGTCCTTGAGGGACTTGGCCGGACGGAAGCCGATGGTCTTGCTCTTCTTGATCTGGATGGTGGCGCCGGTCTGGGGGTTGCGGCCGGTGCGGGCCTTGCGCTCACGCAGGGAGAAGGTGCCGAAGCCCGGGTACGTGAACTTCTTCTCCTTCTTCACGGTCTTGGCCACCACGTCGAAGACCGCGTCCACCAGCTCGGTGGCGGCCTTCTTGGTCAGGTTGCCGTCCTGGTTCTTCATCACAGCCTCAATCAGCTCCATCTTGGTCATGGGGATACTCCCTTGTTGGAAAATCCGCCGCGCCTTGCGGACGGACGTTGGTTGCCTGTTGCAGGCCGGTCTTTCGCGCTTCCCCGAGGCCCGAGCCGTTTCCACCTTGGAAAGTCGGCCTCTTTGTGGGGTCAGCGTGAACGGGGGCGCACTCTGGGCGGCCCTGCCCACCCTGTCAACGCGTTCTCGGCGTCACGACGCGGGGTTTCCAACCACGCAGCCAAAACTCCCATTCCCCACGCATACTTTCCGGGTGCACCCTCAAACGGATAGCGGTTCAGATTCAAGCAGTTACATGACAATATGTGACGTTATCTGTCAGGTCACGGTCCTGACGCGCCGCGTCATCATGGGCAGAATCCCCCGAACGATCCCGACGGGATCCGCAGGGTTGGACGCGCGGCCGCATGCCGGTAAGGAGGCACGCGAGTTGTCGCTGAGGAGCTGCACATGACCGACGAGAATCGCGTGTTTCCCGACGCACGGCCGAGCCCGTGGGGCTTCCTGGAGATCACTCCCGCGGACCTGCAGGCGCAGCGCGGGAAGGTGCTCATCATCGACGTGCGGGAGCCCCCCGAATACACGGGCGAGCTGGGACACGTGGCGGGGAGCCAGCTGGTGCCGCTGAGCGGGTGGCCGGCGGCCGCGGCGAGCCTGGACCGGAGCAAGCCGATGGTCTGCGTGTGTCGCAGCGGGAAGCGCAGCGCGCAGGCGGCGGCGCACCTGATCCAGTCGGGCGCGCGCGAGGTCTACAACCTGATGGGCGGGATGATGGGCTGGGCGGACCACAAGCTGCCCGTGGAGCGCTGAGCGGGCCGCACATGGGTCGTGGAGCGTCGGGCCCCCGGCGACGGGCCCCCGCGGGCACCGAGCGCCCCTGGCCCCAGGATGTCATGCAGGTGGCCCGCGAGGCATTGCGACGCTCCCGTCGGGAAGACGGCGACGCGGGCCACGCCGCGCGCCTGGTGCTGAACTCCCGCGCCCTGCACAGCCGACAGCGCCGCGCCGCGGGAGACATCCTGTTCGCGCTGGCTCGCCTGGGTGCCCGGCTGGACGCGCGCATCCGTCACGCGCAGGAGCGCGGGGCCGTCCCCGGCCGGCTGGACCAGGACGAGCGCGACGCGTGGCGCCTGGCGGCGTACCTGGTGGCGGAGTCGGGACGGAGCGTTGACGACGTGGGACGCGCGCTGTCCCTGGACCGCTCCGCGCTCACCGCGCTGGCGGACCCGCACTACCTGGATGCGCTCTCCGGCGCGGAGCGGCTCACCGTCGAGCAGGCCATGCCGCGCTGGCTGGTGGAGCGCCTGGTCTCCGAGCGGGGCGAGGCGGAGGCGCGCGCGGCGCTGGAGGCGCTGAACCAACGGGCCCCGCTCACGTTGCGTTCCTCCGTGCCGCGGGAGGCGTTGCTGGAGGAGCTGCGCAAGCTGGGCGTGCCGGCGGAGCCCACGCGCTACAGCCCGGTGGGCGTGCACCTGCTGCGACACATCAACGTGAAAGCGCTGGAGCCCTACCGCGCCGGTCGCTGCGAGGTGCAGGACGAGGGGAGCCAGCTCATTGCGCTCGCAGTGCATCCGCGGCCGGGGGAGCTCCTCGTCGACGCGTGCGCGGGCGCGGGCGGGAAGGCCCTGGCGTTGTGCGCGCTGGAGCCACGCGCGGAGGTGGTGGCCATTGAGCCGGAAGGTGGTCGGCTGGCGGGGCTGCGGGAGCGCGCGCGGAGGGCCGGAGTGCGCATCAAGGGCATCCACGCCGGCGTGGGCGACCCGGCCACCGCGCCGCTGCTCGGTCGCGCGGACGCCGTGCTCGTCGACGCACCGTGCAGCGGCACGGGGACGCTGCGTCGGGAGCCGGAGAACCGGTGGCGTTATGGGCCGGAGGACGTGGCGCGCTTTGCCGAGACGCAGTGGCGTATTGCCGTCGACGCGGTGGGAATGCTGAAGCCCGGCGGGCGACTCATCTACGCCACCTGCAGCCTGCTCTCCGAAGAGAACGAGACCATCGTCCGCAAGCTGGGCGAGCTTCCCACGCTGCAGCCGGTGCCGCTCGTCGAGCTGCTGCCGGAGGGCGTGGCGCGGGATGCCGGCGCGGAGGGGAACATGCTGCGCCTGTGGCCCCACCGGCACGGCACCGACGGGTTCTTCATGGCCGCGTTCCGGCGACGTGAGAGCTGATTCCGGAGGGGGAGCTCGTTGCCCGTCGGAGCAGGCACGAATGTCTGCCGGTTGGGCGGCGTTCTCGTCGTGGAATGGCGCGTTTCGCGCGCGTCGTCTCAGCCGACAAGTGGGTCATTCCGGCCCACCGGGCCCGCGAGCGCCACCGGACTCGCGGGACACGCGGCGCTCGCTCTCGGACTGCGGTGCAAGCGCCCTCCCGTCGCCGGCGAGACAGTGGGGGCGCGCAGCACCGCCTTGGACGGGCTGGCCGGTTGCCCCGCTGGGCCCTCCCGGAATCCACGACAACGGATGCAAAGCGGTGCTGCGCGCCCCCACTGTCTCGCCGGCGACGGGAGGGCGCTTGCACCGCAGTCCGAGAGCGAGCGCCGCGTGTCCCGCGAGTCCGGTGGCGCTCGCGGGCCCGGCGGGCCGGAATGACCCATTCGACGGCCGAGACGCGCGGAACGCGACAAACTACGAGAACCGAACCGCCAGATTACGAGTCGCCGCGCCCAGGTAAGAGACATGGGCCCAGACGACCCAATCTCGCCGAGGCTCAGGGGCGCGGCTGGCAGAGCCCGTAGGGCACGCCGCAGCGACGTCCCATGTCGAACGCGGGCAGCGGTCCCACGCACTGTTCGCCGGCGTCGCGGTCGCAGTCGGAGGGCTCGTCGCAGCCCGCGTCCGGGGAGCGCACGTGGAAGAGCGCCTGCGCGTCGTCCACGCAGTCAAAGCCGCCGGGGCAGTTGTGCGTCTCGCCCGTCGAAGGATCCACGCAGATGGCCACGCACAGACCCGCCACCTCACCACCCGCGCCCTGGAAGCAGTAGACCGGCGCGCCCGCGTCGCGGTCGGGGACGCAGTAGCGCTGCGTGCTGCCCGGGTCGCACGTGCTCTCCGCGGGCCAGCGTGAGGGCTCGTCCAGCAGCGCCGGATCCGAGGGCGCCGAGGGAGTCCCACACACGCCCGCCGCCCGCGCGCACACCCCACCACCCGACGTGGTCACGCACGCGTATGGCTCCGTGCAGGGACACGCCCCGCCGTCCAGACCGCCGTCCGCCCCCGCCGCGCACGCCGCCGGCTCACACGCCACCGCCGCCCCACCCTGCAGCTCCATCTCCCCCGTGCTGCTCGGGAGACACGACTCGCCCGTGGGACACACCCCGCTGTCGACGTCGCTGCCCAGGGAGCACGGCAGCTGACAGGTGTAGGCCAGCACCGCGTTGGCCTCGGCACGCGCCGGCTGGCAGCGCAGACCGCCGTCCAGAATGCAGGAACGCGTCTCACAGCGCTCCCCGCGACCCACCACCGTCAGGCAGTAGCTCCCCGGAACCAGCGACTCACACTGCTGCGTGCTCGCGCACCCGCCGCTGCACGGCCGCAGACAACGACGCTCCCGCGAGCTCACCGTCACACAGTCCGTCCCGGTGACGCAGCCGAGCTCCAGGCAGCTCTCCCCCTCGCCCGCCCGCGCCACGCCCGCGTCATCAAAGAAGCCCGCGGCGTCAAACGCGCCCGGCGTCAGCGGGTTCACCGCGCCCGGCCCGGCGTCCTGGGTCAGCCCCGGGATGTCAAAGGGCAGCCAGCCCAGCAGGTCGTCCAGGTCGCAGCCCTCACAGCTGGCCAGCAGCAGGCACAACGCCCCCGCAAGCCGACGCACCGAGGCCGCGCGGCGGGAGTGGGAATCTGCGGGTGACGTCGGAGGGGAGGCGTAGGACATGGGTGCGCTGAAAAGAAGAAGGGCCGGCGAGGCTTAGGTGACCCCGCCGGCCCGTTCAAGTGTTGCTGAGGCTCACCGGGATGGGTCCGCCCAACCAGGCGCGGACCCACCGGTCAGCACGCCGTCTCAGCCACCGCTGCTGCTGGTGCTGCTGCTGGCGCTGCTGGAGGTGCTGCTGGACGCGCTGCTGCTGGTGCTCGCCGCCCCGGAGCTGCTGCTCGAGCTGCTGGTGCTGCTGGAGCTGGAGCTGGAGGACGTGCTGGCCGAGCTGCTGCTGGTGCTGGCGCTGGTGCTGGTGCTGGTCCCGCCGGTGCTGCTGCTGCTGGAGGACGTGCTCGTGCCACCCGTGCTGCTGCTGGAGGACGTGCTCGTGCCACCGCTGCTGGAGCTGCTGGAGGAGCTGCTGCTGGCCGGAGCGGTGCCCGGCTGGCAGGCGCCGAACGGACGCACGCAGACCTTGTTGTTGCCGGTGTCCTGGAACGGACCGCGGCACAGCTGGCCCTCGGCGCAGCCGGAGTCATCCGTGCAGACCACCTGCGGAGACACGAGCGAGAAGAACTGCTCGAGGTCGCAGAAGTGCTCGGCCGGGCAGTCGTAGTTCACGAAGCCACCGGCGGTGAGCGGGATCTGGCAGAGCACCAGGCAGATGCCGGCGGCCGGAGCGTCCTGGAAGAGCGCGTAGCACTCCACCTGCGGCGGACGGTCCAGGTCGTCGTAGTGACGGCAGAAGCGGCTGCCCTCGAGGAGCACGTTGCCCTGGTCGTCGGTCAGCTGCGGGCCGGGGTTGCAGATGTAGTCCGGACCCTCGGGCACCTCACGCTGGCCACCGTCGGGCAGGGGCTGGAAGTTGGCGATGTCCACCGGGGTGCCGCAGGCGGCCACCGGGCGGGAGCACAGCGCGCCGTTGCTCAGCTCATTGCAGGCGAAGCCCTCACCGCAGGTGTTGCCCGCGTCGGGGTTGCACTGCACGCCGTTGGGCGGATCCTGGATCACGAAGTAGCCGGGGGTGGAGGGCAGGCAGGAGGTGCCGCCCGTGCACTCGCTGCCCGTGCCGCCGTAGGCGCAGGACACGTGGCACGCCGCCGCCTCGGGGTTGGGCTGCTGCTGGTCGTCCAGACCGCCCACCTGGCACTCCAGGCCGGGGCCGCAGTCGTCGGTGTTGAGGTCGCAGAGCTCATCCTGGCCCTTGGTGGTCTTGCAGTAGGTGCCCTCGTCGGGGATGTCCACGCACAGCTGCGTGGCGGCGCAGGTGCTCTGCTCACCCGCGGTCTCGCAGGGCTTCAGGCACTGGCTGGCAATGCACTCCAGGCCGCAGGCGCACTGCGCCGTGGAGTTGCAGGGACGCTCCTCCTGGCGGGAGCCGCACTGGGCGCTGCTGCTGGAGCCGCCGGTGCTGCTGCTGCTGGAGGTGCTGGTGCTACCGCCGCTGGTGCTGCTGGAGGTGCTGGTGCTCGTGCCGTTGCCACCGGGAGGCGTACAGCCGCCCAGCACCATGGCTCCGACGCCGACCGTCAAAACCGCGCCAAGTGTGAATCTCATCTCAAACCTCGTTCTCATGGAGCCATCCATCCCGGCGGCTCACGCGTTGTGCTGCAGTCCACGCCCGCCGGGATTCCCGACTCGAGCGCAAGCGAAAGGGCGCGCGAACCTAGAGCACGCCTTCCTGCGTGTCAAAGTGACCCCCAGCATGTGCGCGCCCTCACAACCCGCATCGGTCAAAAGGAGGATGCCGGGTGGTGGGATGGTGGCGGCCGGGTGGGTCCTCCAAGCTGTGCTAGAGCGCGTGCACCACTGAGTGAGGAGGCAGACCCGCATGGCCATGCGCTTGGTGCTGGCGCAGAAGGACGTCACCGCGCGACACGCCCTGGCCGCGGAGCTGGAGGCCGCGGGCCACAACGTCAAGGAGGCGGATGACCTGGAGGCGCTGATGGCGCACCTGAAGGTCTCCCTGCCGCCGGAGGCGGTGCTGGTGGACGTGTCCCTGCCTGGCGCCCACGGCGCGGCGCTGGTGAACCGGCTGCTGGCGGCGGTGCCGGGGCTGGCGGTGCTGGTGGCCTACCATCCTTCCGAGCACTCCGAGGCGGTGGCGTGCCTGAAGGCGGGCGCGCTGGAGGCGTTCCTCAACCCCGTGCTGGCCGACGAGCTGCACCTGCGTCTTCCCCGGGCGCGTGTGTTTGCGCGGGTGCTGGGCGGCGCGGAGGCGCACACGGCCTTGCAGGCGCGCGTGGAGGAGCTGCAGCGACAGCTTGCCGAGACCAGCCTGGAGCTGACGCGGGCGCAGGCGGGGCGCGCGGCCGCGGAGAGCGCGCTGTTGCGACTGGCGGTGGCCGACCCGCTCACCGGGCTGTTCAACCGGCGCGTGTTTGAGGAGCGGCTGCACGCCGAGCACCAACGCGCGCGCCGGTTTGCGCGACCGCTCTCCCTGGTGGTGCTGGACGTGGATCACGCCGACCGCGTGGAGAAGGCCTTTGGCAGCATGGTGCTGCAGCAGGCGCTCAAGGAGATGGGTCGCTACCTGCGGGATGGGACGCGGGAGACGGACTTCGTGGCGCGGATTGACGACGACGCGTTTGCCGTGCTTCTCCCCGAGACGCCGCACACGGGCGGGCGGGAGCTGGCCAACAGCCTCCGTCGGGCGCTGGGGAGCGCGAGCTACCCGGAGGCGGGGCGCGTCACGGTGAGCCTGGGCGTGGCGTCGCTGGAGACGCACGCGTCGTCGGAGAGCGCGGAGGGATTGTTCCTGCGGGCCATGGAGGCGCTGCGCAAGGCCAAGGAAGCCGGCCGGGATCGCGTGGAGGGTTGAGGCCGTTCCCTCAGCCACGCTGGTAGACGATGAAGTACCGGAAGTGCTCTGTGGCGCGCGTGCTGCGCAGGCCCACGGCGCCGAAGGAGTAGTAGCTGTCGTATTTCGAGGTGCTGGTCTCGCCCACGCGCTCGCAGGTGATGTTGTTGTCCTCCGCCGTCATGCGCACCACGTGACTGGACCCCTGCCCCGGTGGCGACGAGATCCCCGCCACCGCCACCGGACCGCTGGTGTTGTAGAGGTCGTAGATGGTGAGGTCGCCAGAGGAGTCGTTGGTGCGGCGCACGGCGCAGAGCCAGCCCCAGGCATTGTTGTCCAGGCGCGCAATGACTCCGCTGTTGGCCGGGTAGCTGCCAATCCCGTCGAACACCACCCGCGTCTCCACCACGACGTTCTCGATGGACAGATCCGTGCGCGTCAGCCGCACGCCCACGGTGTTGCTGCCCTGGTAGAGCGAATCACCACTCACCGACCAGCTCCCGCCAACCGACGCCCAGCCGCCCAGCAGCGAGCCGCCCTCGAACGGATCGAAGAACGCGATGCTGTCACCGCCGCTGAACGGCCAGGGATCACACGCGTCGCCGATCCCGTCGCCCGCGGCCTCCCCGCCGTCGTTGACGTTGGCTTGATCCGGGTTGGCGTCGACCGGGCAGTTATCACAGGCGTCACCCACGCCGTCAGCATCCTCGTCGTGCTGCGTGGCATTCGAGAGCGTGGGGCAGTTGTCGACGTTGTCCAGGGCACCGTCGAAATCCGAATCCGCCGCACCGCTGCTGCTGGAGGACGAGGAGGACGACGACGAACTGCTGGAAGATGATGATGAGCTGCTGGAGGACGAGGAGGAGGAGGAAGAAGAGCTGCTCGACGACGAAGACGACGAAGACGAGGAGGACGACGAGGACGAGGAAGAAGAGGAGGAGGACGAGGACGTCGAGCTGCTGGCACTCGACGACAACGATGCATTGCCGGACGAGGACGTGGTCGATGAAGCGCTGGAGCTGGAGACATCCGACGAGGAGCTGCCCGCACCGCTCGACGACGACGACGACGACGACGACGATGTAGCAGCAGAGCTTGCCGCCGTTGAGGTGGTGGTGCTCGTTGTGGCTGCGGATGACGCGTTCCCGCTGGAAGACGAGGAGCTGGCGCTCGACGCGGAGGACGACGAGCTGCTTCCACTGCCAGAGGAAGAAGACGCTGCGGACGACGACGCGGACGCAGACGCCGCGGAGGACGACCCCGTGGCCACCACCGAACCGTCCAGCTCCTCGGGGACGATCACCCCGCACACGCCGGCCGCCGTGCAGGTGTCCCCGCTGCCGCAGTCCGACGGGGAGCTGCAACGTCGCCTGCATTCTCCGTCGCTGCACCCGTAGCCGGGGCTGCAATCCGCTTCCGTCTCACACTGGTAGGCAACCGCGTCCAGGCACCCGGCGGAGCCCACGAGCACGAGCAGCGCGAGCATCACGCCACCCACGCACCGGTTTCGCCCCCGACGCGACCTCAGCACCCCTTGAGCCTAGCCCATCCCCTCGCGGGTTGGCAGGGTCAGCGTCGCAGCGCGCGTCGGGCATGCGCCCACATGGACCCGGCCAGCCGCCACACGCCGGATTCTCGGGGCTCCAACGGGCGCGTCCTTCCGCGCCAGGTGACATGGGTGGCCAGGCCCAGCACCTCCGCGCGGGGCACCCACCCGTCGGGGGAAGGCAGTGAGTCGCCCTGGAGGAGCAGCGCGTGGGCCTCCACCGCCACCACGCGGTGCACGACGAGCCGGTGGACCACGCGCGCCAGCACCACGTGACCGGGCACCAGGCGCGCGGGCGGCCGCTGCAGCCGCACCCGCGAGAGATGGGGGATGCAGGGTGTCATGCTGCCGCCGCGCAGCGTGGCCTCGACCGGCCCCTTGGAAAGCGCCGCGACCAGCAGCTCCGACGTCAGATCGACCTCCACGCGCTCCTCACGGCGGGGCGATCTTGGCGTATGCCTCGTAGCGCGTCTGGATCTTGCTCACGTACTGCACCGGCTCCTCCCCGCGGCAATAACCGTGGCGGGCCTTGCGCGCGTACTTGGGCTGGCTCAAGAGCAGCATGGCCTTCTCGACGTTGCCGAACCACTTGTCGGGATCCAGCTTCAGCTCCTGGGCGAGCCGGCGCGCGTCCATCACGTGACCCTTGCCCGCGTTGTAGCTGGCCTGCGCAAAGCGGATGCGGTCCTTGATCTTGAGGCCGGGATCCCACTGCGCAATCAGCTGGCTCATGTACTTGACTCCGGCGTGGATGCCCGCTTCCGGCTGGGTGACGTCGCCAACGCCGAGCTCCTTGGCGGTCTGCGGCATCACCTGGAACAGCCCCAGCGCGCCCACCCACGAGCGCGCGCCCGGGTCGAAGTTGCTCTCCTGGTACATCTGGCTCGTCATGAGGCGCCAATCCAGGTCGTACTGCGCGGAGTACTTCTTCACGAGCGGATCAAACGGCGAGAGCTGGCCCTGCTTGAGCCGCGCCTCCAGCTTGCTGCGCACGTTCTTCTGGTCCTTGAAGTACCGCTTCATGACGATGTTGTAGAAGAGCCCGCGGTATTCCTTCTTCACGAAAGCGTCGACGGCGGCCTGGAGCTGGGGGCTGTTCTTGCGGATGCCCCAGGCGATCTTCTGCGGGTCGCCCAGGGGGAAGCAGCTCACCACGTCGTCGCGGTAGGTCAGCTCCACGTCCAGGATGTTGCTGTCCGCCACCGTGAGCGGAATCTCCCCCGACGCCACGCGACCGATGATGGTCTCCGTCTCCAGCTCCTCGTCCTCGGGCACCACCTTGACGTTGATGCCCTGCTCCTGGAGGTGCTGCAGCGAGGTGGCGTACGAGCTGGACTGCCGCACGTGCACGCTGCGACCGGCGAGGTCGGCGGGGTCCTTGGGGCACTCCTTCTTGCTGCGCGCCACCAGGAGCTCGCTGACGAAGTTGTAGGGACGGCTGAAGGCCACGTCCTTCTCGCGCTCCGGCGTGATGGTCATGGACGCGGCGATCATGTCGCCGAGGCCCTCGTTGAGATAGCGGATGAGGTCACCGCGCGTGGGCGGCACCACGATCTCCAGGCGAAGGCCGAGCTGCTTGGCGAAGTACTGCGTCAGCTCATACTCGAAGCCGAGCTGCTCACCCTTGTGCAGGAAGAAGGTGGTGGAGGCGTTGCGGGTGATGACGCGGATGACCTTGCGCTTCTTGAGCTCATCCAGGTCACCCACGTACTTCTTGCTCTTGAAGCTGGTCAGCGCGTTCTCGATGATGAACCCGTTCACCTTCTCGTGCAGCTTGCCGTCCTCCTTGCGCATGGCCCACGCCAGCGGAACCTCCTCGGTGAGGTCCATGGCCACCTTGACCTGCTCGTTGTAGCCAAGCACGGAGGCCACGAGGTCGCTGTCGGCGACGGTGGCGGGGATCTTGCCGGCGCCCACCTGGTAGATGAGCTCCTCGGTCTCCAGGTCCTCCGGGGCGGCCACCACCTCGAAGGGACCGTGCTGCGCCTGCAGCGCCTCCAGGGTGCCCCAGAAGGAGCTGCTCTTGCGCACGTGGATGCGCTTGCCCTTGAGGTCGGCGAGGGACGTGATGGCTCCCTCGGAGGCGGGCACCACCAGCTGCTGGCGCACCACCTTGATGGGCCGGCTGAACTCCACCAGCTTCTTGCGCTCGTCGGTGATCTGGAGGCTGGCGGCCACCACGTCGCCACGGCCTTCCTGCAGCCAGGGGATGAGCTCGGCGCGGCTGGGCGCCACCACGAACTCCACGCGCAGGTTCAGCCGGTCTCCCAGCGCCTGGGCCAGCGCGCGGTCCTGTTCCAGCGGCGCGCCTTCCCGAGGGAGATGGCCTTCCGCCTGGCGGATGAGGAAGCGGATGACGCCGCGCTTCTGGATGGCGGGGAAGTCCCGCTTCTCCACCTCCTCCGCCGACGCACCCGTGCTCAACCACAGACCGGCCAGGCCCAACACGCCGGCCACCGCAAGCTTGCCCACAAGGCGCATGTCCCCTCCTCGAGGATGTGACGTGGTCCGGGCGCGGAATTACCAGCCCGGAGGGCAAGGCCTCAACCCGAAACTTCAGCGCGTCCGCCCGAGCACGCGCTGCAGCCAGGGCCCCAGGCGCGCCACCAGCCGTTCCGCGGCGTGCGGTTTGACCAGCCCGAAGTGGCCCAGCTGACGCACACCCATCTCCGACGGGGAGATCATCCAACGCTCCACCTGCGCGTGCGGCATCATGGCCAGGTAGTGGGCCACGGCGGGCTCCGGGGCGTAGAGCACGTCGTCGGTGGCGCACACGGAGAGCACGGGGCCGCGGACGTTGCGCAGCACCTCCGCCAGGTCGGTACCCCGACTGTGATAGCGCCCGGTGCGCCCCCAGCGTCCCCAGTCCTGGATGAGCGTGCGGGGGATCTCCGCGCCCAGTCCCACCGGACGCTCCGGGAGCCGGCCGAAGACGGTGGCAAGCGCGGGCATGAGCCGGAACGCCAGGCCCACGGTGGCCTTGTGGGGAAACGACCAGAGCGCCTCATACGGGTAGCTCACCGTCACCAGCACCGCGGCGCGCACGCGTTCGGGATGACGCGCCAGCGCCAACGCGGAGAGCTGTCCGCCCAGCGAGTGACCGCCGCATGCCAGGGGCACCCCGGGCGCGCGACGCTCGAGCTCGTCCAGGAGCGCGGGCACGTCGTGAAGCACCAGGTCCGCCATGCCGGCGTCATGCCGACGCGAGGCGCGCGGGAGGCTCTCACCGCTGAAGCGGTAGTCGGCACGCAGGACGGCCCAACCTTCCCGGGCCAGCGCTTCCGCGAGGGGGCGCAGCGTGCGACCCGGCGTGGCAATGGCGGGCATCAGGAGCAGCGCGCCGCGCGGTGCCCCCAGGACGGGGTGCCACCACGCCGTGAGCTCGACGCCGTCACCGCAGCGGACGGTGAGCCTTTCCGGGCTGCTCACTGGCAACGCGAGGACTGCGTGCGGAACCCGTTGTGGTCGGGCCCGTCGGCGTAGTGTGGCGTCTCCACGCGCGGGACGGCGCCGGACTCCGTGATGTTGGTGATGTGATAGGCGTGCTGGTTCCACACCCGGCGCACGTTCACCCAGTTCCCGTCGGTGTTGGTGAGCATCTTCACGCCCTTGGCGGTGCGCAGCAGCGGCTCGTTCTCCACCACCACCATGTTGGCGTGACCGTCGTTGTCCACGTCGGCAATGGCCGGGTACTCGAAGATGGTGCGGGAGGAGCGCGGCGCCGTGTAGATGAGCTGGCCATTGGTGCCGCGCAGCGCGAACGCGCTCTGCTCGTCGGCGTAGACCACCTCGACGATGCCGTCACCCTCGAAGTCGAACGCCGCGGGGCCGGACGCGCCGGTGTTGTCCTGGATGCTGGTGCGCCAGTTCTCGGTGCCGTCCACCTCGTAGACCAGCAGGTAGTGCTTGTTGGCCACGGCAATTTCCGGCTTCCCGTCGGAATCGAAGTCGGCGATGGCGACGTTGGTGGGGATGGGCGTGTCGCACTCCGGCTGCTCTTCCGGGTTCTCCGCGCCGGTGCAGCCGGGGGCGGGGTACGGCAGGTTGATGGGGGGATAGGCGTCGGAGCCGTCCTCGCCGTTGAGGATGTGCAGCTCGCCGTTGTGGACCACCACCTCGGGCTTGCCGTCGAGCTCGAAGTCCGCCACCGCGGGCAGGCCGTCAAAGCCCACGTCGTCACGGTGCCAGAGGATGGTGCCGTCCCGACGGTACGCGGTGATGCCCGCGGCGAGATCCAGGTACCCGTCTCCGTCGAGGTCCACGGGGACGGACATGCCGCCGTGCCCCGCGCTGCCGCTGCCCTTGGTGCCGGCCCACAACAGGCGGCCTTCATGGTTGAAGACGTGGTTGCGGTAGATGACCTCGGCAAAGCCGTCCTGGTCCAGGTCCGCAATGGAGGGGCCGCCGCCGTCCTCCATCTCCTCTTTGGGCGCGGTCCACTCGTCGCTCTCCCACTTGAAGCTGCCGTCGTGGCCAAAGCACAGCAGGCGTCCGCGCGCGAAGCGACCGAGCAGCTTGGGTCCGCCGGGGATGATCTCCTCACCCTCCAGCTCGACGAACTTGCTGCCAATGACCTCCGGCCAGTTGTCGCCGTCGATGTCGCCCGCGGCCAGACCCGCCTCGCTCTGCACCTGCAGCGCCTCGGGCATCACGGTCCACAGCTCGTGCCCGTCGTCACCGCTGAGGGCGCGGACCACCGCGGGAATGGGTGCGCCCACCTGCGAGGCGTCCGCGGGGTTCATGTTGAAGTCATTGCCGTCAAACGCGCTGAACACCACGTCGGGGATATCCATCCGGGTGATCACGCCGTCACCGTCGTCGTCGGTGAGATTGATGACCAGCGGGGTGATCCAGAC
Organism: Myxococcota bacterium; assembly: GCA_040752415.1. Lineage (GTDB taxonomy): Bacteria > Myxococcota > JACRCW01 > JACRCW01 > JACRCW01 > JBFMGU01. The sequence continues at coordinate 24,739 of JBFMGU010000057.1, forward strand.
CTGCGTCTTGGCGGGATGGTTGACGCTGCTCTCCCACTTCCACTCCTCACGCGGGCTGAAGCTGTTGGGCATCAAGCACAGCGGCATCACCGCGGGCACGCCGGTGGCCTCCAACTGGATCTCCTGCACGCTCTCACAGGCGTTGCTGTTGACGGTGAGCGTGCCGGTGATGGCGCCCGTGGAGGTGGGGGCGAGGCTGACCTGCACCGTCATGGCCGCGCCGGGAGCCAACGTGGCGGGAAGCTGTGCGCTGGCGGAGAACGGCGGATTGGCGGCGGCGGTGGCGGCGGTGATGGTGACGGTCTGCGTGCCGTAGTTGCGACACACAACCGTGCGCGTCTGCTCCGTGTTCACCTCGACATTCCCGAAGCTGAGCGTGTCCGGTGTGCAGCGCATCAGCGGCGGACACAGGCCATCCGCGTTGCCCAGCAGGCGCACGTTGGCGGTGGGCTGGTTGGGATCATTGCTGTCGACGACGAGAACGCCCAGGTCACCACCCGCCTGCGTGGGCCGGTAGCGGATCTCCAGGTTGATGGACGTTCCCGGAGCGAGCACCACGGGCAGGCCGGGAGAGGCGGGCGCGTCGAAGGCGGGGGAGCTGCCGGAGGCGAAGTGCAGGCCGCGGATGTCCAGGTCGGCGGCGCCGCAGCTCTGGATGCTCAGGTTGCGACGCGCCTCCCCGCCCACCGGCACCGCGCCGAAGTCGACGGGATCGGGCGTGAGGCACACCGCGGGAGCCTGCGCGTTGCCGGCGAGGTCGATGTCCAGCGTGAGCGGCGTGCCACCGAAGCCGAAGCCCTCCTTGTAGGTGATGCGGGCGCGGCCGGTCTTGGGGCCGGGTGTCGTGGTGCGGAAGTTGATGGTCAGGTTGTGGCTGTCACCGGTGTCGACGATGACGCCGAGGCCCGCGGTGATGAAGCTGCCGCTGCTGAACTCCGGGCTGCCGGCCACGATGTCCAGCGCGGTGATGCGGCACATCTCGTCACCGATGTTGGTGACGGTGATCTGGCGGCTGTTGTTGGCGCCGGTGGGGACGATGCCGAAGTTGATGAACGGCGGGTCGGCCTCCAGGTGACAGCCCGGCGGCGGGGGCTGGTTGGCCTCCACGGTGACGTCCTGCTCAGGGCTGGTCTCGCTGTCGGAGTGCACGCGGAAGCGCGCATTCTGCAGTCCTTCCGCCGTGGGCGCGAAGGTGATGGTGAAGATGGCGGTCTGCGCGGGCCCCACCACGACGGACGGCGGCGCACCACCGGTGGTCACGGAGAAGTCGGCGGAGCCTTCCACGCGGGTGATGCTGTCGACGGTGCAGGGCGCGTCGCCGGCGTTGGCGAGCAGCACGTCCCGCGACTCGGAGCTGCCGAGATCGACGCGACCGAAGTTGATGGCCGCCGGCGCGACGCTGAGCAGGCAGCGCGGCGGGGTGATGCCACGACCGAGCAGCGTGAGGCTGCCCTGCCCCTGCTCCTGGGTGGTGAACAGGATGACGCCGGGCGGGCGGTCCGCGCCGTTGCCCACGCCCCAGCGGTGCGCCTCGGTGGGGGCGAAGGCCAGGTTGACGTCGATCATCTCGTTGGGGCCCAGGGTGCGGGGCACGCTGATGGTGTCGACGAGCTCGAAGGGCGGAAAGCTGCTCTGGAGGGTGACCTCGGTGAGGGTGAGCGGGCGGATGCCGCAGTTGCCCACCTGCGCGGAGAGGGTCTTGCGCTCGCCAATGAGCACGTCGCCAAAGTCCAGCTCCGGGGTAGAGGCGCAGAACTTGGCGGCGCTGCCACGCGCGGTGAAGTAGACGCGGAGCGCGGGCTCGTCGTCGTCGTTGGTCTTCACCTCCATGATGGCGCAGTCGCCGCCGCCGTCGGTGGGACGGTAGGCAACCTCCACCACCTTCTCCTCGCCCTTCTGCACCTCCACGTGCTGGCTGGCGCTCACCGGCGGGTAGGCGAACTCCGCGCTGGGCTGCGGGCAGATGGGGTCGGTGGCGTCGACCAGCGGGGCCAGGCGCGCGATGGAGAGCGGGGCGTTGCCGGTGTTCTTGACGTGGACCTTGCGCGCCACGCGCTGCCCGATCTCGACGTCGCCGAACTCGATGATGAGCGGCGGGTCCCCACCGGCCTGCTTGCCGTTATCGTCGGTGACCTCCACTTCCGGCGCGGGGGTGCGGTCCAGCAGCGGGTCGTCGCACTGGCAGGCCTGGGACACCATCAGGAGGGGCAACAGGAGCTTGCGCATGGGGAACCTCGAGTCGTTCAACGGCGCGGCCCTGCTAGCAAAACCCCGGGCTCCCCGTCATCAGGCCAAGGAGTGAGCTTGACCGATTGCGTTGTGGCGGCCGCAAGAGGTGCGCCGGGGGCGGGGCGGTCACCGACGGGGCCGTGTCGCGGCTCGCGGTCAAGGCGAGGGCTGCGCCAAGACCAGGTGCGATTCTCGGGTGCGGCGCGTCGCGGCCCTATGGGCAACCTGTGTGCAAGCGACAAGAAAGCTTGTCAGTTGATGGCGTGCGGCAGCGCTAGGCGGAACGGCGCAATCACCGCGTCAAACTCGGTCCCGTCGGTGGCGCGCATCTGGTAGGTGCCGTGCATGGTGCCAAACTCCGTCGGGAGTGGGCACCCGCTGGTGTACTCGAACGAGGCGCCCGGCTTGAGCACCGGCTGCTCCCCCACCACGCCGGGACCACGCACCTCCTCCACGTGGCCGTGGGCGTTGGTGATGATCCAGTGGCGGCTGATGAGCTGCACGGTGCGGTTGCTCTCGTTGGAGATCCGGACGGTGTACGCGAAGAAGTAGATGCGCCGCTCCGGCTTGCTCCGCTCGGGGCGGAACTCGCTGCGGACCTGGATGCGGATGCCTTGGGTGACCGCGTCGGACACGGGCGCTCCTCGAGAACCACCCCGAACTTAGCGTGGTCCCCCCCGCGGACAAAGCATGATTTGGGTGTTCCCACCGTCGGCCCAGGCCTGGGCGTGTCCTGCCGTCACCGTGTGTCGACGTTCTCCTGGCCCTGCGCGGTCCCGTCGGCGTGCGGCCCCACCAGCTCCTCCACGATCTCCGCGAAGGACAGGCGGATGGTCTCGCGCGGGGGCCGCAGGCGCGAGCGCAGGCGGAAGGCGCCCCGCACCACCGTCGAGAGCGCGCACAACGCGGGCATCCCGGTCAGGCCGCCGCTCTCCGCGTGGACCACCTCGCCGTCGCGCACGTAGAGCACGCCGCCTTCTCCCCGACGGGGCTGGATGTCCACGCGCGCGGTCTTGCGCCCCAGGCGCAGCACGTGCAGCAGCTCCAGGAAGCCCAGGTCCCGCAGGCTGCCCACCACGCCGCTGGGGTCGGTCTCCTCGGGCGGGGTGAGCGTTGCGGGAGCCAGTCCCTCCACGCCGTCCCCGCTCACCCGCTCCACCACCAACTCCACCTCGCTGCCCGGCCGGTAGCCCAGCGCGGGAATCCCGGCGGGCGCGTCCAGCAGCTGCTCCACGCGTCCCAGCACGTCCACGCACGCGTTCCCCTGCGGACCGGGCACCAGCAGCCGCACGTGCAGCGCCATGCCCAACGCCAGCTCCCGCGGCCGACGGATGGGCTGCCCCTTGAACACGCGGCCGCCCGTCGCCACGGACAGGGATCCGTCGGCCTCCACCCGCAACCGCACCGCGCTGACCTGGGTCCCGCCCACATCCGCCTCCACGGTTTTCCCGCGGCCCACTAGGTCGACGGTGCCCAGCGGTCAACCGGAAGATGTCGGGGGGAATGTTTCCGGGCTGTTTCCACGGTCCCCGGACGTGGTCGCGGTATGGTGGAGTGGCGTTCCAGGAGATGCAGATGAACCATGCCACGCTCGAGCAGAAGCTCACCACGCTCAAGGAATTCAAGACGCTGCGACCGGAGACGGTGGACAAGGTGGGTCAGCTCATCCGCGAGCTGGATGATTGGAGCCTGTTCCGCATGAACCCGGTGGCCTGGGCGGGCCAGTACGGATTCGACGCGCAGGAGCTGCTGGACGTCTTCATCCACGCCGCCAAGCTGGGCCTGCTGGATTTCAACTACAACATGATCTGCCCGCAGTGCGGCGGCGTGGAATACAGCCACAACTCGATGAATGACGTCGAGAAGGAGAAGTTCTTCTGCGTGGTGTGCAACGTGGAGGTGCCGAGCCAGCTGGATGACCAGGTGGAGGTGAGCTTCACGCTGAACTCCGCCATCCGCGCGCTCAACCTGGATCCCTTCAAGGACCCGGACCACTACCGTCGCTACTACTTCTCCGCGAACTTCCGACGGAGCCAGCAGCTCACCGACTACGTGCAGAGCAGCATCCGCGCGTTCCAGACCGTCTCCCCGGACCGCAGCGAGAGCTTCCGCCTGGAGGTGGCCCCCGGCGAGCTCTACCGCGTCATCAGCCCGGACCAGCACAGCGCGGTGTTCGTGCACGGCGCCAAGCCCGGGGAGGACAGCCAGCAGAACGCGGAGATTGACGTGGTGCGCGGCGGGTTCTCACCCCGCGGCGTGGTGGTGACGCCGGGAGTGGCCACCATCTCCGTGCGCAACCTGACCAAGCAGCGCGTCAGCTACATGGTGGTGCGCACCGAGTTCGACCAGCTGCACAAGATCATCACCGCCCACCCCAGCCACTGCGCGCCGTTCGTCACCGGGAAGGCGCTGCTCAACACGCAGAGCTTCCGCGACCTGTTCCGCATCCAGGAGCTGGACCGCAACCTGCGCCTCAGCCTGCGCAGCCTCACCATCCTCTTCACCGACCTCAAGGGCTCCACCGAGCTGTACGACCGCACCGGCGACATCGTGGCGTACGGCTTTGTGCAGGATCACTTCCAGGTGCTCACCCAGGCGGTGCGCGAGAACCGGGGCGCGATCATCAAGACCATGGGCGACGCCATCATGGCCACGTTCTCGACGCCACAGGACGGCGTGAAGGCGGCGGTGGCCATGATGTCGCGCATGGAGGCCATCAACCAGCGCGTGTCCCAGATGGGCTACGAGACGGGACTGAAGATCGGCCTGCACGAGGGGCCCGCGCTCGCCGTCAACAGCGACGACCGGCTGGACTACTTCGGGCAGACGGTGAACGTGGCGGCGCGCGTGCAGGGCCTGGCGGCGGCGGGCGAGATCTGGGTGACCACGCCGGTGTTCTCCGCCAGCGGCGTGCCGGCCATGGTGCATGACGCGGGCTACCACGAGCGTCGCCAGAGCGTTTCCCTGAAGGGTGTGGGCGCGGCGGCCGAGGTCTACCGTCTCACCCACGGCGCACAAGCCTGAGCACGCGCTCCACCTCAAGCTCTGCCTCCGCCCGTTGGCCTTCTCGCTATCTTGCGCTTGCGCTCTGGGCTAAACACGCCGGCGCGCTCCAGGTGGCGAGGGGCGCAAGGGTCGCGCGCGCTCCATGGACGTCAAGGATCTGCTGAAGCACTTGAGCCGCAAGGAGGTTCAGGAGCTGGCGTTGGCCACGGGTCGTGCACCCATGGCGCGCATCAACAACACGTACCAGGCGCTGGCCGCGGAGAAGCTCACCGACGCCGCCGTGCGCGACGCGCTCAAGATCCTCAAGGGTGAGCCGCACCTCGCCAAGGTCTCGGACAAACCCACGTCGTGGTCCTGGCAGCACGCCACGCTGGGCAAGATTGCCGTGCAGGTGGTGCTCAAGGGCACGGACCTGCAAGCGCGCGTGGTGGTGCAACGCGGCGCACCCGCACCGACGGGGAAGCCCGCTCCCGCTCCCCTGGACGACGTCAAAACGGCGGCGCCCGCTCCCGTCGAGAAGGCCAGGCCCGCACCCGCGCCGATGCCGTTGGATGTCCCCGCGCCACCCGTCGTGGCGAAAGCCGCGGAGCCACCGGCGAGCGAGCCCGAAGCGGAAGTGCTGGAGGAGGTTGCGCCCACACCACCCGCGCCGAAGGTGACGCCCGTTGGCGCGCCTCCGACGAGAACGAAGCCTTCCATCCCGCCGGGCTTCACGCTGGACATGTACCTGCAGGGCGCGCGCAGCCTGCTGGCCAGCGATCTCCACCTGGTGGCGGACCGCCCCGTCCTGCTGCGCATTGCCGGCGAGCTCATCCCGTATGGTGAGCCCATCCCCGCCGCGGCGGTGGACGCGCTCCTTGTCCACGCGGTGCCCGACCGGCTGCAGGAGCAACTGGAACGCGACGGCAGCGTGGACTTCGCGCTCTCCCACGCCACGCTGGGCCGCTTCCGCGTGAACGTCTCGCGCCAGCGCACCGGACTGAAGGGCTCCTTCCGCGTGATCCCCACGGAGATTCCCACGCTGGCCATGCTGGGACTGCCCGAGCAGATTGCGGGCGCCACGCATCACCACCAGGGGCTCATCATCATCACCGGCCCCTCCGGCCACGGGAAGACCACCACGCTGGCGGCCATCCTGGACATCATCAACGCGGGCACCTCGCATCACATCATCACCGTCGAGGATCCCATTGAGTTCCTGCACCCGCGCAAGCGCGCCATGATGAGCCAGCGCGAGGTGGGAGCGCACACTCGCACGTTCGCCTCTGCGCTCAAGGGCAGCCTGCGCGAGGATCCCGACGTCATCATGGTGGGTGAGCTACGCGACACCGAGACCGTGCGCATGGCGCTCTCCGCCAGCGAGACGGGTCACCTGGTGCTGGGAACCATGAACACGCCCAGCGCGGCCAAGACCATTGACCGGCTCATCGACCTCTTCCCGCCCGCCGACCAGGCCCAGGTACGCACCACGCTGGCCGGCGCGCTGCGCATGGTGGTGAGCCAGCGACTCATGCCGTCGTCGACGGGGAAGTTCTCCGTGGTGGCGGCGGAGGTGCTGCCCGGCATGGTGCCGCTGTGGAACCTCATCCGCGAGAACAAGACCTACCAGATTCCCAGCCTGCAACAGCGAGGCAAGGCGCTGGGCATCATCACGCTCAATGAGTCGCTGGCCGAGCTGGTGCGCAGCGGAAGGACCACGCTGGAGGTGGCCAAGCAGAACAGCGAGGCGCCCGACGAGCTGGAGGCCATCATCACCGGCAAGCGCCCCGGAGCGGAGGCCGCACCGCCACCCAAGGAGCAGAACGCGCTCTTCCAGAAAGCGGGCGCGCTGCTGGGCAGGAAGGGAGCATGAGCCATGGCCCTCATTGACGCGCTCTTCGACCAGATGCTCGCCATGAAGGCCAGCGACCTCCACCTCGGCGTGGGCTATCCACCCATGGTGCGCAGCCGCGGTGAGCTCGTCCCCATCCGGGAGCACTCCGTCGACACCGCCGAGATGGAGGCGCTGCTGTTCGAGATCTGTTCGCCCGAGCAGAAGAAGCAGATCGTCGAGGAGTGGGACCTGGACTTTGCCTACGCGTTCGGTACCCGCGCGCGCTTCCGCGCCAACTACTTCTACAAGGCCACCGGGCTGGCCGCGGTGTTCCGGGTCATTCCCTCCCAGGTGCTCAGTCTGCAGGAGCTGGGCACGCCCGACGCCATACGTCGACTCGCGGAGCGTCGTGCGGGGCTCATCCTGGTCACCGGTCCCACCGGCAGCGGCAAGAGCACCACGCTGGCGGCCATGATCAACCACATCAACCACACGCGCGCCTGCCACATCCTCACCATCGAGGACCCGGTGGAGTTCGTGCATGTCTCGCAGAAGGCGCAGGTCACGCACCGCGAGGTGGGACCCCATGCGTCGTCGTTCGCAGTGGCCATGCGCAGCGCGGGTCGTGAGGATCCCAACGTGATCCTGATTGGTGAGCTGCGCACCACGGAGACCATGAAGCTGGCGCTGCAGCTGGCGAGCTTTGGTGTCCTCGTCTTCGCCACCGTGCACACCAACAGCGCGGCCGCCACCATTGAGCGCATCATCAACAGCTTCCCCGCGCATGAACAGCCCCAGGTGCGCGGCATGCTGGCGGAGAGCCTGGTGGGCGTGGTGGCGCAGCAGCTGCTGAAGACCGCCGACGGAAAAGGCCGCGTGGCCGCGCACGAGATCCTGATTGGCAACTCCGCCGTCACCGCCATGATCCGTGAAGGCAAGAGCTTCCAGCTGCCCAGCCTGATGCAGACCGGCACCGCGGTGGGCATGCAGACGGTGGACATGGCGCTGGAGAAGCTGGTGCGGGAAGGGAAGGTCCTGCCCGAGGTGGCGCTGGAGAAGGCCTCCGACAAGGAGCAGTTCATGCAGGTGGTCAAACGCGCGCGCGGAGAGGACCCCGGCGCCACCGACGCGGGCAGCCACGCCGCTGCCGCACACGGGTGAGGCGCATGACACGCAAGCCGGACCTGGTGACGTGGGAAGGATGGTTCGCCCTGGACGTGCCGCGTGGATGGCACTGGGAGGAAACCGACGGGATCATCTCCGTCTACAACCCGGAAGGCGCCGGCGCGCTCCACTTCTCCTGCCTCTACCGCGAGGGTTGCGACGAGCCCGACCTCGACGAGGTCAAGGACATGGCCCAGCGCTTCACCGACGAGCAGGGCTGGGACGTGCCCGCGGAAGACATCCACGTGCGCACGCTCGACGGGACGCCGGTGGTGGAGATGGAGCTGGTCACGCCGTCACCGGAGCCGGAATACTGGCAGGTGTGGCACCTGATTGACCGCACGCGCGCCATCCTGGCCACCTACGTGTGCGACGCCGGCGACGAGGAAGAGGAACGCACCGTGCGCGAGAAGCTGATGAGCTCCTTCCGTTGGGACCGCAGCCACGTGCAGTAAAAAGTCGCGAAGTTCTTGCGAACCAGGGTTTTCCCTGAATTGACGTCGCTAAGAATGGCGGCCACCCTGCGGTTGGTCGCCATTTTCGCGCTGGTCCCAATCGGGCCGGCGCGCCGGGCTTCGGGGGAAGCGGCGATGGAACCGATCTCGTTCAAGTGGAAGCGCGGCGCCCTTTCCGTCCACCCGGGCATCACCGGCGTGTTTGCCGTGGAAGGAACGCTCTTGCGTGAAGGCATGCCCATCCGGTTGCGCGGTGTGCTGGGCAAGGTGGGACGCAACAAGAGGGCGGAGTGGTGCTTCCTGGCGCCGGGGCATGGCATGAACGGTGACCCGCTCGACGAGCACCTGGGCGAGGGCGCGGCGATTCCGGACGGAGGCTAAGCACATAGCCTAAGCCAGGGTATGTGGCCCTCGCGAGGCCGCTGCCCTCCCGGATGACGAACGCCTGCTGACTTTTGCCACGCTCCGCGGCAGCGACGGCATCCCGTGGGTGGGCAAGATTTCCCTTGTGGACCGAGACAGGGGCATGGCAAGTATCAGCCGTGAACCGGTTTGTTGCAGCATTGTGGGCCCTGTTTCTCCTCTCGGCATGTCCCGATGACATCCTGCTTGAACCCGAGCCTCCCTCGGAGGTTCCGGGCGCCGGGCGCGACGGCGGGACCCACGCCGGCAACCACACGCCTGCCGCTGCCCGCGTGGTTTCCGGAGCGGGCCGCATGCAGTCCGGGAAACTGGTGCTGGAAGCCGAGCTGGGTGGGCCGGTGGCTGCACAACCCGTGACCCACGACAAGAAGACGCTTGGGGCCGACAACACCCTGCAGCGCTAAACTCGGAGAAGCATCATGAAGCGGGCATTCCTGGCCATCCTTGCGGCTCTGACGCTCTGGTCATTGCCGCTGCACGCGCAGGTTCCCGGCACGGTGGCCTTTGCGGGCCGGCTGGCCGACGACGGGCAGGCGGTCACGGCGGCATTCCCCATGCAATTCGCCCTGTACGCAGAGGCGGAAGGCGGCAACCCGCTGTGGCAGGAGACACACGCCAGCGTTGATGTGATGGATGGGCGCTTCTTCGTGGCGCTGGGTTCGGTGACGCCGTTGGGCGACGTCTTCAACGGCACCCCGCTGTTCCTGGAGGTGGTGGTTGATGGCAATGCGATGACGCCGCGCCTTGCGGTGCAGTCGGTGCCCTATGCGGTGCGCGCGGGCTCCGCGGTGGTGGCGGACCGGGCCCTGACCGCCGACCGCCTTGGCGAGCACGGTCCCGACGACTTCCTGACGGGGCTGCAGGCCACCGCGCCGCTGCTGGTGGGCGCAGGGCCGCAACCCACCATCAGCCTGGGACCGTGCCAGGAGAATGAGATCCTCCAGTTCGTCGAGGGACAGTGGGCGTGCCGTGCCGCCAGCACCTTCGTGGGTCCCGCGGGCGAGCGGGGTGAGCCCGGACCTGCGGGGCCGCAGGGAGCCGAGGGTCCCCAGGGTCCCGTCGGTCCGCAGGGCGAGTCGGTGACGTTGGAGGAAGTGGCGCCGGGAGATGCGGTGTGCCCCGAGGGCGGCAGCCGTTTCACCGTTGGCAACACGGTGACCTACGCGTGCCATGGCGCCGTCGGTGCGACCGGAGCACAGGGCCCGGTGGGTCCGCAGGGGCCGCAGGGCGAGGTGGGCCCCGTGGGACCGCAGGGTGAGTCCGTGCTCGCCGAGGAACTGCTGCCGGGCGACGCGGTCTGTCCCGACGGTGGCGCCCGCTTCACGGTGGGAAGCACGGTGACGTACGCCTGCCACGGCGCCACCGGTCCCGTCGGAGCGCAGGGTCCGCAGGGAGAGGTGGGCCCCCAGGGTCCCGTTGGTCCGCAGGGCGAGTCGGTGACGTCGGAGGAAGTGGTGCCGGGAGATGCGGTGTGCCCCGAGGGTGGCAGCCGCTTCACCGTGGGCAACACCGTGACCTACGCGTGCCATGGCGCCGTCGGCGCGACCGGAGCGCAAGGTCCGCAGGGAGAAGTGGGCCCGCAGGGTCCGGAAGGTCCGCAGGGCCCCACCGGCCCCCAGGGTGAGTCCGTGCTCGCCGAGGAGCTGCTGCCCGGCGACGCGGTGTGTCTCGACGGTGGTACCCGCTTCACGGTGGGAAACACGGTGACGTACGCCTGCCACGGCGCGGCTGGTCCCGTCGGTGCGCAGGGCCCGCAAGGTGAGGTGGGGCCGCAAGGCGAGCAGGGGCCGCAGGGTCCCGTTGGTCCGCAGGGCGAGTCGGTGACGTCGGAGGAAGTGGCGCCGGGAGATGCGGTGTGCCCCGAGGGCGGTAGCCGCTTCACCGTGGGCAACACGGTGACCTACGCATGCCATGGCGCCGTCGGTGCGACGGGAGCACAAGGCCCCGTGGGTCCGCAGGGACCGCAGGGCGAAGTCGGTCCCGTGGGTCCGCAGGGTGAGTCCGTGCTCGCCGAGGACCTGCTGCCGGGCGACCCGGTCTGCCCCAATGGCGGCGCACGCTTCACGGTGGGAAGCACGGTGACTTACGCCTGTCACGGCGCCACCGGGCCCGTCGGAGCGCAGGGTCCGCAGGGAGCGACGGGGGCGCAGGGTCCCCAGGGTCCCGTCGGTCCGCAGGGTCCACAAGGCCCCGCTGGGCCGCAGGGACCGCAAGGTGACGTCGGTCCGCAGGGTCCGCAGGGTCCCACCGGGTCTCAGGGTCCTCAGGGCCCCGTCGGCCCGCAGGGCCCGGCGGGCTCGGCCAACATCAGCGGAACTACCAACAGGCTGGTGAAGTTCACCGCCAGCACCACCGGCGGCGACTCCCTCATCTCCGACGATGGCACCACCATCAGCATCAGCGGCCCGCTGCGCCTCAACGGCGGCTCCGGGACCGCGTCCGCCACCGCACCGCTGGAGATCAGCAGCGCCAACACTCCGCGCATCAGCTTCAAGTGGAACAGCGGGACCACCGCGCAGCTCGGCGTGGATTCCGGCGGCGCGGTGCGCACCTATGACAGCGCGGGAACGGGCTATGCGCCGTTGGCCGCATCCAACATCGCCGCCAACGGCTTCCTCAACGTCGTGGCGCCCTCCGACTCCAGCGGCAATCTCCGCTTCACCGCCGCCAACCCGTACATCGTGGCCAGCTCCTACGTGATCATCCCCGGCGGCGCCTACTTCAACAGCGGCACGGTCTACCACGAGGCACAAGCCCAATTCCGCGGCGGAATCCACAACGACAGCAACAGCTTCCTCACGCTTGCCGGCGGCACCTCCGGCACCACCTACGTCTCGGGCAACCTGGGCATTGGCACCACCGGCCCCTCGGAACAGGTCCACGCCACCGGCAACGTGCGCGCGGATGGCGCCGTGATCTGGGGCACCCTGCAGAGCCGGACGGAAACCAAGGACGACCTGGGCGCACTGGCGACGCGCAGCGGCTTCTTCGAGACCAGCGCGCCGGTCAACGCGTACCCCGGCGCCAGCTCATGGCAGCACGTGCTCGACGTGCGGCACTCGAACAACGCCAACAACTATGCCCTGCAGGTTGCGGGCAGCTTCTTTGACCAGGACCTCTGGTTCCGCAAAACCAACAACTCAGGCACCACCAGCTGGTCCCAGCTCGTTGCCGCCGGGCCGCGCCCGTGCACCGCACCGTTCAACGGCCTGGGTGTCACCATGACCGCCAGCAACAACGGCGTGACCCGCAGCAACACCCTCTGCGCCACAAACTGGATTCCACCGCAGAACTTTGTGTCGGCGCAGACCACCTGCGCGGCGCTGGGCGGTCACATCTCCACGTACCATGAGATCTACCAGCTGGCCTCGGCCAACGGAGGCGTGGCGGCGGTGGCACTGAACGGGGACTGGATTGGCAACCGCGCGGGAGATGACGAGGCCCTCTGCGTCAACGGCACCGACATCAACAACTTCGACGGGATCTGCAACAAGAACAACAGCCAATGGTTCCGCTGCGTCAGCAGCAGCACGTACACGCCATGAAGACGCGCGACGTGATGCTCATGACGGTGGGGATGGCAGCGCTGCTGCTCGGCCTGGTGTTGTGGCCGCGGGCTGCGGACGTGCCTTCGCCGCCCACGCGTGCGGCGTCACCGCTTCCCGGTCAGGTGGCAGGTCCCGTCGATGCGCGGCCACAAGCGCAGAGCCGCGTCGTGATGGTGCGGGGCGCGGATGGTCAGCCGGAGCGCGTGCGCGTGGCGGGGGGCGCAGCCCACTCCACGGAACCGCTCATTCCTCCCGAGATCGTGGTGCACGTGGATTTCTCGGGTCGGGGCCAGCGCCCCACGCTGGAGCCGCTGTACCCGCCGGAGATCAGGATCCACGGGGAGGTCGCGGAGCGCCCCGGGGCACCCGCGCCGCGCGGAGTGGAGCCGCTCATCCCGCCGGAGATCGTGGTGCAAGAGGCCACGGCGACGCGCCAGCCCTGAGCCGACACGTGACCAGGGAGCCACCGCGGCCAAGGGCGTCGCCCGGAGCGACCCCAGGCTGCGCGCCAGCGTCGAGACCTCGCCGCGCTGATCCGCGAGGTCGTGCGCGTCCCTGCACAGGTTGCCAACCTCGACACCGATTCCGCGCCTGGTGCTCCATCTCGGCGCGGCGATTGCTCGGGAGGCGCGCGCAAGGTGGGAGCGGCGGTCGGTTGCCACGGATTGGTGGCACCACTGGCAGCCCGAGCTGACCAGGTTAGATCACGTTAGGGATTCCACTGCGGGCCCGTCAAACCATTGGGCTGAGGGGTATTCTCGTAATCCGAGACGGACGTGAGGGCCGAGTCAAGGCACGTTGCCCATCTGGTCCTGATCGGCTTCAGTGGCCCACGACCTGGAGTGCGGCGGGCCCTCGCCGCCCTGGTCAGCGTCGAGAGGTTTGGACAACCGTCAAGGCTCCACGCGCCACGAGACAACGCCTCGCCCGACGTCATTGAGTCCCAGGGCCGTTCGGTCCGCTGTGAACGCGCTCGGCGCTGACCAGGGCGGCGAGGGCCAGCCGCACTCCAGGTCGTGGTCCGCTGGAGGCAGTCAGGGACCACGTGTCCAAATTGTTCCTACGCAGCCCTAACCGACGATCTGGCGAATCTCGTCACGAGCAGGTCACGAGCACACACCCGGCCTTGTCTTGAGCGACACTGGGAAGCGCGCCTCCGTCAGGCTCCGTGGCAAGCAAGCGTCGAATGATGGGTTGCCGAGGTCACTGCTCTCGATCTCGGCGTCGCGCATGAACCCGCCACCGTCGGCGGCCACCAGCTTGAAGGCACCGCTGGCCTTGCCCTGACTGTCCGGCGCCCTTTGGGAACGACGGTCGTTCAAAGCGGCGCACCAGAGCGAGCTCACGACGGGGCAGGCAGACGCATCAACAGCAGCGCGACGACGATGAAGAGAGCAACACCGAGCCCGAACATGGTTCCTGGGTGGGACGATCTGAATGAGGTCATGGTGTCCTCGCTGGGCGGTTTGGATTCGGTGGGTGCTCGGCGCGGGATCAGTGTTGCTGCGCGGGCGGAGCACCACGCTTCCGCTCAGCCTGCTTGAGCCGTGCCTGCAACTTTGCGTTCTCCTCTTTCGTTTCCTTCAACTCCTGGAGCGTGAGCTGCCACGACACCCGGATGGTCTCGACGTAACGGTGCAGCTCAGCCACACGCTCCCGGAGCCCGGCTGCCACCTCGTCCGCCCCAGCGGCAGCCTGTGCGGTGGCGCTCTCCGCCTCCAGCGCTTGCTGTTTCTGCGCTTCAACCTTGCGCTCCAGGTCAGCAACGCGGCTGCGAGCATTGCGCTCCCGAGCGGCGGCGGCGGCGCCCTGGCTGACCGCGGCGTCCCGCTCAGCCCCAATGCGCGACAGCGCGTCCAAGGTGTGCTCCAGCGAGCGCTCAAGCGCGGTCAGTTCCAGCATCATGCGTCGCTCTGATCCGGTGGTCACGGCGGAGCCTCCAGTGTCCCAATGGACTGCTTTAGCGTTCCAGCCACGAAGCGCCCAGCCCACGCTAAGCGGCGTCGGCTTGGGGCTACTTCAACGTGGGCATCCAGCGCGCCGCCACAGCGACAGCGCCGGCCTCGCCAGGACGCAACCTCCGCGCTCGCATCCCACGGTAGAGAGCGCGCCAGGGAATCCACGGCGCCACACACCTCACAGCGGATGGTGAGACCCTTCACCCGGATTGCGCACGCTCACTTCCGCCGCCCCAGGCGCCCACAAGCCGTCAAGCCCACCCTTGCGGCCCAGGCGTTCAATGACGGACCGGGATCAACCGAGGTCGACGTCACGCCGCCCTGGCGTTTCCGCCTACTTCCGCGTCTGTTCCGCTGACGTCTCCGCCGTTCCGCGGAATACGAACGGATATGTCACGCGCACCTCACCCTCCCCCTCCGGCACGGGGAAGCGCGCCTCCGTCAGGCTCTGCAGAAGACACGCGTCGATGATGGGATTGCCGAGGTCACTGCTCTTGATCTCGGCGTCGCGCATGAACCCGCCACCGTCGGCGGCCACCAGCGTGAAGGCAATGCTGACCTTCCCCTGGCTCTCCGGCGTCATCTTCTGCCCGCTCTCGTAGCAGTGCTTCATCGACGGGATGACCGCCCGCACGGCCGCCTTGATGTCATCCTTGTCCAGCCGCGCACCGCCGCCCGTCGCGCCTGCCGCACCACCCTGCGGTGTCGTCGTGCCGGGACCGGGCGCGTCTCCGCCACCGGGCGCGCTCTCCGCCCCGCCATCCCGACGTGCGAACTCCTGCATCACCGCCGCCACGCTGCGCGCCCCGGGCTTGAGACGCGCGGGCAGCGCAGGACGGGAGGGCGCGCTGTTCTCCTGCGCCTCCGGCGTCCCCTCGGGGAACTGCTCCGTATTCCGCAGCGGTTGGGCGCCTGACTTCAGCTTGGGCGGGCTGGTGGCCTCCGTGTGCGGCGGCTCGGGGCTGCGCGGACACCACACCGACGACAACGCTGCCGCTGCCGCCAACGCTGCCAACACCACCACCGTTCTGTGTTCCGGCTTCATGCGTCGGCAACCTAGCGCCGGGTCCGCCCGCTTTTCCAACGCCGCCCGATTTGACATGGTGCCTCCCACATGACCGAGACGCTCCTCGTGGCCGTGGTGGTGTTGCTGCTCGCCGTGGTGGTGCTGCAGGTCATCACGTTGCTGCGGCATGCCAACAGCCAGGGCGCGCGTCGTCTGGAGGGCCAGCTGGCCCAGCTCCGCGACAGCAGCGACCGCTCCGACCGCACCGTGCGCGACGAGCTCTCCCGCAGCCGCGAGGAGTTCCAACGCCTGGGCCGCGAGACGCGCACGGAGATGGCCAGCTCCTTCCGCCTGTTCTCCGACGAGCTGGGCGCCCAGCTGCAGACGCAGGAAGGCCGCCTGGAGCGCATTCGTGAGACGGTGGACACGCACCTGCGCACGCTGCAGCAGGACCACGCGGACAAGCTGGAGAAGATGGTGACGCAGGCGCGGGAGAGCTCGGGGCACGTGCGCACGGAGCTGGCGGACTCGCTGTCACGCTTTGAGTCCAGCCTGGTGGCCACCATGACGCGCATGGGCCAGATGCAGGGGCAGGCCATTGCGGAGCTCAAGAGCGCCAATGACCTCAAGCTGGAGACCATGCGCGGCGTCATGGAGCAGCAGATCCGCCAGCTCCAGGAGGACAACCACCGCCAGCTGGAGCAGATGCGCGCCACCGTCGACGAGAAGCTGCACGCCACGCTGGAGGCACGCCTGGGCGAGAGCTTCCGCCTGGTGAGCGAGCGGCTGGAGCTGGTGCACCGCGGCCTGGGCGAGATGCAGACCCTGGCGGCGGGCGTGGGCGACTTGAAGAAGGTGCTCACCAACGTCAAGACCCGCGGCATCTGGGGTGAAGTGCAGCTGGAGGGCCTGCTGGAGCAGATCCTGACGCCGGACCAGTACCTGAAGAACGTGGCCACCAAGCTGGGCAGCGCCGAGCGCGTGGAGTTCGCGGTGCGTTTCCCCGGCCGCGGCGGCAACGGTCCGGTGTGGCTGCCCATCGACGCCAAGTTCCCGCAGGAGGACTACCAGCGGCTGCTGGAGGCGCAGGACCAGGCCAACCCCGCCGCCGCCGACGAGGCGGGACGTCGTCTGGAGGAGCGCATCCGGCTGGAGGCCCGCACCATCCGCGAGAAGTACGTGGACCCGCCGAACACCACCGACTTCGCGATCATGTTCCTCCCCGTCGAGGGGTTGTACGCGGAGGTCCTCCGGAGACCGGGCATCAGCGAGATGCTGCAGCGCGACCACCGCGTCATGCTCACCGGTCCCACCACGCTGGCCGCGCTGCTGCAGAGCCTGCGCATGGGCTTCAACACGCTGGCCATCGAGAAGCGCTCCAGCGAGGTGTGGGAGCTGTTGCGCGGCGTGAAGAGCGAGTTCGGGAAGTTCGGCGAGATTCTCGAGAAGACGCGGCGCAAGCTGGAGCAGGCCAGCGCGGAGATCCACGAGGCCGCCACGCGCACCCGCCAGATTGAGCGCCGCCTCCGCGACGTGCAGGATTCCCCCGACGCCGCCCCGCGCAAGGACAGCATGCTCCCGCTGCTGGCGCGCATGGAGCAGGGCGAGAGCGTGGAGTGACGCGTGATGGGCCAGCCCCGCCAATCCACCCCGCGCTTCCGCAAGGTCTTCGTGGTGTTCATGATCCTGGTGGCCGCTCCGTCGCTGGCCATCAGCGGATTCGGCATCATGGCCATCCTGGACGCGCGGGAGGTGGCGGAGGCGCGCCTGCGCCAGAGCTCGGAGGTGAAGCTGCGGCTGCTGGAGGCGGACCTGTCGCTGCTCGTCGAGGCGCGGAACACCACGGAGACGCCCAGCCGGGCCGAGCTGCTGCAGCAGGTGCGTCAGGCGCTCCCGGAGCTGGTGGCCAAACACTTCCCCGGCTCGGGCACCACGGTGGAGATCACCAACGTCTCGGAGAATCCGCAGCAGGGCTGGGACGCGGAGCGGGCGCGGGAGGTGCTACGTCGCTGGGTGGAGGGCCAGAGCATCCCCGAGCACCTGCTGCAACGCGACGTGGTGGCGGAGCTCCCCCTGGCCGCGCCGCTGCAGGGTTATCACCTGCAGGCCAAGCTGGTGGGCGACGACCTCTTGGCCGCGCAGGTCCGCACCACCGCCGCGCTGTACATCATGCTGCTCTCCGTCTTCTACGTGCTGCTCATCCTCGGCGTGGTGCTGGTGAGCATGAGCATGTACCGCGAGGTGCAGCTGGGGCGGCTGAAGACGGACTTCGTGAGTCACGTGAGCCATGAGCTGCGGACGCCGCTGACCTCCATCCGCATGTTCCTGGAAACGCTGCTGATGGACCGCGTCCACGACGAGAAGGAGAAGCGGGAGTGCCTGGAGATGTGCGCCCGGGAGACGGAACGGCTGAGCGGCATGATCGAGCGCGTGCTGGACTGGGCCAAGATCGAGGCGGGCAAGCGTCCGTACACCAAGCGCGCGGCGCTGGCCTCCGACGTGGTGGAACGCGCCGTCACCGCGTTTGGCACCCAGGCCCTGGAGGCGCCCTACCAGCTCACCAAGGACATCCAGTCACCGGATGCGCGCATCATGGTTGACGTCGACGCGCTGGGCGACGCGCTGCTCAACCTGCTGCACAACGCGTTCAAGTACACCGGCACGGACAAGCGCATTGAGGTGCGGGTGGCGGCGCACGGTCGCTGGGTGGACCTCAGCGTCAAGGACAACGGCGTTGGGGTGCTGCGCACGGAGCACCGTCGGATCTTCGAGCGGTTCTACCGTGCGGAGGACCTGCTCACGCAGCGCACGCACGGCAGCGGGCTGGGGCTGGCGTTGGCCAAGCGCATCGTGGAGGCGCACGGGGGGAAGATCCTGTTGCGCAGCCAGAAGGGCGTGGGCTCCACCTTCACGTTGCGCCTGCCGCGCATCCCCGACCAGGCTCCCGCCACCGCCGCGCAACCCGCGCCCCAGGCCTGAGGTCACCCATGCAAGAGGCGACGCCGAAGCAGATCCTGGTCGTCGAGGATGATGCGTCCATTGTCACCGGGCTCTCCCTGAACCTGCGCTACGAGGGGTACGTGGTGGAGGTGGCCCGCGACGGTCGCGTGGGGTTGGAGAAGGCGCTGCGCGGCAACCATGACCTCATCATCCTGGACGTCATGCTGCCGGAGGTGAACGGCTTTGAGCTGCTCAAGACGCTGCGCCAGTCCGGGAAGAGCACGCGCGTGTTGATGCTGAGCGCCAAGGGTACGGAAGCCGACAAGGTCACCGGGCTGCAGACCGGCGCGGATGACTACCTGTCCAAGCCATTTGGCCTGCAGGAGCTGCTGGCGCGCGTGGCGGCGTTGCTGCGTCGTCCCGCGGCGCCCGGTCCCTCGCTGGTGCGCTTTGGCAAGGTGGAAGCGGACTTCTCCGGCGGCAGGGTGACGCGCAACGGAGAAGCGGTGCCCCTGACCAGCACGGAGCTGGCGCTGCTGCGCTGTCTCGTCGAGCGGCCGGGCCGGGTGCAGTCCCGTGAGCACCTGCTGCGGGCCGCCTGGGGCGACGACTACGAGGGCACCACGCGCACCGTGGACAACTTCATCCGCGCGCTGCGTCTGAAGCTGGAGGATGACCCCGAGGCACCCAAACACCTCATGACCGTGCGCGGCATGGGCTACCGGTTTGATCCCTGAGACCCGAGATGCGCTCCTTCCCCCGACACTGCTGTGCCGCGTTGCTCCTGCTGGTGGCGTGCGCCAACCCCGTGCGCGAGGCGGAGACCGCGCTGGCCGCGGGAGATCAGCTCAAGGCGTTCCGCGTGGCGCGCCAGGCCCTGCAGCAACCCGACCTCGACGCCGAGCGACGCAAGCGCCTGGGCGCGGTGATGCAGAAGTCCGCGCAGGACCTCCTGCAGCAGAAGGACCCGACGAGCGTGGAGGAGGCGCGCGAGCTCTACGCGGCCATGCCGGGGGATACCGTCGAGCGGGAGCGCGCGGCGCAGCGGCTGTTCCGCGTCATGGCCCGGAGTACCGACGAGGCGGGCCTCCAGGCAGCCATGGCGGAGCTGGAGAAGGAGATGGGCGACGAGGCCTCGGTGCGCTCCAACCTGCGTGCGCTCGTCGAGGAAACGCGCGGCAAACCGATCTCGGTGGCGCTGGCGAAGCTGGTGACCACGCGCTGGCCCGACGGGGCGGACCGCTGGCTGGACCTGGCGACGTCGCAGGCGGCGGTGGGCGCGTGGGCGGATGCGCAGCAGGCCGTGGTGGAGGCGGAGAAGCGGCAGGCGCAGAGCTGCGCCACGCTGCCCGAGCGGATGGCGGCGTATGACAAGGTCCGTCGGGAAAGCGCGTACGGCGCGCTGGAGCTCAAGCGCTGTCACACGTTCCACCAGCTCGCGGCGGCGTATGCTGCGTACGCGCGTCAGCAGAAGGACGTGGTGACGACGGGGAAGGACGTGCCGGCCACGGAGACGCGGGTGGTGCCCTGCCCGGCCTCGTCGACCGCGTTGGAGACGGCGTGGAACGCGGAGACGCGCGCGGTGTCGTTGGCCCCGCACGGCACGACGTGGTGGCTGGACGGAAAGACGGCGACCGCGCTGGCACACGCCGTCACACCGGGTGAGCACGAGGTCATCTTCAAGGACGGTGCGGCCTGTCGCAGCGTGCGCATCCCCGTCGTCGACGGAGCGACCACGGTGCTGACCGGAGCACTGGCCCGCCTCCCCGCCGCGCCGTGAGAGCCGATCGCGTCGACGCCTGGACCTCGACCTGGAGTGCGGCGGGCCCGCGCCGCCCTGGCCAGCGCCGAGTGGGTTGCCGCCCGGCCCGGTGGTCCTCCGTCGGTGGAGGGACCCTCTCGGGTGGTCCGGCAGAACCGATGAACACACGCCGACGCTGACCAGGGCGGCGAGGGCCCGCCGCACTCCAGGTCGAGGTCCCATCACGCGGCTTCAATCCAGGTTGGACTGTTCCTGCAGCCAGCTCGCCGCGTTGACGACGGTGCGGTCCTGCACGCCCTGCGGCTTCCACCAGCCCTTGTCGCCCTGCACGGCGCCCTTCACGCGCGTGGCCACCTCACCCACGTCCATGGTGATGCCCACCGAGAAGATGTCGTAGCTCATGTCATAGCGGCCCAACGCCACCGCGGTGTTCCCCGGCGTGCCGACGATGGGATACGCCGCCAGCGGGTTCTGGCTCACCGCCTGCGTCTGGTCGACCACGCGCGGCTCCATGAAGATGTGCTGGTACGCCCCCGTCAGCTTGAACCCGAAGTAGCCAATGGACACGCCGGTGCTCAGCCCGAACTTGTTGCTGTCCGCCACGCTGACGTCGAGGGTGTGCTCCGGGATGGCGCTCTCCTCGGCAAACGCGCCCGCGCGCACCGTCAACACGCCGGGGAGGATGTTGAAGTCACCGCCGGCGCGCAGGCTCCACGTGTCGCGGTAGTCCTTGGGCTGGATGGTGGGCGGCAGGCCGCTGGCCACGGGCAGGTCGCTCTTGATGACCAGGTCCTGCACATCCAGGCGCACGTGCGTGTAGCTGCTCCAGAACTCGCGCACCGCCGCCACCTCGACGTCAAACCACTTGTCGAACACGTAGCTGATGCCCATGCGCGCAATGGCCGGGGTGGTGAAGTAGCCCACGCCACGCGCGTTGCTCCCGTCGAAGGTGAGCGGCAGGTCCCAGGACTGGTCGTTGACGGCGTTGAGCCGCACCGGTCCGGTGGCGCGCGCGTAGCGCGTGGGCTGGAAGCTGCCGCCAATGTGCAGGCCGGCAACGGGGTTGGAGGTGAAGCCCACCATGAACGTGGGAATGAAGTCCTCGCGCAGGTTCAGGCGCAGGTCCACGTCGCGCTCCCGCGTCTCCCGGCCGTCCTTGTCCATGCTGATGGCCACTTCCTGCTCGGTCCCAATGCTCTCGAACGCCAGCCCGAGGCCGAAGCCCAGGTAGCGATTGAAGCGGTAGGAGATGGCCGCCTCGAAGATGGCCTCCAGCGGGAGGCTCTCGATGACGCTGTAACGCTGCGGGCCGTTGCGGTCGTAGAGCACGCCGCCCGTGTTGGGACCGTAGGCGCCAAAGCCCAGCCCCAGCCCGGGGATGCCAATGAGCTCACCGTTGATGGCCAGCGCGGCAAACGGGATGAGTCGACCCGGGCTGCGGTTCTGCGCCACCCCCACGCTGTCGCCGTCCTTGCCCAGGATGAGGTCGCGCTTGTCGTTGACGTCGCCACTCCAGAAGCCGCCCACGCGCTCACCGTCCACCTCGCGCAGCTCCTCGTCGGGGTGGCGGCTCACCGTGACGGTGTCGCTGCCGTAGCGCTTCTCGTACGCGGTGGGTGCGCAGGAGGGCCGGCACGAGCGCACGAAGGTGCTGTTGAGCTTCACCCACGAGCCGTCGATGTAGACCTGCGCGCCGGAGACCGAGGAGAGGCCCGCGGGGTTCAGCCACAGTGCGGTGGGATCATCCGGGTTCACCACCATGGCGCCGCCGCGGCCAATGGCCTTGGGGCCGATCTCGGAGATCATGAAGCCCGCGGCCTGGGCGCCGGACGTCGTCGTCACGGCCAACAAGAACAGCAGGCACCGCTGCACCCAACGCATCCCGCCTCCGCGCTCCAGGAAAACGGAGCGGCCGGGACACTAGTCCCAAAAGAAGCGCGTTGGGAGCGCTTGAGGCAGGGCTGGCTGGTCAAGGGTCAATCCGTGGCGTTCAGCACACGAAGGCCATGTCCGTGCGCGGTGTGACGCGGCGCGGCTCATGTCCGAACTTCT
>JBFMGU010000058.1:0-46788 GCA_040752415.1 Myxococcota bacterium
GCTGGAAACGCCGGGGGCCGGGGGAGCCCCTGGGCGCCTCTTCAATGCTGATACCTCCAGAGGTAACAATGTTGAAGGGCCCGCGGAGGGCCACCCGTCCCGCGGTCTTCCGACGTCACCCCGTCACACCCCAACCCCACGCCTTTGGGGCGACGAAGGTTCACTCGTAGATCATCATCAGCGGGCCGGGCATGAGCCAGGAGAGACCCTCGCGCAGGCGGTCTCGCCAGTTCTCCCAGTTGTGCCCGTCGCGCGACTCCACGAACTTCACCTGCATGCCCGTGGCGTCGATGAGCGGGATGAGCGAGCGGTTCTCGTAGATGAGCGCCTCGTAGACACCGCAGCTCACGAACACGCGCTCGCTGATGGCGCGCGGCTCGGAGCGGAACGCGTTCATGAACTCCACCACGCGGTCAAACACCGGCCCGTGACGGTGACGTCGACCGATGTCCGTGAACGCAAAAGAGCCCGACTGCAACAGCAGCCGACCCCAGAACCCGGGATAACGCCACGCCGTGGACAGCGAGGCCACGCCGCCAAAGCTGGCGCCCATGAGGCAACGCCCCTGCGGCTGGTCCATCAGCGGCAGGCGCGCCGCCAGGTCCGGCACCAGCTCCTCGGTCAGGAAGCGCGCGTGATTCTCGTCGGCAGCGTACTCGCGCAGGCGGTCGGGGGAGTCGGTGAAGACCGCAATGACGTCGGGGATCTCCAGCCGGTGGATGAGGTTGTCCAGCACCGTCTTCATGCCGGAGTAGTTCAGGTAGTCGCTGCCGTCGTGGACCACCAGCAGCGGGTAGCGCCGCGTCCGACGGAAACGCGCCGGCAGGTAGATGTGCCCGTGGCGGATGCCATCCAGCGCGCGGCTCTTGAAGACGAACGGGTCCAGGCTGCCGGGGCGCGCCACCGGGTCCGGTCGCGTCCACTCCGGGATCTCGTAGCCCTCGCCCTGCAGCACGGAGTTGGCGCCAAAGGGGTCCCGCGCGCGGTGCGGATTGAGCGGGTCCTCGATCCACTGGCTCACGCCCTTGCGCTGGACCTCGAACTTGTATTCCACGCGCGATCGCGGCGGCACCTCGCTCACCAGGTACCAGAGGTCCGTGCCGGCAATGCGCGTGAGCGGCTGACGCGACTCCAGCCCGTAGATCCAGTGCCGCAGCAGCACGCCGTCGACCTCACCGCGGTACACGAACGTGACACGCTGCCCCTCGACGATGGGGAAACGCCGGCCGGTCATCCAGGCTTCGACCTTGGCCTTGTCGGGCTTGCTCGCTTCCAGCTGGTGGATGGCCAGGTTCTGCATGGTCACTGTGCTCAGGCGGTGGCGGAGTCTGTTGACGCCGGTGCGTGGGTCCCGTCGTGCCGCAGCTCCACGACGCCGTGGGCGTGGTGGAAGCGCTGGTCCTGCCAGGTGATGCGTGCGCGCGCCGGCAACGCCAGGCACCGCGCGGGAGCAAAACGCCGCGCCATCACCGTCACCCGCTCGACGTCATCCAGGCGCAGGCGCGTCTCCGGTTGCGGCAGCGGCACCACGCCGGGGCACAGGCCCAGCCCGCGGTCCAGCACCTCCGCGGCGCCGTGGCCCTGCGGCGGCGAGTCATGGAAGAGCACCACGCGTTCCGAGATGGCCATGGCGCCGGCGGACCACGCGAACACCGCGTGCCCGTCGATGAGCTCGGCAATGCCGAAGAGGCGCAGCCGGTTGAGCAACGTGGCCACGTGTCCACCCGCAATGGCCACCGCCGCAGCCTCGCGCAGGATGGCCGCCAGCTCCCTGCGATGCCGCGCAATGGCGGGACGCTCCAGCGGGCGCCAGGTGGCGTCGTACTCCCGGTCCACCCGCTCGCACTGGCCCAGGTGGTACTCGTCGAGGGCGCGGATGGCGGCGAGCGAGGCGGCGGCCTCCTCGGCCAGGATGGCGGCGGGGGCCTTGCGCTGGAAGATGACGTGGTTGGCCTCCAGCGCGTGCTCCAGGCGGATGCGGTAGAAGTCCTGCTTGTGCCGCAGCACGGCCTGCTTCTCGCGGTGGGCCTCGTTGAGCTCGGTGTCCTCGGCAAACACCTCTTCCGCACGACGGTGCAGGCGCAGGTTCACGGTGCGGCCACCCAGGTGCTCGTCCAGGTCCTGGTCCTCGGACTCACGCTCCTGCCAGCCGGCGGTGATGGTGGCCACCTTCCCGGTGATGCCCAGCTCGCGCACGGCCTCGCCCAGGGTGGGGTCAAAGCGCTGCGCACCGAGGAGGACGATGGCCTGGGGCGGTCGGGCGATACTCACGGGCGTGCTCCTATCACCCGTCTGCCCCGGGGGTCACGTTGTTTGCCGCGCGGGTGGCCGTCACGGTCCTGGCGCGTGTCCATCCCACGACGAGAGGACTGCCCGTGTACGACCCTGGGGTCCTCCGGCCCGTCGCGGCAGCAGCCGCATGGCCTCCGCGACGCGTGGGCACCGCGGCCCAGCGCCCCCTCGTAGGACGGTCCGGGAGGCGCCGCGCGGAATCGTCACGGGCAGCCGCCCAGCACGACGCACCGGTCCACCACGTCCAGTCGGACCATGCGCGTGCCGCTCGGGCCGGGCCAGCGCCCCGCTTCCGCGCTGCTCAAGTTCTCCCAGGCCCACGCATCCCACGTCGTCATCCAGCCACCCGCCGCGTCCGCGCCAAGCTTCCCGTTGGTGTGCTCCCGCACGAGTTGCTCCAGCCACGGGGCAACCGAGGCGCCGTCCCAGAAGACGTTGAGCTCGGTGTCGACGGCCGCCAGCAGCGAGCCGGGCGTGTCCAGGCCCAGACTCCGCTCGTTGAGATTCGCGCTCCCCACCGTCGCGCTCAGCCCGCCACCGCGCTCGTAGAACACCGCCGCCTTGCCGTGGACATAGATGCCGGCGTTCTCCGCCAGGAAGGAGCTCCCGATGGAGTGTAAGCCAGCAGCGAGGGTGGAAGCGTCGTCGGCGAGGAGGGTGTAGGCGCTGATGCGGGAACGCGTCATCACGTCGCGGACGCGCAGGTCGTTGCGGGTCACGGTGACGGGGCAGCCGCGGTGAAGCGCACCTTGCCAGACCACCAGCTCCAGCGGCGTATCCGGCTCCAGCGCCTCTGGCGCCTCCTCCGCTTTCCCGCCGATGCGCAGCTGCGTTCCGGGCGGCGCGCAACCTGGCAGCGTCGGCGTGGCGATCAGGCCGGCGCTGCGCCACGGGGCACCTTCGCCACGCACCAGCACCTCCTCGGCCGTCTTCAGCTCCAGCCACTTGAGCACCTGCATCTCCCGGTAGGCCGTGCCCGCCTGCGCGCCGCGGATCCCCAACAGCGGGACACCGCGGTCCAGCGGAGTGAACCGGAGCACGTCGGGGACGTAGGGGATGACCACGATTCCGCGGCGGCGACGGTCAGGGTCTTCCACCATGTCGCGGGCGAGGGCCGCGTCGGTCACGTATTGGTTCTCGACGTAGAAATCGGTGCTTCGTCTCATCGCCTCGACATAGGCGGTGCGGATCGCGTTGCCAGCCGGGGGCACGGTTGCGACCACGCGCACATCCCGCGCCGGGTGCGTTGCGGTCTTCACTTGCGCTCCAGCAGGAATGCGGGGCGGGGGCAGTGCGGCCTCTCGCTCCTCGAGCAACCGATCCACCTCGTCAAAAGCGGCACGCACGGGCGGGGGCGCATTGAGCGCGTGCACGCCGGCGTGCGCGTAGCTCATTCCCAGCATGTAGCTCTCCAGGCTTGTTCCCATGCGGAGGCGCGTGTTGAACCCGACGAGCTGGTCATCCAGGAAGTACCCGACGGTCTCGCAGGAGGTGCCGAGCGACTGCTGCAGCTCAAGGAAGTAGCCCGCACCCGGCGAGATCACGTTGAGCGAGGCGCGCGAAGCGACCTCCTTGAACAGCCCGTCGACCTGGTCCGCATACCGCTCCAGGAGGTCTGGTGTGAGCAGCCGACGTTCCAGCGCCCGACCGCGATTGCGCACGGATTTCAACCGCGTGCGGTACTTGGACCGGAGCGCCGCGACGTAGTCGTCGAAGGTTCTCCAGGAAGGTGGGATGCGCAGCACCATGCTGGGTTGATAGGTGTCGGCGCGGTAGCCAGCCGCCCCCAGGACCGTGCCCTCCCCCACCAGCTCCGCCGGGAGATCCTTGATCATCACGACGGGTGCGAAGCCTGCCGCCGGCACGTGGCGGAGTGATGCCTGGACGGTTAGCTGGAGCGCGTGGTGCGCCGCTGCGGGCGTCGTTCCCCTCGCGACGTGGAACCCAGCATCATCCGACGTCAGCAGGTTGCCGCAGACGAGGATGCGAATGCGAAACGCCGCCGCCAGCGCTCGCAACGCGGCCCAGCAGGGAAGCCGGATGCGACGTGCACCAATGCCCTCCGGGGGAAGACAGGACGCGAGCGAAAAGTCGACGAGCTGGAACGCGGCGACGGCGACCACGTCGCCCTGATGGCGAACCAGCGCGTAGTGGGTGCGCATCCCCGACGGAAGTGTCCGCTCGAGCGCGCGCAGGTAGCTGCGGGTGAGGAAGATCCTCTCCGGCGGAACCAGCGCGTCCCAGGCATGCGGCAACTCGCACGCGGATGACGCCAGGCGCACGTCCCATTCCGCCGTCACACCCGCACGGACCCCGCGCACCGCGGTCCGGTCTCGTCCCCCAGGGTTGTCGTCCGCTTCGCGCGCGGCAAGGGTGTCGACGTCGGTCCCGATGTTCCCGGCCATTTCCGCTCCCCCCCTGTGATTTCGCGTGGCGGCCAGGAGCAAGAGCGTTGCCAACGTGCGACGCCCGGGTTGTCCGGAGCGGAGGTGTGGAGGGCGTGTGTGGGGGGTCGGCGACGCGTGGGAGGAACGGGTTGAAGAAGCGTCGTGCCGCGGATGCCGAGCCGTTGGGCTTTCTCGACGACGTCGCGGTGAGTGGGTGTCGTAGCCGCCGCCTGGGCGTCATCCTCCCGGGACCGGGCGCGTGCCGCGGGACCGCCATGTTGTCGCCCGGAGGGCTGGTTCGGTTCCAGGGCGCAGCAACTGTGCTGGACGCGGTGTTGCGCGGAAACACGTCCCCTCCCTGTCCGATGCTGACGTCCACCTGACGTAGTCCCGTTGGGTGACCTCCCCGCGACCTAATCTCCGTTGAGATGCGGACGCCAACCGCCGCGCGGGCGGGCATCAATGCGCTCCTTCCGAGGGGAACCGGCGCACCCGCCTTGCGCCGCAGGAGCGTCAGAACCGTGCAGCAAGACACTGTCGCCAGGCTCCTCCTGGCTGCATCCGTTGCGTTGGGCACCCAGGCCTGTGGCCAGCTTGAGGCCGCGGATGAGGAGCACGCCGACGTGGAAGTGGAGCCCGATGACGACGGCAGCAACATCCTGGAGCAGGGGCTCATCAGCTGCGAGGAGCACAAGGACACCGGTTACAGCAACGGCAAT
Source organism: Myxococcota bacterium (assembly GCA_040752415.1). Taxonomy (GTDB): domain Bacteria; phylum Myxococcota; class JACRCW01; order JACRCW01; family JACRCW01; genus JBFMGU01. Next base: position 5,399 of record JBFMGU010000058.1, read on the forward strand.
CCGTTCCAGATCACCGTGGTGACCGTTGACGGGCGGCCCGCCGAGGTGGCCACCGCCAACGCCTACTACGTGATGCAGCAGGCCGCCGCCGAGGACGGAGTTGCCATCCGCATCGTGAGTGGCTTCCGCACCCACGCCGAGCAGGCGTACCTCCGCGCGTGCTACGAGAACTGCAATTGCAACAGCTGCAACCTGGCCGCGCGCCCCGGTTACTCCAACCACCAGAGCGGTCACGCGCTGGACCTCAACACGCGCGAGCCGGAGGTCTACAGCTGGCTGGTGAACAACGCGGCGCGTTTCGGTTTCAAGCGCACCGTCGAGGGTGAGCCGTGGCACTGGGAATGGTGGGGCGGTGGCCCGGGTGGCGGTCCGTGCGGCCAGCCGCGCACCCCGTACGTGGAGCGTGTGGAGGCGGCCCTGGGCGCGCACCTGCATGACCCCGCCGGCAGCTCCGACATCAACGGCGACGGCATGGCCGACGTGTGCGGCCGCAACTCCGAGGGCATCACGTGCTTCCTGGCCAACGGGCACGGCTTTGGTGACGCCGTCGACGGACCGGACCTCTCCAACGCGCGCGGCTGGAACCGTCGGAGCCAGCACGCCACCTTGAGGCTCGCGGACATCGACGGCGACGGCGACGCGGACCTGTGCGGCCGCCACGCCGAGGGGTTCCGGTGCTGGAGGTCGCGTGGCGACGGATTCGGTCCGGCCCTCGAGACCGACTTCATGCGCGACGACAACGGCTGGTCCGAGGCGAAGTACTACAGCACCATCCGCATGGCGGACTTCAATGGCGACGGAAAAGCCGACGTCTGCGCGCGCCACAAGGACGGCTTCCGCTGCTGGCCCTCCCACGGCAACGGGTTTGGCCACAAGGTCGAGGGACCGGCGTGGTCCGACGAGGCGGGCTGGGATGACGTGGAGAACCACGGTTCCATCCGCATGGGCGACGTCAACGGCGACGGCCTGGCGGACGTGTGCGGTCGGAGCGACACCACCATGGTGTGCTTCCTCTCCAACGGCCAGGGCTTCCCCACGCGCGTGGACGGCCCGGACTGGAGCAATGAGGCGGGCTGGGATGACGCCAACAACTGGAGCACCATCCGCGCCGCCGACGTGAATGGCGACGGGAAGGTGGACCTGTGTGGCCGCAGCAACCAGGCCTTCAAGTGCCATCTCTCGCGCGGCACCAGCTTCGGTCCGCGGATCGTGGGGCCGGAGCTGTCCAACCAGAGTCACTGGGACGGCCACGACAACTACTCGACCATCCGCCTCGCCGACATCGACGCCGACGGAGACCTGGACCTGTGCGCGCGCGCCACGGGCGGCTTCAAGTGCTGGCGCTGGACCGGGACGGACTTTGGCCAGTGGTCCGTGGGCTCCGGGCAGATGACCGACGACGGAGAATGGGACCTGCCGCGCTACTACCGCACCATCCGCATGGCCGACGTCACCGGCGACGGGAAGGCGGACCTGTGCGGCCGCGGCTGGGGCGGTGTGAAGTGCTGGCCCTCGCTGGGCAATGATTTCGGCGCCGCGTTCCACGGGCCGGAGTGGTCGGACGCCAAGGGCTGGAACGCCGAGATCTACGGCACCACGCTGCGACTCGCCGGCTTCTGAGCGCCGTTCATGGCTCACGACGGGTGGGGCATGAGGCTCACGGTCCCGCCGCGTCCCGGTCCAGCAGCACCGCGCCGCCGTTGAGCACGAGGATGCGCTCACCCAGCAGCACCGTCGTGAAGTAGCCGGGCCAGCGCGCGGTCTCCGTCCAGGTCCCGTCCTCGTGGGCGCGGAGCAGCAGCAGGTCCGTCCAGCTCCACGCGCCCCGCGGACCCGCTCCCGCGGCCAGGGCCAGCTCGTCGCCGGATGCCGCGCGGGGATGACAGCCGTTGCCGCACGCCTCGGCGGGAATGCGTTGCACCGGTGCACCCGGCCGCACCACCACCGGCGCCCCGTCGACGACGGAGGCGACGAAGCCGCCGCGCTGGGGCACCACGTCAATGGAGTACTCGGTCTTCAGCGGAGATGGCAGGGAGATGGATTCCCTTACCGTGCTGTCGTCGCCCACGCGCAACGCGGAGGTGGCCTGGATGAGCCACACCTCGGTGTCGTCGGGCGTGGCCACCAGCGCTTCCGGGTGCATGCCGGCGGGCAAGGGCACCTGGTGCGGCGTGGGCGTGGGCTCCAGGGGATCCAGCCACCACAGCACGCGCTCGTCGGGACCGGGGCCGGGCTCGCCGTAGATGTACTCGCGTGGATGGCTCAACACCCATAACCGCCCGCCCACCGACGACGCGAAGGTGTACTGACCAGGGCTGCGCACCTCCCGGGTTGCGCCGGTCTCCGTGGACGCGAGCGTCAGGTCGGTGCGCACCGGCAGGTCCCAGTCCCAGCCCTGCTGGTCCAGCGTGACGACGTGGTTGCGCGACCAGAGCAGCTGCACCGCGTCGTAGTCCGTGAGCTCCCAACCGGTGAAGCTGCCTTGCGACACGTCGAGCATGGCGAAGGCGCCGCTCGTGGGAGAGGTGATGACGGCGTGCAGCCCGTCGGGAGACCTGACGCCCTGGTGGATGTCGGAGAGACTGCGCGGTGGACAGGCGAGCGTCGGCTCTTGCTCGAAGCGCGTTCCTGGCAGCAGCGCGGAGACGAAGCGCTCCGTGGTGCCGCTCCGCGACGAGAGTCGCCACACGCAGGGCTGGTCCACCAGGCGCTCGGCGCTCCAGGTGATGAAACCCTCGCCGGTGAAGTCGATGGCGGACTCCGCGTCGGTCCACGAGTCACCGCCGAGGAGCACCACCTGGTCCGCCACCGGTTGCATGGGCGCGAAGGGAAGCTGATTGCTGCGGCCGAGCTCCTGGGGCGCGGTGGTCGACGAGACGCGGTACTTCACGAGGTACGCGTCGTCGTCGTAGGCGATCAGGATGTCACCGGCGAGGTGCGCCTGCAGCGCGGAGATGCGCCAGCGCGGCGTGAACAGGGATTCATCCTCGACGGAGAACCCCCAGTATTCCGAGCCGGCCTTCATCACCAGCACGTCGCCGGAGAAGCTCAGCGGCTCCACGTACTCCATGGGCGGGAATGCCAGGCAGCGGACCTCCATCGGGTGCTGCGGGTCGCTCCCGTCGACGAGGGAGACGCCGGTGGAGACCTGCACCACCCAGGAGCCGTTCCAGGAGCCCAGCGGCGTGGGGAAGGGGTACGGCGGCTGCAGGGCTGCGTTGGTGGCGCCCCACCAGGCCAGTGGCGTCGGAGATGACGGCGTCGAGACGTCGATGGGAATGAGCCCCTGCGCCACCGTGGACAACACGACGTCACCGTTCATGGCCACCGGTGTGTCGGGATAGGGCAGGGCGGCCACGCCCAGGGATTGCAGCGTGGTGGCGTCGCGGACATGCACGCCGGAGGTGTGGCTGGTCACCACCAGCGACGACGAGAGGCGCGCCGCGTACCCGGGGCCGGGCGCAGCGATGTCCATGCCGTGGGTGAGCCCGCGGGTGCGCGGCGGGTTGCTGACGACGAACTCCTTGCCGCACAACGTGAAACAGGTCTGCGTCTCACAGGGGTTGCCGGCGTCGGGAGGTGGGCCCGCGTCCGGCGTGGTGGCGTCGGGGACACTGGCGTCCCGGTGGTGTGATGCGTCGGTGACGACGAAACCGGCGTCGGAGGAACCGCTGTTTGCGCCGCCACCGGGCGCGCACGCCAGCACCGGGAGCAAGGCCAGCGGTGTGAGGTGGAGCCCATGCTTCATGCGCGCCCATCATGCCACGTCGTGGACACCGGTGCCCGTGCGCCGACGAGATGACCGAGCCAGGGCGGTGCTCGCGCCAATGTTCCGACGGGACCGGGGCGCGGCACCGCAGTCCGAAAGCTCGCGCCGGTTGACTTGGGGACCGGGACGCTCGCAGGTCAACGTCGTCAGGATGCACGGTGGACCGGGCTGGGGCCACGTCGTGGTGCGACGTGCCGGGTGCCAGCTTGTCGACGAGGATCCCACCGTGCGTGGACCCGAAGGTCGCCGCTTGCCGGCAAGAACACCGGCCCGCTGACAGGACGATGTCCGTGGTCATCCCTTGGTCAGTGGCCTACTTCTGCTTCGCGGGCTGCACGGGCGGCGGATAGGTGGCGATGATGTCCGTCCACATGATCCGGTCAAATGCGGGCACCTGCGGCGGGACCGGCGCCTTCTCGAGGAGGCGGGTCTTCCGGGGCCCGTCCGGAAGCGTGTCCAGCGCGGCGCGTGCACCCTTGGCGTCCCCGGCGCGCGCGCGACACGCCGCTTCCACCGCCGTGGCCATCTGCGCGTGTCCCGGGTTCGCCTGTTTGCCACGCGCCGTGCGGCCCGCGTCAATGGTCTTGAGGCACGCCGGCGTATCTCCGGACATGAGGAGCACGTAGGCATGGATGGCATAGGACCACTCGCCCTCCTCATGCGCGTCGACGGCAACCCGCGTGAGCTCGCGCGCGGCCGGGTAGTCACGCTTGAACACGGCAATAAGCTGGCCGAGCTGCGTCCGGAACTCGGAATTGCGCGGGTCCAGCTCCACCGCGCGACGGCACAGCGCAATGGCGTCGTCGGCCTTGCCCTGGGAGGCCAGGGAGATGCACACCGCGTAGGTTCCGAGCGCGTAGTCCGGCTTGAGGGCGAGCGCACGCTGCTCCAAGGCCAGCGCCTCGTCGTTCCGGCCCGTGCGCCACAGGTGGAAGGCCAGGTACGTCAGCGCCTCGTGGTACGCGGGTCGCAGCTCCAGGGCCTTGCGCAGCGGTGCTTCCACGTCGGGATTCAGCTCCTGACCCCCGGAGGTCCACAGTGAGAGCGCAAGCCCCAGGTGGGCTTCCGGGATGTTGGGATCCAGCGCAATGACCTGGCGATACAACGCGGCGGCGCGCGCCTTGTCCCGTGGTCCTCCCACGCCGTGGAGTGCGTTGGACGCCTGCCCCAGGATGCGCAGCACCTCCATGCTGTTGGCAACCTTCAGGGCGAGCGCCGCGTCGCGGTCCGCCGAGGGCGGGATGTTCATGATGTCGACGATCCTCCCCGCCAGCTCATCCTGAAGCGCGAACACGTCGTCGAGCCTGCCGGTGGCCTCCACGGCCTGACGCACGCGCCCGGTCTCCGCCTCGACGACGCGCGCGTGCAGTCGGAGCTTGTCACCCGCCTTCTGGTAGGAACCGGTCACCAGGAGCTGGGCGCCCACCAGCTTGCCCGCGTTGGCCGCCGACGCCGGGTCGATGGCCCCGGACTGACCCAGTGCCTGCTCGGCGAGGACCTGGTCCAGCTTCAAACGGTCGACCAGCACCAGCTTGCTTATCTGCCCGAGCTTGGTGACGAGGCTCTCGGCGATGCCGGTGCGCAGCCACTCGAGTTGTTTGTCACCCGCGAGGTTGTCGAATGGGAGCACCGCCAGCGTCCGCGTGGGGGCGAAGGCGAAGGGGTGGACGAGCTGGACGTTGGCGGCGGAGGCGGGAAACCTCACCTCACGCAGGGCGCCCACCACGCATGCCGCCACCGGCGCGCTGCCCAGCTGATCCTCGACGACGCGGATGTCGGCGGGAACGGCATCCTTGCCCAGCCTGATCTCCACGACGAGACGACCTTCCAACGTCGGATCCTCCTTGAGTCGGCTCTCGTAGCAAGCCTGCACCGCGGGCAAGGCGCCACGCACGGCGGCCTTGATGGGAGCAGCGTCCTGCTCGGCCCGGACATTCTGGGTTGCGCCGAGGAGGAGGAACGCGGAAAGCACGACGGAGCGGGGCATGGAGACTTCCGTGGATGGCGGTTGCCATCAACCGAGCACGGCTCCTGATCGTCGTCAATGACGCCGGTTCGAGATGCATCATGACACGACGCGCGCTACCCGGAATCGGAGTCGGTGAGTCATGCTCCCACGCCGACCCGCCTACGATAGGGTCTCATTAGATTAGGGCTAGAGGCTCGCCGAGCCCTGCACGAAGCCGCACAGGGTCGAGCGTGGGAGGTGGACGCCCTCACGACGGAAGATGCGCTCTTGCCGGTGCAGTGGGATGTCCAAACCTGGACGACCGCTCGCGATTCGAGATTGCGTGAACGTCGTCGCTGAAGGCTGAGGGGCCAGCGGCGTCAGGGGCTGCGTCAGAACAAGTTGGCCAATTCGGTCCGATGCCCTCGAACACCTAACCCCCCACGTTCATGCCGTTCTGCACGGGGGCAATCGGTCAACCGTTGACCTCTTTTCCGACGACAAGTCGCGTTGGTCTCAAACGAGTGCCCCCCTTCCCCGGCTCGGTGACGACGGAAAATTGGTACTGGGGAAGGGGGGCGAGCGTGCAGAACGGCATGAACGTGGGGGGGGTGGGTGTTCGAGGGCATCGGACCGAATTTGGACACTCGTTCTGACGCAGCCCCTCAAGTGGAGCCCATGCTTCATGCGCGTCCATCATGCCACGTCGTGGACACCGGTGCCCGTGCGCCGACGAGATGACCGAGCCAGGGCGGTGCTCGCGCCTTTGTTCCGTCGGACCGGGGGCGCGGCACCGCAGTCCGAAAGCTCGCGCCGCTTGACTTGGGGACCGGGACGCTCGCAGGGCCGTCGTCGTCACTCCGCGATGCGGAAGCCGCGCACCACCGCGGCCAGGATGCACGGCGGACCCGGCTGGGCCACGTAGTGGTGCGACGTGCCGGGCGCCATCTCCAGGAAGTCACCCGCGCGCGCAATCTCACCGCTGGTCAGGTCCAGGTAGCTGCCCTGCAGGATGAGCGTGAGCTCTCCGCCGTCGTGGTGATGCACGGGGAAGTGCGCGCCGGGCTGCAGCTTCACGAACCCCACGTCGGCGCCCACGGTGCGCGGACCGCCCGTCAGGTGCCAGAACTGGATGCCCTCCGCCGGGCCCGGTCCCCACTCGCCCGGTCCCGCCAACGCGGCCAGCAGCTCCGCGGCCCGCTCCCGCGTCACGTCCAGCATCTCCGCCAGCCTCCGACGGAACGGCGCCAGCGGGTCCCGGTCCAGCGACGCCAGCAGCTGGTCCTTCACCGACGGAGACGGTGTCACCGTGTCTTCGGCGCCCAGCGACTCCACCATGGCGATGACCGCGGCGAGCTCGGCACGGAGCGCGGGATGGGCGGACAGCGCAGACTCCACCGCCGTCCGCTCGGATTCCTCGAGCGCCCCCAGCGCGTAGTCCCACAACCGGTCCACCGTGACGTCGTTCATTCCCGTTTCCTGTCAACCTCGTCCAACGCGGCGCGCAACTTGGATAGTCCGGCCGCCGTCCTGGATTTCACCGTGCCAATGGGCAGGTCCTCCCGCTTTGCAATCTCCGACGCGCTCAATCCCTCATAGAAACCCAGGGCCAACACCCGACGCTGCTCCGCCGGCAACGCAGCCATTGCGCGCTGGATGGCCACGCGCTCCACGCTGGCGGTGGGACGGGTGGACTCCTCCCACCCTTCCGCCCCTCCCATGGATACGGCGCGACGACGTTCCGCGGATCGCAGTCGGTCCAACGCCCGAGAGCGCATGCGCAGGATCAACCACGCACGCACCGGGGCGCGGTTGGGGTCGTAGTCGGCGGCGGCGCGCCACACCTCGAGGAACACGTCGTGCAACGTGTCTTCCGCCTCCCGACGGTCGCCCAACATGCGCTGCCCCAGCCCCAGCAGCACGCCGGCGTGACGGTCATAGAGTGCGGCCAGTGCTTCCCGGGAGCCCCGCGCCACTTCCGCCACCAGCGCGACGTCGTCGGCCGCGGCGGCGGTGCGCTCTCCACGCGTGGGGGGGCGGGCCAGCACCATGAGCTTGTTGTGCTATCAGGCCGCCGGCGGTCATGCCACCGCGCAATCCCGTTCCCGCTCCCGTGGCGCGCGGCGCGTCGAACCGATCCGGCCCCTGCGGCGTATCACCTTGATGGCCTGGACCCTCAGAGGCACGCGTCCTCGACGCAGCTCCAGCTCTCGCACCAGCGCGACTCCAGGCAGTAGTTGCCGGTAGGCAGTTGCGCGCTGCACTGGCCGGGCGCGTAGCTGGCGCCGGTGTAGGTGCAGAATCCCTCGCAACAGTCGCCGTCCCAGTAGCAGGCGCCGTCCTGCGGCAGGCACCCGGGAAGACGACACACGCCCAGCGCGCACATCCCCGACGCACACTCCGCGTTCTCGCGACAGTACTCGCCCGCCTCCCGCAGCGGCAGGCAGCGGCCCATGATGTACTCCTGGAAGCAGAAGTTCCCGTCGCAGCACGTCGACACGCCAGGCTCGCACTCCTCGTCCTGTGGCACGCACGCGTCGGAAGGCGTGACGCACACGTTGTCGCGGCACACGCCGCTGCTGCACCAGTTGTCGGCGATGCAGTAGTTGCCGTCGGCCTGCGGCAGCGCGCATTGGCCGGGCGCGTAGCTGTAGGCAAAGCCACCCCAGGTGCAGAAGCCGGCGCAGCACTCTTCGTCGGCGTAGCACTGCTGGTCGGTGGGAACGCAGGTGGGGCCGGCGTCCACGGTTTCCTCGTCGTGGAATCCGGCGTCTTCGGTGGGTGGGCCCACATCGTGCTCGGGCTCCGACGGACCTGCGTCGGGCTCCGCGACGGGATCCTCGTCGGGGCCGGCGCCAGGGTGCGGCGCACCGGTGGTGCAGGCAAGGCAGAAGAGGGGCAGCAACAGCACGGCGTGGTGCAGTCTCATGGCATCTCCCATTGACGGTGACGACGTCAGAACACGGTGTAGACGAACGGCGCGAAGTACTCGATGGCGGTGACGACGGAGAGCAGCACGGACGCGCCGAGCATCACGCCCACCATGGGAATGAGCCACCAGCGTCCGTTGCGGACCAGCAGGGAACAGAGATTGCCCAGGGTGGACGCGCGCACCGCCGCACGACGCGTGACGCCCAGGGAAGGCGCGGGAACCAGGTTGGTCGACATCGGTTTCATGCGTGCGGTCTCCTCTCGACCAGGCAGTCCTCGAGGACGAGGAAGTCCAGCTCCGAGCGGGCAAACACGCCGTAGGCCTCCGCGGGGGAAGCACACAGCGGCTCGTCCTTGAGGTTCATGGAGGTGTTCAGCAGCACGCCCACGCCGGTGCGCGCGCGGAAGGCGTGGAGCAGGTCATGCAACGCCTCGCTCTCTTCCCGACGGACCGTCTGCACACGCGCGGTGCCGTCCACGTGCGTCACGGCGGGAAGCACGGTGCGTCCCTCGTCGGTGACGGGCACCACGGTGAGCATGAACGGCGTGAGCGCCTCCTCGCGACCCTCGTGCAGGTGGAAGTAGCGTGGCGCCTCGTCGGCGAGGACGGCGGGAGCGAAGGGACGGAACGACTCGCGGTACTTGATCTTGCGGTTGACGCGGTCCTTCATGCCGGCGTCCCGTGCGTCGGCGAGGATGGAACGGGCCCCCAGCGCACGCGGTCCCCACTCGAAGCGGCCCTGGAAGAATCCGCCCACCTCACCCGCGTCCAGACGTCGCGCTACCTCCGCGTACAGCTCCTCCCGACGGGAGAACGCCTGGTGCGGCACCCGGCAGTCCGCGAGGAATCGCCGGATGTCGTCGGGAGCGTAGGCGGCGCCGAGCAGCGGGCTGGCGGTTTCCGACGGGCGGGGCACACCGTGCAGCACGTGGGTGGCCCACAATGCCGCGCCCAACGCTCCACCCGCGTCGCCCGCGGCGGGCTGCACGAACACACGACGGAAGGGACCCTCCGTGGCCACGCGGTGGTTGGCAACGGAGTTCAGCGCCACGCCGCCCGCCATGCAGAGGTTCTCCTCGCCAGTGATGCGGTGGGCCTCATGCGCCAGCGTCAGCATGTAGCGCTCGGTGAGCTGTTGCAGCGAGGCGGCAATGTCCGCGAACCGCTGGTCCTCCGACGACACCGCGGGAAGCGCGAGGGGCGAGCCGGGCTCACGCGCGGGACCGAGGAGCTTCTCCAGCGCGGGAGTGAAGCTGCGCGTGGGATGCCGGTGGAAACAGAAGTACCGCATGTCGAGCTCGAGCGAGGCGTCGGGGGAGATGCGGCACAGCTGGGAGAGCTCGTCGGAGAAGATGGGGCGGCCGTAGGGCGCCAGGCCCATGACCTTGTATTCCCCGTCGTTCACCTCGAAGCCGAGGTACGCGGTGAGCGCCGAGTAGAGGAGGCCGATGGAGTGCGGGAAGTGCAGCTCCTTGATGGGCTCCAGCCGGCATCCCTTGGGCGTGGTGACGCCATGATGAATCGCCGTGGTGGTCCACTCACCCACGCCGTCGGCGGTGATCACGGCGGCGCGCTCAAACGGCGAGGTCAGGAACGCGCTGGCCGCGTGCGAGAGGTGATGCTCGCCGAAAAGCAGTTGCTCCGGCGCACAGCCCAGCCGCTGGCAGATGTCCGCCTTCAGCCACAAGCGACCCGAGAGCCACGTCGTCAAGCTGCGCGTGAGCTGGGGAATGGTGGCGGGGAAGTCCCGCAATCCGGTGACCAGGATGCGCTCGAACTTGCGCAGCGGCTTCTCGTGGAACACCACGTGGTCGACGTCCGCCATGCTGAGGCCGGCCTGCGCAAGACAGAACGCCGCCGCTTGCACGGGAAGGTCGGAGTCATGCTTGCGCCGACTGAAGCGCTCCTCCTGCGCGGCGGCCACCACCTTTCCGTCGACGACGAGCGCCGCGGCCGAATCATGGAAGTAGGCGCTGATTCCCAGGATCTTCATGGCTCAAGACTCCTTCCGTGCGTCGTCGAGGGTGCGCGGTGGTTGCGGGGCGGGCTGCCAGCCGGTGCTGGGGCGGTCCGTCCACTGCTGCAAGAGTGCGAAGGGCGGGAGGATGAACAGCACCATCAGCGTGATCAGCGCGCGCGCGACGACGTCGCCGATCTGTCGGCCGGAACGACGCCACGCGTCCCAGGCGCGACGGAAGCGGATGTGCATCAGCGCCAGGGTGACCTCACGTGCGCGTCCCTCCCGACGCCACCGTTCCAAGTGCTTCCCGCTGTAGGAGACGTGGAAGCGTTCCTCGCGGCTGATGGTGTGGAAGAGCGGTTGCAGCTCGGGATGGTCGTGGAAGTGTTGCGCCAGCGAACGGAACTGCGCCTCGCCGCGCTTCTCCGCCAGGTGCACGAACGCGATGAACCCGACGAGGCCGTAGCGCTCCAGCAGGTTCTGGCGCGTGGCGTGGATGAGGTTGTACTCGGAGGCGGCATGCCGCGCCTCCGGAAGCAGGCGGCGGGAAGCGTCACGGAACATCCGCGCGTGGCGCGCTTCATCCAGGGCGTGACGGAAGAACTGACGTCGGAGCGCGGGATCCTCGACGAGCTCCGCGGCCTTCAGCATGTCCAGCGCGCTCCCCGCTTCCGTGGCGGCAAAGCCCTCCAGCTTGGCAGCCATCCGCGCGCGCGAGCGCCACACGAACGGCGCGGTGAGACGGACCAGGCGGTCCACGAGGACGTCCGCAATCATGGCAGGGCTCCAGCAACACGCTCGTCCAGCAGCCGGGCGACGGCTCGGGCAACGGCGGCGTGTCCGCGAGGTGAGAGGTGGTAGTCGTCAGGGAGGAACGCGCCGGGTGAGGCGTCGACGAGAGTGGGGAGCAGGTCCAGTCCGCGCACGCCCAGGTTGCGCGCGTCAATGAGCAGGTCCTCGGCCAGGTTCGCCACGGGTGTGAGGTCCACGGGCTTGCTGCGGTACTTGCGCCACTCGTCGGGATGGACCTGCACGTCCATGGGCAGCACCACCAGGCTCAACGTGCAGCCCTGCCGGGCACACAACGCTGCCGACGCGGCGACGTGACGCGACACGCGCGAGAGATACGGCCCCTCGGGACGAGACAGCTGTGGCAGCTCCCGGAGCACGCGCAGCGCAGCGTCGGCGGGAGGCACCGCGGGCTCGCGCACCGTGCTCACCAGCTCGCGCATGGCGAAGAACAGGTGGGAACGACCGAACAGCCACGCGCGACCGGGAAACTCCGTCGTCGACGTTGGAGTGTCGGTGTGGCGCGTGGTCCAGCCGTCGCGCGCGGTGTTGCGCCGGTGGTTCGGCACCGTGGTCTCGAACCAGTCATTGGCGACGTTGGCGACGAACACCACGTGCTCCGGCCGATAGACCGGCAACAGGTCCTCCAACGCCAGCACCGACTCCGTGGGCCCCCACGTGGGAACCGCCACCGCCATGCCCTGGAGTGGAACGTTCAGTTGCGCGGCGAGGGAGTCCTCGTAGGCCACGCCGTAGCCGAACACCTGGCTGTCGCCGAGGAGCATCACCCGGCCCGGAACCACGGCTGACGACGGTGTCCGCTCCGGGCCGCGGAAGCCCGCGCTGTTGACGTGGATGTCGGTGAGTCGGCCGGTGCGGCTGCGGATGCGGGTGTCCGCGCCGGGAATCAATGTCACGCCGTAGCGCGCATCCGCCTGGAAGATGTTGAGGTAGGGGAACGCGTGGCGACGCACCAGCCCCGCCGCCTGCTCCGCGACCAGCAGCGAGAGCAGCGTCGAGCACAGGGCCAGCAGCACGTTCCGCACGATCACCATGCGCAAGGTGATAGCGGCCGGACACTGTGTTGAGAATCAGTATTTTATTCACACGACAATATGGAAACGCAATACGCTCGCTGCGCGCTGCGAGGACGCGGATGGGTCTGCTATCGATGGTGACGGATGCGTCGCGTCGTCCCCGTGCTGGTGGTCCTTCTTGGTTGTGCGCCTTCACGTGTCCCGGTGGGGCTCCTGCGCGACGCTGGCATCTCGAGCACCGTCGACGCGGGCAGCGGTCCCGACGCTGGCGCGGCGCAGATCCGGTTCGAGCGCCTCCAGGACACCGGCGATCTCGCGCTCTCCGACGGAGCGGGCTCGATCATTCCCGGCGGCGGCGAGCCGAACCGCGGTGAAGCCGACTGGTACGCACCCGGCGTGGTCCTCTCCGACCTGACCGGCGACGGACGCCCCGACATCTTCCTGCCCCGCTACGACAACACCCGTCCCGAGATGCGCGGCAATCGGCTCTACCGCAACAACGGTGATGGCACGTTCTCCGACGTCACCACGGGGTCCGGGCTGGGCTCCGACGCGAACTCCACCTGCGGCGTGGCGGCGGACGTGGACAACGACGGCGACGAAGACCTCTTCGTGGGCAACGACCTGGCACCCAGCCACCTCTATCTCAACGACGGCGCGGGTCATTTCACCGACGTGGCAGCGGAGCGCGGCATCACCGCGGCCTGGCGGGTGTTCACCGCGGCGATGGTGGACTACGACCACGACGGGCGCCTGGACGCCTACCTGGGCACCTGGGATGACGCGGGCCCGCTCGGTCATCACGGTGGCGCCACCTCTCACATTTCTCCCAACCACCTCCTGCACCAGGAAGCGGATGGCACGTTTGTCGACGTCACCGCGCAAGCGGGCGGGGACTGCCATGGCCGCTCGACCCTGGCCGCCGCTTTTGGCGATGTGAACGGCGACGGCTGGGAAGACCTGTACGTGGCCAACGACTTCTTCGACGACTGCTTCTACGTGAACAACGGCGACGGCACCTTCACCGACGTCACCACCGCCTGGAACGCCGGCCCCGACGCCATGACCGGGATGGGCGTGGCCTTCGGCGATATCGACAACGACGGAGACCTGGACATCTACGTGGCGGATGACCGTCTCTCCGACCGGTCCGTGGGCAGCGTGCTGTACTGGAACATGGGCGGGCACTTCGAGAGCGTGGCCGCGCAGGCCGGCGTCGACGGGCGGTTCTCCTGGGGCACGGTCTTCGCGGATTTCAACCAGGACGGTCGCGTGGACCTGTTTGCCGCCACCATGCCTCCGCACAACCCGCACCTGGTGTTCCAGAACGTGGGCCTGCTGGACTTCATAGACGTGGGACCGGCACAGATGCCCATGGACGTCGACGCGCGGGGCGTGGCGCTGGGGGACGTCGACGGAGACGGACGCCTGGACCTGGTGGTGGCCAACCGGCGCGCGCCCGTGGACGTGTTCCTCAACCGCACCGAGGGTGGCCACGGCGTGCTCATCCGGCCCGTGGGCTCGCGGTCCAACCGCTCCGGCGTGGGCGCGTGGGTCACGTTGTGGGCGGGCGGACAACGGCAGGTGCGCACCGTGGTGGCGGGGGACAGCTACCGCAGCAGCAGTCCCCTGGTGGCGCACTTTGGCGTTGGTGCGGCCACGACGGTGGAGCGCGTGGAGGTGCGCTTTGCCGGCGGCGCGGTGGTCACGCGGGAGAACCTCGAGGTCGACACGGAGCACGTCATCGTCGAGCCGTGAAGCTGCGTGCTGCCGCGGTGGCAGCGACGTCGACCGGCGGGCGTGCTCCGGCGGTGGCGTCACATCGGCGAGGCGGTGTCGGGAGCTTCCCGCTGCTCGCTCAACGCCACCTGGAAGCGTCGACGCAGCGTCTCCAGGGTCCCCTCGTACTTCAGGATGTCCCGGCGGTAGGCGCGGTCCTCGGTGTGCACGACCTCGTTCCGCAGCTCGGACAGGTAGATGCCCAGGGCCGTGGTCAGGACGCGCAGCTCTTCGGGCGTGAATGTGATGTTCATGGCGCGGTCCTCTCCACCGGGTTAACGCGCGCCGCCCGTCGGTTCAGCTCTTGCGCCAGCCCTCCCAAGCCTCCAGCCGGTCCACGAGCGGAACCTGCGTGTCCTTGAGCTTGGTGCGCGCCACGACGAGCGGGAAGAACTGCGCGCGGTCCATCTCCGGGAACGAGCGGAGCTGCCCGGAGCCCGGCGGCCATTGCATCTCGAAGTGGTTGCTCTGGATGGGACCGTCGGAGCCGGGCGCTTCCGGACACGCCCACGCATGCACCACCTTGCCGCCCTTCTGCTTGATGGAGCCCAGCGGGTGGAACGGTCCCACGGGACGGATGCCGGTCTCCTCTTGGAACTCGCGTTGCGCGGCCAGGAGCAGATCCTCGTCGTCATTGGGCTCACCCTTGGGGATGGTCCAGTGGCCATCATCCTTGCGCGCGAACATGGGCCCGCCGGGATGACCCAGGAACACCTCCAGCTGACCGTTCCGCACGCGGTACATCAGCAATCCCGCGCTGAGCTTGTGCGCCGCCGCCACCGTCTCCTCCCGTCCGTCAGAATGGGCTCCCTTCATAGCAGGAGACGCGTGATGGGGCCGGACTCCGTTGCACCGCTGACGCCGTCGTGGGAGGTGCTCTCGCATGAACCGTCATCCCGCGCCCCCCTTGCCTGGCTGGCTGCAGGAGCTCCTGCCCTTTGAACGCTACGTCGTCGACGTGGGTGAGCAGCGCATGCACGTCATGGAGTGCGGCCAGGGACAACCGGTGCTGATGTTGCACGGCAATCCCACGTGGGGATTCCTGTGGCGCAAGGTGGCCACCGCGCTGATGGGTGCGCCCGTGCGGTGCATCATGCCGGATCTCGTCGGGCTGGGGCTGTCCAGCAAGCCGCGCTCACTCACCGCGCACACGCTGGAGGCGCACGCCGGGTGGCTGGGGGAGCTGGTGGACGCGCTGCAGCTCGACGACGTGGTCTTCGTGGGACAGGACTGGGGCGGACCCATTGGCCTGCGCGCGCTCGCCGAGCGGAAGGAACGCGTGCATGGGCTGGTGCTGCTCAACACGGTGGTGAGCCCGCCGCGCGAGGGATTTCGCGCATCGTTCTTCCATCGTTTTGCGCAGATGCCGGTGGTCTCCGACGTGGTGTTCCGCGGGCTGGCCTTTCCGCAGTGCGTGCTGGCCTCGGTGCAGGGTGAGCGCGCCTCCATCCGCGGGCGCGTGGCCGACGCGTACCGCTGGCCGCTGCGCGGCTGGGAGAACAACGCGGCGCCGCTGGCGCTGGCGCGCATGGTTCCCGACGGGCCAAAGCCACCCGTCGATACCCGCGTTGCAGGTGTGCCAAGACTTCGTGCGTCAGTTCTCGGGTCCCGCCGCGCTGGTGTGGGGAGAGCGCGACCCGATCCTGGGGCGGGTCCTGGGCTGGGTGCACAAACAGCTTCCGCAGGCCAGCGTGACGCGGACGCGCGCCGGACACTTCCTGCAGGAGGAGGTGCCCCTGGAGATTGCCCACGCCATCCGCGCGATGATGTGAAGGCCCGTCGGAGAATGCAGGAAACCGTGCCCGTGCGCCTGCCCGGCCTGTAGGACTCCTCGCGCGCAGAGGTTGTCGGCCAGGGTTGACGACGCTCAAAGCCCCGACATCCGGTCAGATTGCACCATCAAAGCGCAGCCCACCACGTTTCCGTCATGTGACAGCGAAATGAGTACGTCACTCCGCGGCTCACCCTTCAGCCATACCTCGGGCGGCCCCATTCGCCGCGTGCCCGGTCGGCGCAGGATGTCCAGACCCTCCGCCGGAACCCCAAGCACCTCGGCCAACGTCAGCTTCGCCAACAACCGAACCGCGCGTGACCGGGCATCACTCCCGGCCGCGAGCTCACGCTCCCTCAGCGGAATGCGGATCTCCATGGCCTCCGACACTGTCCGGCTGCACGCGTGAACAGTCCCTCGTGCCGACGCCGTCCACCCCACGCAGGAAACCATGTTGTTGGTTTCTGCCCACCGCACGCACACCGTGTCGTTGCCGTGCCGAACCCATCCGCCCTGGGAATCCACCACGAATTGCGAATGCGCGAACACCAGGTCCGGCTTCCCACGTACGAGCGCCTTGTACGCGGTCTCCTTGGCTGCCCACAGCCGCCACGTACGGGCGGGGGAACGCGTTTCCTCCACCCAGGCGCGCTCCTCCACGCTCAGGACCCGGTGCAGAAAACGCGCGCGCGGCACTCCGGCATCACGGAGGTCCACCACGTCATTCCCGAGCCCCACGCAGGTCACGCCGCCAGCTTCTTGTCGATGAGGCGCACCGCGTCACCCACGGTCTCCACGCTGTCGGCATCATCGTCGCCAATCTCGATCTGGAACTCCGTCTCCAGGTCCAGGATGATGTCCACCAGGCGCGCGGAATTCACCTGGAGGTCCTCCCGGAGCTTCGTGTCCAGCGTGGCCGCTGACAGGGCTTGTGGGTTCTTGGCAAATGGTTTGATCGTCTTCATCACCCGCGCGAAGGTGTCCTGCTTTTCCATGTGATTTCTCCTGTTCAGGACTCGCGCCACCGTCGAACGATGACGCAAGCGTTGACATCCCCAAAACCAAAGCTCGCCTTGGCGATGACCTCGAGGCGCTCCGGCAAGACGGTCTGATGCGGAATGCTCTTCGCAAACGGCTGCAGGCGCTCGTGAAGGTCTTCACAATTGAGGGAGCCGTGTACGTATCCACCCTGGAGCTGCAGCGTTACCGCCACCAGCTCCATGCCGCCCGCGGCTCCCAGACCGTGCCCAAGGAGTGACTTGGTGGCATTGATGTATGGAAACCGCTCCGGGGGCCGCTCCAGGGCCTTGGACCAGTTCTCCACTTCCAGGGGATCCGCGAAGGTTCCCGTCAGGTGTCCGTTGATGGCGTCCACGTCGTCGGGCGTGATTCCCGACGCCACGAGGGCCTTGCGGATGCACTCCTGCACCGCCGCGGGGTTGGGCGCGGTCATGCTGCCGCCGTCGCGGTGACCGCCGCAGTTGATGGCTCCACCGAGAATCTCCGCGTAGATGCGGGCTCCACGCTCCTTGGCGCTCTCCAGGCTCTCCAGCATCAGCAGGCCCGCGCCGGAACCCGGGACGAATCCGCCCGCGCTCCGGGACATGGGCCGGGATGCCTGGGCGGGAGCGTCGTTGTGATCGCGGTCCAGCACGCGCATGGCGTCAAAGGCGGCCCACACGTACGGCGACGCAGCCTCGCTCCCGCCCGCGAGCATGCGCTTGGCCATTCCATGGCGAATGCGCTCCGCCGCCATCACCACCGATTCACAGCCGGTGGAGCACGCACTGGAGTTGGTGGTGACCTGGTTGCCCAATCCCAGCAGACCCGCCGTCTTTGCGGAGACGGAGCTGGCCATGCACTGCTCCACCATCGTCGAGCCCAGCCGACGCACCTTGCCGGCATTGACCATGGGGGTGACGCGCTCACAGATGGTGTCCGGCCCACCCATTCCCGTGCCGATGATGGCGCCGGTGTCCGGGTCCCGCTGCGTGGCGGGACGGGGGAGCCCGGCGTCGCGCCAGCAGTCCATTGCCGCAATGTTGGAGAAGATCATGTTCTCGTTCATTGCCAGCAGGTCTTCCTGCGTGAAGTAGCGTGGCAGCAGCTCCTCCACGCCCTGCGGGATGCCGCCAACCTGGCACGCAAAACCCAGCTCCCGGGTGCGCGGAACCGCGCGGATGCCGGATTGCCCATTTCGCAATGCAGCATCAAACGCGGCGAGCCCGTTTGCGTTGGGTGCCACCACCCCCAAACCGGTGATCACGACTCTATGCATGGGGTTTCTCCACGCCGATTCCCGAGAGTGTTGCCGACGCCACCAGCTGCCCGCTGGCGAGCTTCATCTCCACCCGGGCGCGAATCTTCTTCTGCCGGAAGAACACCTTCTCCGACGTCACGAAAACCTCGTCGCCCGGGCGCACCATGTGGAAGAACTCGGCCTCCCCGTCAGAGAAGACCGTGAAGTGACGCTGGATCTCCTCCACGGTGTGACGGAGTCCGTAGAGGTAGATGCCGTGCGCCACCACGCCAATCTGCCCCATCGCCTCGATGAGGATGACGCCGGGAGTGATGGGGTTGCCGGGGAAGTGGCCGGGGTAGAACACTTCGTCCTCGCGGAAGCGGTAGCGGCCACGCGCGCCGGTTTCGTTGAGCTCCAGGATCTCGTCGACGAACAGGAACGGACGTCGATGCGGAAGCAGCGAGAGCACCTCCGCGCAGCTCAAGGGCGCGCTCATGTGGTCTCCTTCTCCCGGCGCATGATTCCGCCGCGTGAGCGCTCGGAACGACGTGGATAGTCGCGGTAGTCAATGTCCAGGAACGTCCCCACGCGCGCGCCGGTCACGGCGTAGATGACGTCGCCGTCGACCGCCACGGTGGCGTCCGCGACGGCGAGCGCGCTGCCATTCTGGGGCAGGCGCGTCAGGCGCCGGACGTCCAGCTCATAACGGACCACCTTGTCATGCGGACGGATCTGCCCGGAGAACTCCACCTCCCGACAACCCAGGGCGCGCCCCGTTCCCGGGCAATCACAGATCGACAGGTACAGACCCATGAGCTGCCACACCGCGTCGACGCCCAGGCAGCCCGGTTGCACGGGGTCACCCTTGAAGTGGCACTGGAAATACCAGGCGTCCAATCGCACATCCAATTCCGCCGTCATGCGTCCGCGATTGCCTGCGCGTTCCACGTTGAGCACGCGGTCGAACATGAGCATGGGTGGCGTGGGCAGCTTTCCCATGTGCGCGGGCGGATCGTCGACGAGGTTTCCGTGTGCAATGGCCAGGATCTCTTCCTGGGAGAAGTGGGTCCGCTGGAGGTATTCGCTGTACTTCATGCGCGCGCTCCCACCGTCACGCGCATGGCCGACCAGGAAAGGCCCGCGCCCACCACCGCCATGGCAATCTCATCTCCGTCGCGCCACAGCTCCCAACGCTGGGAGAGAACCGACGGCGCGCCCGCCGCGCCCGTGTTTCCGTGGTCGGCCACGTTGTGGAAATGGCGCGAGGGGTCAATGCCCGCGTGCCGGCACACCGCCTCGAGCATCAACAGGTTGGCCTGATGGCCCACGAACATCATCCGGGATGGCGCCGCGGATTGTGCCTGGAGGTTCCTCACCATGTCGCGCGTGGTGCGAATGGCAAAGCCCTGCACGGCCCTCCCGTCCTGGTGAAAGTGACCGTGGCGGGGAATGCGGATCTTCTCCCAGCCCGCCGGGTCGGAAGCGAACAACGTGGCATCCACGCGCACGCGCGCGGGAATCCGTGTGGAAACCACGGCCGCGGTGGTGCCGTCTCCCCACAGGACACAGCTGGTGCGGTCGCGATAGTCGACGACGCGCGTGGTGTTCTCCGGCTGGACCAGCAGGATGAAGTTGTCCGTGGCGTCCTGGCGCATGGATGCAACAAGGTGGAGATGCGCACCAAAGCTGGCGCAGCCGGCCATCACGTCGAAAGCGGGCGCGCTGATTCCCAGTTCCGCGGCGATGCGCGTGGCGTCGGCGGGGAGCGCGTTGTCGGCGCAGCATCCGCCGGAAATCACCATGCCAATCTGCTCGGCGCTGACGCCCGCGCGCTGCATGGCCATTCGCGCCGCCAGGGCCCCGGTCTTGGCATTGTCGTACAGCGCGGCCTCGGAGGCGGCACGCGGGTCCGCATTGCGTGTGTGTTTGATGTAATCCAGCGGGAGCACGGTTCTCCGGGTCCGGATCCCCACCCGCTCGACGATCCAGGCGTCATCCGTCCCGATGTCGAGGGACTCGAGGAACGCGTTGGTGAGCTCCACTTCCGGGTGGAAGTGCCCTATGCCGTGCAGGTGGATCATCAGCCGAGGTGCTCCCCACCATCCACCATGATGTGCGCACCGGTGACCCACGCCGCTTCATCCGTGGCCAGCAAGCAGATGAACGCGGCAACATCTTCCGGCGTGGTCATCCGCCGAAAGGGATTGCGCGCCTGCGCCGCGGCGAGAATCCGCTGGTGTCCGGGAATGAGTGAAAGCGCAGGCGTCTCCGTCACGCCCGCCTGCACCACGTTGGTGCGGATTCCATGAAGCGCGCACTCCGCAGCCAGGGACCTCACCGCGGATTCCAGCGCGCCCTTCGCCGCCGCCACGGCAGCATATCCTGGCCACGCTACACGGTTGCCCTCGCTGGTAAGCGCCACCACGCGGGCGTCGGACGCAAAGAGCTTGTGGCGGAGGAGCGCCTGCACCCAGGTGATGAGGCTGGTGCCCATGGCGTGGATGGTCCGTGCAAAGTCCTCCTCTTCCAAGACGCCGGCCGCCGGGTCCAATGTCGCGGCGGGTGCCAGCGCGGCCAGTGTCGGATGCCCGGTACGTGTCAGCGCGGCCACGGCTTCACGCACGCGCTCCGCGGGTACCTCCAGCGCGGTCGCCAACGCTGTCAGCGGTTCCGGTTGCGGAGGTGTCACGGCGAGTGGACGAAGATTGCCGAAGGCAATGGAATGGAGGAGCAGGCGCACGCGGCCGGTCCCCATGGTCGCGGCCAGCTCGGTGAGCACCTTCTCACGGCCCTCGACGGAAAGCGCATCCAGGTTCCATGTCCGGAAACCCACGCCGCGCGCGGCAATGGCATCAAATGCAGGTTGAATGCGACCCATCGCGCCACGACGGTCGCGATGCACAATGGCCACGTTCATGCCGTGCCGGGACACCTTGTCCGCGACGGCAAGGCCAAAGCCGCTGGAGCCACCCAGGATGAGCGCCCAGTGCGCGGGGTCAAATGGTTTCATTGGGAACGCCGGAATCCGCGCCAGAGGTGGCGCACGCGGTTCTTGACCAGGCGGGAAAACACATGCCACGGCGAGGCGGCACCCAGGTCAAAGGTGAACAACACGCCCCGGCCCGCGGAGTACGCGCGCAGTGGCGCGAAGTATTGCGTCAACTCCGGAGGTTCATGCGTCTTGGCAGGTGGATGGATGATTTGCGCGGCCGGGTTGAACCGCCGGTACAGCTCGAACAGATTCCGCGTGGAGCCGCCCATCAACGTCCTGACGCCCGCACGTCGGCACAAGGTCAGGACCTGGTGCAGCAGCGCCACCAGCACCAACTGGTCCCCGCGCTGGTGTGAGGGCAGGATGGCCAGGCGCGCCACCTCGCGCGTGGTGGCCAGGTCCATTCCGGGCGGAGGCACCCGCATCTCAAAGTCCAGGGACAGACAGGCAATGCGCATGTCCAACACGCCCACCACTCCCACTGGCCTGCCTCGGTGGGAGACCACGACCCACGTGGTGGCAGCGTCGTAGCGCTCCTCCACCCAGCGTGCGTCCTCCGACGGAGATACGCCCTCGGCCCTCCACACCTGCGCCAGGACGTCACGCGCATCCGCGCGCAGCTCCGGTGTGGCGCCTACCCTGACGCGGTATCCCAACACCGTTGCGACGAGGGGAAACGTGCCCATGGCCAACGCATCAAAGGCGCGGGCCAGGATGTTCGCCCGTGGGGCGTCACGCCTGGATTGGAATGCGCTCATCACGGGTGCCTCGGCGTGCAGGCTCTGCAAGACCACCGCGCGGGCTGAGTGCTTCACCGCACCAGCCTCCCGCGCCTCCCGGCCCACGGGCGCCCCCTTCAAGACGACGCTGCCAGGTTCCATGTCGCGTCCCGACAGCAACCCATGTGCCAGCCCCGGCGTCGGGTGTTTTTGTCTCCTGGGGCGCGGCGCGAGGACGAGCGGGTTTGCGGATTCTGCACACCGGATTGCGGATTCCGCATGGCGACCCGCAGCCTGGCACCTGGGAGCGGCTGGCCAACGAAGCCGGCGGGGACGTGCCCATGGCTCGGCAGCACGAGCAAGGGGGCGGCCGCGGCATCCGTGCTCCTTTCCGCGGGGCCAGCCACGGAGCACACACGCGCCCCGTGTGGGAAGGGACCATGGAGCGACGGGCGAAGGTGTTGGCAATCTGGCGGAAGGGGGTGGAGCTGCCATGGTCTGCTGCTCACCGTGCAGAGCGGGTCCTCCAAGGACAGTCCATGCTCGTGTCGCCTTGGAGAACCCGTTGCACCGCGCGCGTTGCCGGTTGCTTCAACCGCCATGGGCAGTTGTACGCATCACCAAATCACCCCAAACGAGGAAATCTCGTTGTTCCATCCAGAACCGATCATCTGTCCAATGGACGAGATGGAGAACGTCGTGTTTGCGGTAATGGAGTACGATTTGGATGTCCCGGAGCAGCCGCCGTCCTTGAAGAGGAACAACGCTCCATTGGCTGTTGCGGGCGCCCGGAATTTGAAGGACGACGCCAGGTTGTTGAACCCAAACGAGGACATGTTGAAGCAGGTGCCAGAGCCTGCCTTCCCATAGGCTACGTGGATGGCCGTACCTTCATAGTTGGTGCTGTCGTAGAATGAGACAAGCTTGCCCACGGAAACCCAGTCTGAACAGACCTGGGTCCCGCTCTGGGACTCGTTGTAGGGCGTAACGCAGAAGCGCAGATACTTGTTGCTGTCCGTGCCGTTGAGCGTGTGGGTGCTGGATGTCCCGACGACGGTGCCAGCCTGGGAAGTGTCTGAGGTGCGCCACCACTCAAACGTGGAGGAATCAACGAGGCCAGAGAGCGTGTAGGATCCGGTAGCCTGGTTGCCTGAGACCGTGAGGGATACATCGGATGCCGTTGGGGTGAGGTCACCGACGGAAACCCAGTCTGAACAGACTTGGGTCCCGCTCAGGTATCCGTTGTTGGGCGTGACACAGAAACGCAGGTATTTCTGGTGATCGGCGGTCTCGAGGGCGTGGGTGGTGGAATCCCCGACTTCGAAGGTGGTGCCTGCCTCGGAAGTGCTTGAGGCCCGCTTCCACTCAAAAGTCGACGAATCAGAGAGGCCATATTCATCATAGAAGGTGTAGGAACCCGTCGCCGTGCTTCCGGAAATCGTAAGAGACACGTTTGAGACGGATGGGGTGGTAACCCGCGTTCCCCAGTAGGTACCCAAGACATCCAGCTCGCTTCCCGCGCGGCCGTAAAAACCATACAACTGCTTTCCTGACGGAGCAATGGTCTCGCAAGTGATATCGCCCTCGCCGCCTTCCAGAGTGCGTCCGTTCGCCGTGGTGAGCTTGATGTAGCCCGCGCGCTTGTCGCCGTCCTTTTTTCCATCACACATTGTGACGGACACCACCGGATCCGTGTCCAATTCGCTGAGCGTGGGTAGCTGACTTCCGCCCGTGCCACCATGGCTCAGCGTGGTTCCGTCCGTGTACGTGGCGGAAACCATGTCCACGCGCGAGCCCGTGCGGATGGTGATGGACGCCAGCCGCGTTTCCCCTGTCAGAGGCATGTCATTAAACCCGGCTCCATTAGGACTGTGCAGACGAATCTTCCCGGCAACGTCGGGCTCCATGTAGACGTGCGTTCCGGCAAAGGTTGTCCAGGCGTTTTCTGACGCGTCAATGGAGGCGTTGCAGACGTCACCACCATCCAGATCGCCAGAATCACACCCGTTGAGAGAGTACGGTGCGTCGTAGCAGGGCTTCTGCATCATGTAGCTTCCGGACCAGACGTACGGGGTGCTCTCCCCGCTGCAGCCAATGTAACCCTGAAGTGCCGTGAGCGAAGTGTCGCTATAGGTCGCGCCGTCTGCTTCTGATGTGTAACTCGTGATTCCAGTGGCGCAAGCGTTGCTTGCCATCACCAGTTGGCCGTAGCCGCCATTTGTCGTGCCAAGTGGGTCGCCAAAGTTCATGTAGTAGTCAATTGCGTCCCCCGCTTGCCACGCGGCGCATGAGATGTCCCCCGTATACTCATCATCACAGAGAACATCCGCCCCCGACACGGTCCAGTCGTAGAGCTTCAGCGAGTTGTAGTACTTTCCAGCGTAGACATTGACATGATTCCCAGTCATGCTCAGCCAGTCCCTGGGCACAACGTACTTTCCCTTGTGGAGGTCTGCCCAAACCGAAGTCACCTCTCCATCCACAACGTCAACGACGATGTACTGCGCGTCCTTTCCGTGGGTTCCGATTGAGCCTTCGATGTCGCTTTCATCTTGAAAGTACATGCCGTAAGCGTCAGACAGGCCCTGCAGATGGGAGTACTGCTTTCCAAATGGAATGCCGTACGTGATCCTGAAGGTCTGACTGCGCGTGGACCTGGTGACGTTGGCCACAACGACGAAGTCGGAGCTAAAGGATTTCCGGCAGAAGTCCTGCAAGTCACTCAGCTCGCGGTCATCGTATGAATCGCCATGGGCAGTATTGAAATCACTGTGACTCTCCTTGAACGTGAGGGGGTTGCACTTGTGGTCATCCCGCACGTTGATGTAGGGGCGGAAGTCGTTGGCCACCACCCAATCCTCGTCGTCGTCATAGCTGGCGACCGCGGAGGAGACCGTGGCCACATCCCCACCGACTTCCATGTCCACAGCGTCAGGCCCAGCCTCGCCGGCCGCGGAGCACCCCGCCAGTGACAACAACGCACAGAGTGAAACCAGGGAGATGTGTTTGGTTCTCATGCCGGACAGCCCTTTCTGATGCCGCGAGAAGATCGCGGTGGTGACCGGGGGCGGATGAGCAGGGCGCATGCCAATCCCAATCCCAGTCCCGCGCGCGAATTCGCGGCGCTGGCCGCTTCGGAAGACCCAGCCCGCGGTGCCATTTGCCACGCTTCAAGACTCCGGCAGGGTCGGCGAATCCCGCACAAGGCAGGCAGAATCCGCGCAACCCCCCCAATGGGCGCGGCGACGTCAACACACCGCCTCCTTAGGAGAGGATAGGGACGCGTCCGTCGAGCAGGCTCGCGCGGGGGCATGCGCGGTCCGGTGCGTGCGATGCGTCATGTGACTCCTCCCGCCGTGGGCGGAGCAGCGCGCCGCGTCCCTGGATGCGCGCAGCAGCGTTCCCGAGCGGGGTGCGTGGAGTGGCCTGTCTGGCGGGACAGGGGAACCGCCGTTGACGGCGTCCAGGCTGCCCAGCAAGAAGGAAGACAGGCATTCTCCCGGGATGCCGGTCCAGTGGAAGGAGTCGGCCTCGGCGCGCCGGCGGCACGTCAACGCTGCTATGGTGCCTCGAGGTCCCCAGCAAACCAGAGGAAGCGTTCCGTGGCCCGCATTCTTGTAGCTGACGACGAGGCCAGCGTCCGTACGTTCATGGCGGAGGCGCTGGAGCTATCCGGACATGAGGTCGTGGAGGCAAGCAACGGGCTCGACGCGATCGCCAGCGTGAAGAAGAGCGCGTACGACGTCCTGCTCACCGACCTCAGGATGCCGGGCGCTGACGGCCTGGCGGTCCTGCGCGCGGTCCGGGAGTTGCAGCCCGAGCTCCAGGTGATCCTGCTGACCGCCCACGGTTCCATCGAGAGCGCCATCCAGGCGATGAAGGAGGGCGCCTTCGACTATCTGCAGAAACCCCTGTCTGGTCCGGCGGAGCTGCGCCTCCTGGTCGAGCGCGCGGCGGAGCATCGGCTGCTCAAGCAGGGTCGAGCGCTCGCCCAGCTCGAGCTCTCCAGCGCATCCAAGACCCTGACCTTCGGCGCCGCTGCCATGGTTCCGGTGATCAAGGCGCTTGAGCGGGTGGCGCCCACGCCGATGACGGTGTTGCTCCTGGGGGAGAGTGGCACGGGCAAGGAGGTGGCTGCCCGCACCATCCACCAGCTCAGTCCCCGGCGCGACAACCCCTTCGTCGTCATCAACTGCGCTGCCGTCTCGGAGTCGCTGGTCGAGAGCGAGCTCTTCGGGCACGAGAAGGGAGCGTTCACGGGGGCCACCGAGCGTCGCCGGGGTCGACTGGAGATGGCGGACACCGGGACCTTCTTCCTCGACGAGATCGGAGAGCTGAAGCCGGGGCTGCAGGCGAAGCTGCTACGCGTCCTGGAGGAGCGGATGTTCGAGCGGGTGGGGGGCTCGCAGACGATCAAGGTCGACGTCCGCTGGGTTGCCGCCACCAACCGGGATCTCACCACCATGATCGCGGACGGGACCTTCCGGGAGGATCTCTATCACCGCCTCGCAGTGTTCCCGATCCAACTCCCGCCACTCCGGGAGCGACGCGAGGATGTCCTGCCGCTTGCGAGGATGCTGCTCGAGCGCATTGGCCCGGAATTGGGCCGCCCCGGGCTCTCGCTCTCCAACGAGGCCGCCGCGCTGATCCAGGCGGCGCCATGGACCGGCAACGTCCGGGAGCTGAAGAACGCCCTGGAGCGCGCCGCGCTCATGAGCGACGGCAATGTCATCACCGCCAAGGACCTGAGCATCCGGGCGGCTGCGGGAGGAAAGGCCGCCGTGGGTGAGGTGCTCATGCTGCGGGACCTGGAGCGTCAGGCCATCGAGCGCGCCCTTGAGCTGGCGCAGGGGAACCGCAGGGAGGCCGCCGAGAAGCTGGGAATCGCCGTCAGGACACTCTACGACAAGATCAAGCTGTACAACCTCGAGTAGCACCCAGGACCGCCCGCGGCAGTGCACGAACCGCAGGCTAAGCGACCCGCCGGACCGGCTAAGCGTCCCAGGGCTGATGGGATTCCAAGCGGCGCCACGCGCCGGGAACGTCCTCCGCGGAGGAGCCAACTTGCGACGACACTTGAACACCAGCGCGCGCGAGAAGAGGACGAAGGGGATGATCATCACCGTGGCGCTGACCATGAGCGCCTGGCTCATCTTCACCTCCGCGCATTCCTACTTGACCTCGCTCGATCTCGCGGAGGTTGCGGTCGTCGGGCAGGCGGAGGGGGATCTCTTCGCGAACCTTCGGCCCTGCGGGAAGCCCGAGCGGTCCTGGACCCAGGAGGCCCTCCAGGGCTGCGTCGCCGAGTTCTTCCGCGAGCACGAGGGAAGAGGGCTGCGCTACGCGTCGGCTTCGCTCCCGGCCCCGGACGGCGCGGCCCGGGAGATGCGCAACGCGGGCGTTTTCGCTGAGGTGGGAGAAAGGCGTTCGCCCGACAACGTCGTTCTGGATCCGAACCTGCGCGGTCGGCCGGTGCCCCTGGGAGACCGTTACGTCTACATCATGCCCCCGCACATCATCGTGGATGCCCCGACGCACGTGATGGAATTCGAGCCGCTCCGCGCCCATGCCCTGCGGCGGGAGGCGCTCCTGACGCTGATTGCAGGCGTGTTGGGGGCGGTGGTGACGGTTGGGGGCGCGTTGCATCTGCTGCGCCTGGCGAGGGAGCGGGAGGAGGCACAACGCCAGGCGAAGGAGCGGGAGCAATTGGCGCTGCTCGGGAAGATGTCGGCGGTGATGGCCCACGAGCTGAGGAACCCGCTGGCCGCCGCCAAGGGGCACTCGCAGCTGATGGCCGAGATGTCGGCGCCCGGAACCAGGCTGCAGCGAAAGGCAGAGCAAGTGGTGCAGGAGCTGGTGCGGGTGGAGGAGCTGACCAATGATCTGTTGGCCTTTGTGCGGTCAGGGAAGGTGAATCCGCGCCCCTGTGACCCCGCGGCGCTGGTGCGCGAGGTGGCAGGACGCACGGTGATCGCCACGCCGGTGAACGTGGAGGCGGAAGGTGCGCCGCCAACCTGGCCCCTGGATGCGCACGCCATGGAGCGCGTGCTGATCAACCTGCTTCGAAACGCGGCCCAGGCGCAGGAATCCCAGGAGCCGATCCGCCTGGTGGTGCGCCAGCAAGGGGAGGAGCTCTACTTCGCGGTGCGTGACCACGGCCCCGGGCTCAAGGATGGAGTTGAAGTCTTCACACCGTTCGTCACCACCAAGAGCGCCGGCACCGGCCTGGGGCTCGCTGTCTCCCGCCAGAGCGTCGAGGCGCACGGAGGGCGCATCTCCCTGCGGAATCACCCGGAAGGAGGCGCCCTCGCCGAGATCTACCTCCCTCGGGAGCTGCCCGCTGGCGCATGAAATGGCTTCGCGCTCGTTAGGATGGGCTGCCGAAGCATAGGGACCCGCCGCAGCCCGTCCGCGATGTCAGCCTGAAAGCTCCGCGGATACATTCGGCCACACCAGGAAGCAGCGGAGGTGCCGGCCCGACGCTGGCGAAAAGTATGCGGAGCGGCTCCTTTGAGCTGGTACCACGGTCGGTGAGTTCATCCCCACAGGCCCACGTGCAGATTCCGCCACCGCCAGGCAGGTTCTGCCACGCCGCCCGCTTCTGGAACGGGGACCAACCAGGCACGGGCGCGGGGATTGTCGGGGCCTTCGCCCTACGCCCTTCTCACGGCGCGACATCTTGCAGTCCCGGCGCGCCGTGAAGGTGGCTCGGCACAGGATGTGCAGCTGATCACTCGCTCCTGTTTGGCTCGACGGGCCAGGAGCGTGGTGGCCCGCGCCGACGAGGTCTCGACCAGGCAGGGCTTCATCCCCACCCGAGGTGGAAGGACGACATGGCGCGCATCCTGGTGGCAGACGATGAAGCGGGTATTCGCTCCTTCCTCACCGACGCCCTGGCACTTGCCGGGCATGAGGTCATCGAGACCAGCGACGGGCTGGAGGCCATTCGGGTGTTGATGGCGGAGCCGTTCGACCTCGTGATCACCGACCTCATGATGCCGGGCGCTGATGGCCTGGCCGTTCTGCGCACGGCGCGTAGTCTTCGGCCCCAGGTGCAGGTGATCCTCCTGACCGCGCAGAGCTCACGGGAGCTCGCCAGCCAAGCGCGGAACGAGGGCGCGTCCGACTTCCTTGCCAAACCCCTGAGCGGTCCCGCGGAGCTGCGCGTGGCGGTCGAGCGCGTTCTCGCGTGCAAGCCGCCGGGCCTGGTGGCTCCAGGAAGCTGACCGCGCGCCTCCATGGGAACGTGGTGACGTGAGCCGCGCAGGCCGGCAGGCGTGACAACGTCATCTCGGCAGGCCACCCGCAGATGATGCCCGGTCTTCCGCCGTGGAAATCAACGCTCGTACTGGCCAACGCTCGTGCCCTGGCTAGACTGGGGGGACCGCAACACACCTGTCGACCCGAGGAGCGCGCAGTTCCGCGTTGCGTCGCCATGAGAAAAACACCCTTGATCATCCACACCGGCAAGCTCGAACATCCTGCCACCCGGGCATGGAACACGCTGCGCGGCGAGACGGTGGAGCCACGGCGCCTGGTGCAGTTGAAGCATGGCCGCAAGTCGCGCGCCTACCGCCTTGAGGGCGTGGGGCCGGACGGCGCGGCGCTCATTGCCAAGTGGTGTCCCCGCGCAACGGCCGCCCTGGAGCGCATCATCTACGAGGAGGTCCTTCCGCACCTCCCGGTCACCGCGCCGCGCTACCACGGCTTCCTCGACGACGGGCCGGAGGCCAGCTGGCTCTTCATCGAGGACGTGGGGAGCGAGCGGTACGTGTCCGAGGACCCCGCGCATGCCGCGCTGGCGGCGCGCTGGGTAGCGGCCATGCACACCGCAACAGGCCACCTGGCCACCGTGGCGCGGCTGCCGGAGCGTGGACCGGCGCACTACCTGGCGCACCTGCGGAACGCGCGCAGCACCATCCAGCGTGACCGCGTGGGGCGTGGTCTCGACGGGCGTGATGAGGGAATCCTCGACGGGATCCTCGCGCAGATCGACACGCTGGAGCAGCAGTGGCCGCACGTGGAGGAAGCGTGCGCCAGCCTGCCGGTGACGTTGGCCCACGGTGACTTCCGACCCAAGAACGCACACGTCCGCCCCACCGCGCAGGGACTCGCGCTGTATCCCATGGACTGGGAGACCGCAGGTCGTGGACCGCCGGTTGCCGACCTCGCGCGGGTCGACGTCGAGGCGTATTGGCTCGCGGTGCGTGGGCACTGGCCGCAGCTGGATTTTCCGTCGGTGCAGCGCATGGGCGCGCTGGGCGGCGTCTTCCGCTGGTTGGCCGGGACGGACTGGGAGAGCACCTGGCTGAAGCACAACGTCCTGGACCGCGCCATGGCGCGCATGGCGGTCTGTCACGCCGAGCTCACCCGGACCACGTGCGCCGTGGATTTCCTGGCGTCCGCCCAGGCGTGAGACCCGCTGGCTCAAGCCAGGCAGCTCGTTAACATCCGGTTGGACCCCAGCCTTGGACGGTCCGGGTGAATCCCGGGACGGCGTGATGGGCGCGGGCTCCTCGTCGGTGGACCCTGCGTCGACAGTGGTGGTGACGCGCGATGACAACCTTGAAGCGACGCGGAGGTGAAGACCTGGCGCGCGTGCTCCGCTGGCTGCTGGCCGCGGTTGGCGCGATGGCACTCCTGTTGCCCGCGCCGGCCCACGCCAACGACGTCGACGTCATCCGCACGCGCATCGAGGCGCACCTCACCGCGGCGGGCGCGCCAGTGGACCATCCCATCGTCGCCGAGACGCTGGCGGAGCTGCAGGCCGACACGCAGACGGTGCTCTCGGGAATGACCAGCACCGGTACCTTCGTGGACCTGAACTACAATGACCGGCCCGACGCCGACTGGGACCTGCGCATACACTTTGGGCGCATCCTGACCCTGGCCCAGGCGTACCGCACCGCGGGGCAGGCCTTCCACAACGACCCGACCCTGCCGCAGCGCATCCACGACGGACTGGCGTGGGGACTGCAGTTCTACTGCGTGGACTGCTCCGACTCCGGGAACTGGTGGTACTACGAGATTGGCGTCCCGCTCTTCGCCATCCAACCCACGCTGACGCTCATGGGCAGCGCGCTCGACGGGGAACTGCGCGAGCAGCTCCTGGAGGCGGTCTGGCGTCACATTGGTCCCGAGCCGCGGCGCTCCGCGCAGAACCTGGTGTGGTCGGGGCTCACGCACTTCCACCACGGCGTCCTCACGGGCAACGCGGCGCTGATGGAGGTTGGCCGTGACGCGCTGGCCTCCGTGATCACCACAACGACGGAAGACGGCATCCAGCCGGACTACTCGTTCCACCAGCACGGCCCGGTGCTCTACACCGGCGGCTACGGCGCGGACCTGGGCATGCAGGTGGCCCGGTTCCTCTACCTGACCGACGGCACGGCCTACGCGTTGCCGGCGGAGCGGGTGGAGGTGCTGGCGCACTACGTGGCGGAGGGCATCCGCTGGGCGCTGTTCCACAACCACTTCGACGCGTCGGTGCTGGGCCGCGAGCTCTCACGGGAGGGCCGGCATGGGAAGCCCGGCCTGCTCGCGTTGCTGTACCTGGCCGCCACCACGTCGTCACGGCAGGTGAGCATGGGCGAGGCGGCGCGGAAGATGCTGGAGACCTGGAACCGGCCGCTCCCCGTGGAGGCCGCGCCGCTGACCAGCCTGGTGCAGCAGCAGCCCGGCGTGGCGCGGTGGCCCCAGGGCCTCCAGGTCTATCCCTATTCGGACTTCGTGGTGTTTCGCCGACCCGGATTCTATGCGTCCATCAAGATGCTCTCCTCCCGCACGCTCTCCGGCGAGATCATCAACGAGGAGGGCAAGCTGGGCTCCCGTCTCTCCGACGGAATGATGTACCTGGTGCGCCACGGCGACGAGTACTTCCGGGACGAGGTCTGGCCCGCCATGGACTGGTCCCAGCTCCCGGGCATCACGGTGGAGCGACGCGAGAGTGCCGCGAATGACAACTATGGGCCGGGCCTGCGCGACTTCGTGGGCGGAACCGGGGACGGGTTCAACGGCGTGGCCGCCATGGACTTCGCCGCGGTGGACTACCCGCTCCGCGCGCGCAAGAGCTGGTTCTTCTTTGATGACGCCGTCTATTTCCTGGTGGCGGATGTGGCGGACACCACCGGCTATCCCGTCGACACCATCGTGGACCAACGCCGCCACAGCTCGTTGTTTGCTCCCATCATGGTCAGCGACCTGCCGGCGCCCATCAACGTCGACGACACCGTGTCCCTTCCCGGGGTCACCTGGCTGGCCTCGGAGCGCATGGGCTACCACTTTCCCGGCGGCGTGACGGTCGACCTGGATCGTCGGGAGCGGCTGGGGCGCTGGTCCTATCTCGGCGCGGATGAATCCAAGGCGCTGTACCACGTCATCTTCACCCTCTCCATTCCCCACGGCGTGAAGCCCAAGCGGGGCGGTGTGGCCTATGGGGTGGTGCCGGGCGTGACGGGCGCGGAAATGGCGAGCTGGGCGGCCAGCAATCCCATCCACGTGCTGCGCAACGACGGGACGGGCGCCGCGGTCAGGGACACCCGCAGCAACAAGCTGGGCCTGGTCTTCTGGGAGGCGGGTGAGCTGGAGGGCATCCGCGCCGACAAGCCCTGCGTGGCCTATGTGGTCGACGACGGTGAGCACCTGGCGGTGGCCGTGGCGGATCCCGCGCAGGGCAGCGGCGTGGTCACGCTGGTCCTCCCGCCGGGGCTGCAGCCGGAGCTCCTCGACGACGGGGTGACCGCGACTCCGCAGGACGGCGGCACCGCGCTGCAGTTCCCGCGCGCCAACGGACTGACGCACCAGGCGCGTCTTTCCCGCGGTGGCGCCGATGCCACGCATTTCTCGTCGGAGGCGGGGCCCAACCGGCGCGAGAGCTTCACGGTGACGGAGCCGCAACGCTGGCCCGTGGTCCTGGATCACGGCGACGCGCGGCTGGCGCTGGATGCGCGCGGCCTGACCGGGGGCGGGGCGGTGGCGACGTTGAAGGGCGTGGCGCTGGAGCGGCCGCACGTGGTGTTCCGCGCCCGGAGCGCGTTGGCCACGTTGGACGCCGACATCCTGGTGACGCTGGGCGGGGCCGATGCGTCCGCGTCCCACGTGGTGCGCTTCGCCGCCAGCTCCGCCGGGGCCGGTTTGTTCCGCGTGGGCCACGGTCAGCGGACACGGGTGTCCTCCATGCCGGCGTCCGTCGACACGGAGTACCGCACCTACGAGGTGGAGGTGGACGACGGCATGCTGCGGGCCCGGGTGGACGGCGTGGAGCTGCTGGCGGCGCCGGTGCCCGCGTCGGGGCCCAGCACCGTCGGGATTGGCAGCGACGATGACAGCATCTTCATCGACGACGTGCGGGTGCGCGGGTGTGGGGATGGGCGCCTGGACGACGACGAGCCGTGCGACGGCACCGACCTGCGCGGTCAGGGCTGCCTCGACCTGGGATTGCCGCCGGGTGTCCTCCGCTGCTCGGCGAGCTGCACGCTCTTGACGGATGCCTGCGTCGACGAGGGCGGATGGGATGCCGGGACCCGCCCCGACGGAAATGAACCCCCCGACCGTGACGCGGGGGCGCCACGGGATGCGGCCCCGCCCGATTCCTCCCGTGAGGACGCGGCCGACGCCGGGGATGAGCCGGATGCCGGCGGGACCACGGGCGCGGACGCCCACACCCCGGATGCGGCGGAATCCTCCGACGCCAGCGGGACGCCCATCCTGGGACGGAAACATGACGACGCGGAGCGGCCGCAACGGGAGCGCAGCGACGTTGTGTCCGGCGACGGCGGGGAGACCGACGGGCCGCCTCCCGTGGGAAAGCGGGCGCCCGTGTCGTGCCAGGACGCGGGCACGCTCCTGGGTGGCGCCGTGGTGGTGGGGGGGTTGCGGCGACGTCGTCGTGACCGTGGGTGAAGACGGGATGTCACGGTGGCGAGCGTGGCAGGACGAAGCTGCTCTGGCGGGGCGTTCGTGATCCGGGAGCGGGTGACGTCGTCGGGCATGAGGACCTGTCCGAGCCTGATGCCTCGTTCGTGGGCGGTTAGGTGCAGAGGACTTCGTCAGGCGGGGTGATCCGCGCCGACGAGGATCCGCCTCCCATTTCGCGACGCACCCAGGGGATGTGCCATGAGCATCAACCTTCTCTCGGACAAGGGCGTGCCGTTGGAGCGCCAGACCTTCACCTGGAAGGAGCTGGTCCCGGAGCCCATCAGCAAGCTCAACGACGACGCGTTCACGCGCGCCCGGATCATCCTGATGAACGGGATCGAGTCGGAGGCGTTGCGGTTCGGCCATGCCGCGGCGCGCATGAACCGCCACCTGCAGCCCACGCTGGCCCTGGTCCGTCGGGTGGAGCAGCACCAGCAGACCCTGGTGAACTGGCTGCTCTCCGCCGACCACTCCCCCCTGGAGACCACCATCGGCTACGAGCAGGTGGCCATCGAGGTGACGGCGCACGCGGCCCAGCGTGAACCCGACCCCTACCTGGCGGCGGTGTTCCGTTTCGGCCTGTTGGAGGACTTTGACCACCTCTACCGCTTCGCCGCGCTGCTGGACCGCCTCGAGGGCAAGGACGCCAACAACATCCTGCAGAGCTACACGGACATCCGTCCCGGCCGACCCACCATGGTGGAGCACCGCCATCCGCTGGATGACCTGCGCGTTCCCTACGACGCGCGCAAGGCGCACCCGCTCACCAGGTTGCACGCGCTGACCGTCACCGCCGGTGAGCACCAGGCGCACGACTACTACATGACCATCGGCCCGCAGTTCGCGGACCCGGTGGCGCGACAGCTCTACGCGGAGATTGCCTCCGTCGAGGAGCAGCACGTCACGCAGTATGAATCCCTGTGCGACCCGACGGAGACCTGGCTGGAGAAGTGGCTGCTGCACGAGGCCGCCGAGGTCTACAACTACTACTCGTGCGTGGAGTACGAGGGGAACCCGCGCATCAAGGCCATCTGGGAGCGCTTCCTGGAATATGAGCTGGGCCACCTGCAGCACGTGGCGGAGCTGTTCAAGTCCGTGGAGCGCCGCGACCCGGCGGAGGTGCTGCCCGAGAAGGTCCCGCCCCCCGTCGAGTACACCAGTCACCGCCGGTTCGTGCGGGAGGTGCTGGCCCGGGAGGTGGACCTGCGCGCGCGCGGTCACGAGCTTGTTCCCGCCAACCGCGAAGGGCCGGAGTCTCCGTCGGTGCAGTACCGCAACGTGCTCAACCGTGAAGGTTCTCCGTCGGAGATGGTGGCGGCGGGGTGGGTGTGGCGTCCCGGAACCGAGCTGTCCGGCGTGGTGCACATCCATGGGAGGATGCAATGAACCACGGAGTGGAGATGGGCATGAACCGCACCGGCATGGACATGGCGCCCCAGCTCTCCGACGAGATGCTGGAGAACGCGCAGCTCCCCACGCCGTCCGGCGACGAGGGCGCGCTGGCGCAGATGCGCACCGACTACATTGACGTGGCGGAGCCCCTGGGCAGCGTGCCCCCGCCGTTGTCATTGAAGGGCGCGGCCACCGCGGCCATGGAGATGCTCAAGGGTCACCGGCCGGAAGTGCTGCTGGACAAGCTGAGTGAGCGCCTGGCGTTCGAGCGCACCGCCGTCCGCCTCTACGACGCGCTGATCCAGAAATGCCTGGCGGTCTCCCCCCACGCGGACATCCCGCCGCTGGAGGAGCTGCGGGCCTTCCGCGACGAGGAAGCGCGGCACCTGGAGCTGGTGGCGGCGGCGGTGCGGGGACTGGGCGCTGATCCCACCACGGTGAGCCCCTGCGCGGACACCGCGGCGGTCAGTGCCATGGGCGTGGTGCAGGTGCTCAGCGACCCACGCACCACGGTGGCGCAATGTCTCCAGGCGCTGCTCACCGCGGAGGCCGCGGACAACGACGGCTGGCTGCTGCTCATCAAGCTGGCGGACGTGCTGGGGCTGGAGGACCTGGTGGAGCAGTTCCAGGGCGCGCTGCACCACGAGGACAAGCACCTGGAGCACGTGCGCCTGTGGCTCTCCGAGATGGTGATCAACGAGGCCATGGTCATCTGAGGGTGTGTCGGCTGGTTACCGGGAAGGAAGTCAGGAGTCAGAATGTAGAAGTCAGAAGGTGCGCACCCTTCGTCCACGCTGAGTCGCCTTCTGACATCTGACGGGGTGTTGGAGTAATCCGGACCGGGTGTGGTCCTCTCCCGCTCGTTGCCGCCGGCGCACCTGGAAACGCGCCGCTGCGTCCGATCACCCGCTTCGTGACCCGCCTGGCGTCGCTGTTCCGCTTAGTCTCTTCATGACGCGTCCGCTTTCCCGGGGCGAAGCACGCGCTAAACGGTGGCACCCGGTGGTTGCGGCGCGGCACTCTCCGGCCGCAGGGCCCCCGGGAACGTGATGGTGAAACAGGAGCCATGCCTGCGGTCCACCGTCATGGTCCCTCCCAGCTGCCGCACCAAGGCGGACACCACCTGCAGGCCCAGCTTTCGCGCCGGCTGACGGTCCCAGTCCGCGGGCAGTCCCACGCCGTCGTCGGAGACGCGCAGCTCCAGCACGCCCGCGCCGCGCGCCAGCGAGACCTCCACGCTCCCGCCCCGGTCGCCGGGAAAGGCGTGCTTGAAGGAGTTGGACGCCAGCTCGGTGACCAGCATCGCGCAGGTGGAAGCCAGGTCGGCCGGCGCGGTGCCGGGTTCGATTCTCGCGCGGACAGTCACCCCGCGTGCCAGCACGCCGTACGCCACCGCCAGGTCCGAGAGCAGGCGGGAGAGATAGGCGCGCATGTCGATGCGGGAGACGTCCTGGGACTGGTAGACGCGCTCATGCAACACCGCCAGCGCGTGGACGCGGTGGAGGCTCTCCCGCAGCGCGTCGCGTGCCGGCCCGCTCTCCTGTCGCGCCGCCTGGAGGTTCAGCAGGCTGGTGATCACCTGGAGGTTGTTCTTCACGCGGTGGTGGATCTCACCAATGAGCACCTCCTTGAGACGCAGCGACTCCCGCAACGCCTGCTCCACCCGCTTGCGCTCGGAGATGTCGCGGACCGCGGCGGTGATCAGCAGCCCCTCCGACGTGGAGACCGGGCTGAGCGCAATCTCCACCGGGAACTCACGCCCGGACCCATCCAGCGCACACAGCTCCAGGCCGGCCCCCATGCGCCGCTGCGTGGGAGCGCGCAGGTAGTCGGCGCGGAGCGCGGCAAGTCGGGGGCGCAGGCGTTCCGGGAGCAATGTGTCCACGCTCCGTCCCAGCAGCTCCGCGCGTGGGCAACCAAACATGACCTCGGCGCGCGCGTTCACCAGCTGGATGGTTCCCGCCGGGTCCATGATGAGCATGGCGTCGGGCGCGGACTCCAGCAGGCCGCGGAAACGCTCCTCCGCCTCCCGGCGCGGCGTGATGTCCTGGCAGGTGCCGTGGACGCGCGCGGTGCCGTCCGCGGCGTGGGCCGCCTGACCGCGTGAGCTCAGCCAACGCACGCTCCCGTCCGCGCCGGTGACGCGGTGGTCCAGGCTGAAGGGCACGTGGTCCGTGAAGATCGCGCGCAGCGCCCGGCACACCCGTTCCCGTTCATCCCCGGGGATGCGGTCCAGCAGCTCCCCCGGCGTGCCGCGGAAGCAGGTGGCGTCCACCTCAAGCAGGCGGAGCAGCTCCGCCGAGCACGTCACCTCACCGCGCGCCGAGCTCCACTCCCACGAGCCGATGTGCGCCAGCGCCTGCGCCTCCGCGAGCTTGGCTTCACTGATGGCGTGGTTCTCCTCGGCCCGGCGTCGCTCGACGATCTCCTCCTGCAACGTCGCCACCGTCCGGGTCAGCTCCCGGGTGCGGGAGGCCACCCGGTGCTCCAGCTCGTCGCGGGCCAGGCGCAGCTCCGCCTCCATGCCGCGCCGCTGCTGGGCCACCAGGCCCAACGCCAGCCCGGTCCCGGAGAGCGTTGCCATGAAGGCCTGCAGGAACAGGACGGACTGGTTCACGGTGGGCCGCACGAACGGGCCCAGGCCCCGTGACGTCGCCCAGATGGCCAGCACCGAGAGGGCCAGCGTGATGGTGGTGGCCTCCCGGGGACCGAGTCGATAGGCGGCCCAGGTGACCGCCGGGAACACCAGGAACGCCAGCGGCGGACGTTCCAGCGGCGGTGGCACCACGTCGAGAAACACCGCCATTCCCAGCAGCAGCGTCAGGGCCAGCGCGGCCGCGGTGGAGCGCACCCCGCCGGCTCCCCAGCGCGGGCGTGGCGTGTTCCACCACAGCAGGACCGGAGGAGCGAAAACCAGCACGCCCAGCAGGTCGCCCAGCCACCACGTGAGCCACACCGTCAGCCAGTTGGCATGCGTCGCGGTGGCCTCGGGAAGACGCGCCAGCGTGGCCACACCCACCGACGCTGCCAGGGCGCACGCCAGCAGCCCCGCCAGGCAACAGAACGCCACCATGGTGGTGGGATGCTCCAGGGCCCGTCGGCCACCCGTGTAGCGTCGCACCAACCACGCGCCCAGCACCGCCTCCAGCGTGTTCCCGGTGGCAATCAGCGACGACGAGCCCGGGCCTCCCCACGTGGTGAGATTGACCACGAACGCGCCCAGCCAGATGCCCACCGCGGCGCGCCCGCCGAGCACCAGGCATGCTGCCAGGGCGATGCCGCTGGGAGGCCAGATGGCGGACACGCTGACGTGCACGGAAGCCAGCGCCAACCCCACCTTGCCGGAGAGGACGTACGCCAGGAACACCAGGATCACCGCACGCACGGCGTGCCTCCCGCCCCCAGGACTCGTTTCTAGGCCGCGCCCGCCTCCCGTTCAGGCGGCTGCGGTTTCCCCGGCTGGACCGTGTCCACGGTGAGGTCACCCGTGACGCAAGGCAGGGCGTGGCCCAACGTCGTCGTGACCTCGCGGGAGGACGTGGTGGCGTCGTGACTGTGAGATCCCACGCGGTGGCTGACGGTGGAGGTGGCCGCGCGTGCGCTCACCGCGTCCGGGTTGGGCTCCTCCATGCCCCGTCGTGTCCGCGGCGCAGCTCGACTGCTTGCGCGCGTGTGCAGCCCCCTGCTGGTGCGTATACCGAGGGGAACCCTGAGGACCATGCGTGAGCTGGGGCCGGAGCCCGCGCGCGGGCATCCGGACCACCACACGAGGAGGGGCGCATGGCTGCGGCGCGGGTCCTGGTCGTCGAGGACGAACAGATCGTTGCGCTGGATCTCGCCGACCGGCTGATGCGGCTGGGCTACGAGGTGGTGGGCACTTCCGACAACGGCGCCGCGGCCATTGAGCTGGCGGGGGAGCTGTTGCCCGACGTCATCCTGATGGACATCCGCCTGCGCGGCGAGGTTGATGGCGTGGACGCGGCCACGCAGATTCGCCGGCAGCACGACGTTCCCGTGGTGTACCTCACCGCCCACGGCGACCCGGCCACCGTCGCTCGCGCCAAGGCCACCGAACCCTACGGCTACCTGCTCAAGCCGTTTGAGCAGCAGGACCTGCAGATCGCGCTGGAGATGGCGCTGGTGCGCCACGCCGCGTCCCGGCGTGTCCGCGAGAGCCAGCTCTGGCTGGAAGCCACCCTGTGCGCAATCTCCGACGGGATCATCGCCGTGGGCCCCGACGGGCGCATCCGCCTGGCGAATCCCGCGGCGGCGGAGCTGACGGGCTGGTGCCCAACCGAGGCCGTGGGGCGCCCGGTCCACGAGGTGCTGGAGATCCGGCCGGGGCAGGAGCCACCCGAGCCCGGGGGCCGACTTCCCGTGGTGGACATGGTGGTGGCACGGGATGGCCGGATGCTCCCGGTGGAGCACAACCAGAGCACCATCCACGACGACCACGGCAAGGTGATGGGCCAGGTCTTCGTGCTGCGCGACATGGCGGAGCGCGTGCGCGTGGGCCGTGCGCACCGTCTCCTGGCGGACGCCTCCGCCCAGATGGCCTCCTCCCTCGACCCTTCCACCACGCTGGCGTGCGCGGTGGCGGTGGTGGTGCCGCGCGTGGCGGAGGGATGCCTCATCCACCGTCGGGAGCCCAACGGAGACCTGGTGCTGGTGGCCGCGAGTCACGTCGTGGCGGAGCAGGCCTGCGCGCTCACCGCCCAGCTCGGCCGGGTGCTGAAGGCGGAGGAGCCACAGGGCCTGCCGGGAAGGGTGGGGGTGAGCGGAAAGCCGGAGGTGGTGCACGTGGCGCGGACCGCGGACGTCGTCACGGAGCTGCTGCCTGGAGCCGTGGGCACGCTCCTGGAGCCGGGCGCGCGGTCCCTGCTGGGCGTCCCGCTCGTCGGAAGTGGTCGGGTGTCCGGGGTGCTGACCCTGGTGTCGGAGCGGGCGGAGCCACGTCTTGACGCGCTGGACCTGGCCGTGGCCGAGGTGCTGGCCTCACGCATCTCCGTGGCCCTGGAGAATGCGCGCCTCTACGCGGAGGCCCGGCGCGCCATCCGCATGCGCGAGGAGGTCCTGGCGGTGGTCTCCCACGACCTCCGCAGCCCGCTCTCCACCGTCACCATGAACGCGGACCTCCTGCTCCGGGCCTGTTCCGGCGACCCGGCCGTGGACCCGGACCGCCTGCGCCGCCTGCGTCTCATCCTCGGCGGCGCCAGCGAGATGAGCGGCATGATCGAGGACCTGTTGGACATGGCGAGCATTGACCAGGGGCGGCCGATTTTGCAGCGCGGCGTGTGCCGTGGGCACGAGCTGCTCCTGCAGATGGCGGAGCGCTATGCGGCCGCCGCGTCTTGCCGGCGCATCCGCCTGGAGGTGGCGGACGCCGTCCCCGACGAAACCCTGGTGTTCTGCGACCGCCAGCGCGCGCTGCGGGTGCTGGCCAACCTGGTGGGCAACGCGTTGAAGTTCACGCCGCCGGGCGGACGCGTCACCCTGGCGGTGCAACGGCGGGGACGTGATGTCCAGTTCTCCGTGGCGGACACCGGACCGGGCATTGCTCCCGACGAGCTGCCGCGCGTCTTTGACCGCTTCTGGCGCAGCGCCTCCACGCGTTCCACGGGAATGGGCCTGGGGCTCTACATCGCGCGCGGGCTGGTGGAGGCGCAGGGCGGACGGATCTGGGCGCGCAGCACCACTGGCGCCGGAAGCACCTTCCTGTTCACGCTGCCCGCGGCGGACGGAGCCCCGGCGTCAACCACCGCCACGCCCCCGCCGGCATGACGGTCGTCGGCGCGCGGGGAAGGACGTCGGGGTGGCCGCGCAACCGTGACCGGCACCCGTGGGAGCCCTGTCTTACCCTGAGCTCCTGTCTTACCCTGGAAGGTAAGCCGCTTAC
This sequence comes from Myxococcota bacterium, assembly GCA_040752415.1. Taxonomy (GTDB): domain Bacteria; phylum Myxococcota; class JACRCW01; order JACRCW01; family JACRCW01; genus JBFMGU01. The sequence continues at coordinate 46,541 of JBFMGU010000058.1, forward strand.
CTTCTGTTGTTCGATGAAGTCATTCCCTGTGGCGCAGCCAACGTGTCCAAGAAGGATGCTCAGCACACACCCCCGCTTGCCATGGGTGACGTTGGGGTGACGGCGTGGCTCCGTCGGACCCGGGCTAAGTACCTGGCCAGAAGTTCTTGCACATATGTGGAGGAGCTCCGGTGAGCCCGGACAGCCCGAGCCAAAGCGGTATTTCAGACCGCACTCCCAAAGGTGCGGGCGCCGCGAGTGCCCTTTCT
>JBFMGU010000059.1:0-46490 GCA_040752415.1 Myxococcota bacterium
TGGACCCCGGCGCCAAGCCCGCCGAGGGCACCACTGCGCCGGCGCCGGCCGCCCCCGCCGCCCCGACGGGTGCCGCCCCCGCTGCGCCGGCCGGCGAAGAGAAGAAGTGATCACCCTCCGGGCGTGATCCGGTAGCGGCCCGTCCCTTTCTCGACGGAAACCCTCGGAACACGCCGGTCCCGCTCAAACGCCACAAAGCCCGGCTGCAGCTCCTCCCAGAACGCCACCAGCGCCTGGTTGGCGCCCGCGTGCCGGCGCAGCTCCTCCATCCCCGCCTCATCCATCCGACGTGGAAACACGTGCACGGGAATGCTCTTCCCGCCGTGCAGCCGCGTGTCCAGCGCGATGACGTAGAGCTCCTCGATCGGGTCGTTCTCGATGGGGAGGCAGCCGATGGTGACGCAGTCGCCGTGGATGAAGACGTCGCCGCCGGGGCGGTGCTTGTCGCTGCGGATGCGGTCGGAGGCGTTGGGGTAGTTGAGGCCCAGCGAGAGATGGAAGTTGCTATGCGGATTGAAGCGGTCCACCTCGTAGAAGCCTTCCGGGACCTGCAGGTCGCCCTCGCGACGCTTGGGGCCCAGCACACCCGACTTCTGGCAGATGGAATACGCCTTGATGAAAGTCAGCGCGCCGTCGCGCTTCTCGCCCGCCCACAGCTCCAGCACGCCCTCCTGCTTGAACGCGCGCAGGTAGATGGCGGCGGGCGGGTAGGCCACCTTGGCGTCGGAGAAGGCCTGCTGGATGGCCTGCGTGCGGTTCTTGCGCGCCGTCACCACGCGGGGCGCGGCGTCCTGTCTGGCGCGGAAATCCAGGCCCCAGCTCACTGCCACGGACAGCACTCCTGCCAACACCGTGAGGATGCGCACAAGTCGCACGGAGATCCTCCACCACGCCGTGTGCCGTTAGACGACCCGCGCACGCGGAAGTTCTCCCTCACGCCACCGGCGTCAGCAGCACCACGGAGTAGCCCACCGCCGTCTCGCTCCCGGTGTTCGCGTAGCCGTGACGCTGGTCGCCGCGGAACACCACCACGTCACCGGGCGTGAGCCGGTAGGTCTCCCCGCCCACCGTCAGCGTGATCTCCCCGCGTTCACACGTCAGGTACTCGCGCGTGCCCGGCGTGTGCGGGATGCCCGTGAAGCGACCTCCCCGCGGCAGCTCCATGCGGTCGATCTCCATGCCCGGCGCCTTGTCGGGGAGCAGCTTGGAGACGGTGCAGGCCTCACGCTGCTTCAGCGGCAACGAGCCGCGGGGGTAGTGCCGCGCCCCGGCATGATTGCGGGAGATCAGCTCCTCGATGGACACCTGCAGCGCACCGGCCACGCTGTGCAACACCGTCAACGTGGGGTTGGCCGCGCCGGACTCCAGGTTGGCCCACGTGGCGCGCGGCAGGCCGGAGAGCTTGGCCATCTGCTGTTGGGTCAGGCCGCGCGCGTCGCGCAGGTGCTTGATGTTGCGGGCAAGCCGCGATGCCAGTTCCTCGCTCATGACGGCACGATAGCTCTTTGCCAATGCTTTGGCACGCCTGCCAATGGACCGTCTCTCCCGCCGTACCTTGCCGGTGCGAAAGGAGAACGAACCATGAAGGTCCAAGGCACGGCAGCACTGGTGACGGGAGGAAGTCGCGGGCTGGGGGAGGCGCTTGCGAGGGAGCTGGCGCGCCGGGGAGCGCGCGTGGTGGTGGTGGCGCGCAACGAGGCGGCGGCGGAGAAGGTGGCGGCGGACATCCGGGCGCAGGGTGGCATGGCGTACGCGCTCGCCGCCGACGTGGGGAACAAGCAGGACGTCTATCCGCTGGCGGGCGCGGCGGCGGCGCTGGTGGGGCCGATTGATCTGCTCATCCACAACGCCAGCACGCTGGGGCCGCTGCCCATGCCGCTCTTGATGGACACCGAGTGCGAGGACCTGCAGCGCGTCCTCGAGGTGAACCTGGTGGGTCCGTTCCGGCTCACCAAGGCGGTGGCGGGGAACATGGTGCTGCGTCGAAGGGGCACGGTGGTGCACCTCAGCTCCGACGCGGCGGTGAACGCCTATCCGCGCTGGGGCGCGTACGGCGTGTCCAAGGCCGCGCAGGATCATCTCTCGAGGACACTGGCCGCGGAGCTGGCGGATACCGGCGTGCGCTTTGTCAGCGTGGACCCCGGCGAGATGGATACGCAGATGCACGCGGACGCCATGCCCGACGCAGACCGCACCACGCTGGCCGACCCGCGCAAGGTGGCCGCGCGCATCGTGGATCTCGTCGAGGAGGAGGCGTTGCCCAACGGTTCCCGGAAGGAGGTGCGCGCATGAGCCCCGCCGCCTGGCCCCGCACCGAGAAGCTCGACGAGAAGCTCCTCCACATCGACCCCCGCCGCGAGACGTTCACGGACCTCACGGTGCGCAACTTCGCCTCGCTGCTGCGCGAGGGGGATCTTCTCGTCGTCAATGATGCGGCCACGCTGCCGGGCTCCCTGCGTGGAAAGACCGCGGGTGGGCTGCCGGTGGAGGTCCGACTGCTGGCCCACGACGTGGGAAGCTGGACCGCCGTGCTGTTTGGCCCCGGCGACTGGCGCACGCCCACCGAGCACCGTCCTCCGCCTCCCACGCTCCGTCCCGGCGAGATCATCATGTTCTCCGACGGGCTCACCGCGTCCGTGTGGTCGGTGTCGACGATCTCGCGCCGCCTGGTGGTGCTGCGGTTCAACCGCGAGGGCGCCGCGTTGTGGAGCGCGCTCTACGGGCAGGGGGCGCCGGTGCAGTACGCGTACATGAAGGGGCCGCTCGACCTGTGGCTGGTGCAGAACGGCTACGGCGCGCGGCCGTGGGCGGTGGAGCTGCCCTCGGCGGGGCGGCCGCTGAAGTGGGAGCTGTTGCTGGACCTGACGCGGAAGGGCGTGCGGATGGCGCGGCTCACGCACGGCGCCGGGCTCTCCTCGACGGGCGACCCGGAGCTGGACGCCGCGCTGCCCCTGCCGGAGCGCTACGACATCCCCGCGGAAACCGTTCGTCTCGTCGAGGAGACGCGCGAGGGCGGCGCACGGGTGGTGGCGGTGGGGACCAGCGTGGTGCGCGCGCTCGAGGGGAACGTGGCCACGCACGGTCGGCTCACCGCCGGGGAAGGTGTCACCGACGTGTTGTTGGGACCGGGCTATCGCCCCCGCGTGGTGCACGGCCTGCTCACCGGGATGCATGAGCCCACCGGTAGTCACTTCGCGCTGCTGGCCGCGTTTGCTCCGCCCGCCCTCATCCAGCGCGCCTACCGACGGGCGGAAGAGCTGGGCTACCTGTGTCACGAGTTCGGCGACTCCAACCTGATTCTCGCGTCGTGACCCGGGCGGTGTGGTCGGCGAACACCTAACCCCCCACGTTCATGCCGCTGCGCCCAATGGCCCCCCTTCCCCAGTCCCAATCTTCCGTCGTCACCGAGCCGGGGAAGGGGGGCAATCGGTGCGTCCCACAGCAGTTTTCCGTCGAGAGAACGCCTCGACCCCAAGGCGTGCCCCCCTTCCCCCGCTCGGTGACGACGGCAGATTGGGACTGGGGAAGGGGGGCCATTGAGCGCAGCGGCATCAACGTGGGGGGTTAGGTGTTCGACCGCCGCCGGAACCGGGAAACACCGCACCCAAGTTGGTTGGCAGAAAGCCAAGAACATCGGTGCAAGGACCCGCCCCAAGAACGCGCTTGACCCTCCTCCCGGTCACCGGTAGGCCGCGTCTTCCCGTTTCACGACGGAAACGGGAGGAGATGACCATGACGGACGAGACCCAGGCTCAGACGGCAGCGCAGGCGGAAGGCGACAAGTACTCGGCCACCGTGCGGCTCCCGCGCACCGACTTCCCCATGAAGGCGAACCTCCCCCAGTTGGAGCCCAAGCTCCTCGAGCGGTGGGAGTCCGGGAAGCTCTACGCCAAGGTCATCCAGAAGAACCAGGGCCGCCCGCTCTTCGTCTTCCACGACGGACCGCCGTACGCCAACGGCAACATCCACCACGGCCACATCCTCAACAAGACGCTGAAGGACATGGTGGTGAAGTACCGGAACATGGCCGGCTGGCTCACCAACTTCGTCCCCGGCTGGGACTGTCACGGTCTGCCCATCGAGCTCAACGTCGACAAGGCGCTGGGGAAGGACAAGGCCAACAAGAGCAAGACGGAGTTCCGCACGCTGTGTCGCAAGGAGGCGGAGAAGTGGATTGACGTCCAGCGCAACGACTTCAAGCGCCTGGGCGTGCTCGGCGAGTGGGAGCATCCGTACCTGACCATCAACCCCGGGTACGAGGCCAGCGTGGTGCGCGAGCTGGCGCGTTTTGCCGACGGAAACGGCCTCTACAAGGGCTTCAAGCCGGTGCACTGGTGCTGGTCGTGCAAGACGGCGCTGGCGGAAGCCGAGGTGGAGTACGAGAACCACAAGAGCCCCAGCACCTACGTGACCTTCCCCATCACCGACGAGGCCACGCGCAAGGCGCTCAATCCCAGGCTCGCCGGTGAGATGGTCAGCGCGCTCATCTGGACCACCACGCCGTGGACGCTGCCCGCCAACCGCGCCATTGCCGTGGGACCCGCCAGCTTCAAGTACGCCGCGTGGCGCGTGGCCGGGACGCAGGAGCGCGTGGTCATTGCGCAGGACCTCAAGGCCGCCGTCGAGGAGGCCATCGGCAAGAAGCTGGAGGACCCGGTTGACGTCGACATCGACGCGGTGAGTGGCGCGGAGGCCAAGGCCGCGGGTCGACTGGCGGACCACCCGTTCCTGCTGCAGAACGGGAAGCCCATGCGCGTGCCGTTCCTCCCCGGTGAGCACGTGCTGCTCGAGCGCGGTACCGGCATGGTCCACACCGCGCCCGGCCACGGTCCCGAGGACTACGTGCTGGGCAAGAAGTTCGACATCGAGATCGCCAACCCGGTGGGCCCCGACGGTCGCTACCTCTCGACGGTGGGCGTGCCCGCGCTGGAAGGCCTTCACGTGGCGCGCGCCACCAAGGACGTGGTGGTGGACGGTCGACACATCCAGCACAAGAGCGCCAATGACGCGGTGTTGGAGCTCCTCGTCGAGAACGGGCGGCTGCTCAGCCCGCGCACCGCGGTGATGGAGCACGAGTACCCGCACTGCTGGCGCTGCAAGAATCCCATCATCTTCCGCGCCACGGAGCAGTGGTTCATCAGCATGGAGAGCACGCAGCTGCGCAAGCGCGCGCTCGAGGCCATCGAGAAGGTGGAGTGGATCCCCAACTGGGGCATCCAGCGCATCCGCGGCATGCTGGAAGCCCGTCCGGACTGGTGCATCAGTCGACAGCGTGCGTGGGGCGTGCCCATCCCCGCGTTCGTGTGCACGAAGTGCGGGAACCACGTGGCCTCGCGCGCCGTCATCAATCACGTGGCGGACATCTTCGAGAAGCACGGGGCGGATGCGTGGTGGTCGCGCTCCGTCGACGAGCTGAAGCCCGCGGGCCTGACCTGCCCGGGCTGCAAGGGCACCGAGTTCCGGCTGGAGGAGGACATCCTGGACGTGTGGTTCGAGTCCGGCGCGTCCTTTGCCGCCGTGTGCGACCGGCCCGAGCACAAGCACCTGGGCCTGCCCGTGGACCTCTACCTCGAGGGAAGCGACCAGCACCGCGGGTGGTTCCACTCCACGCTGCTCACGGCCGTCGGTGGGCGCGGCATGGTGCCGTACAAGAGCGTGTTGACGCACGGTTTCGTCGTCGACGCGCAGGGGCGCAAGTACTCCAAGAGCAGCCCCAACTTCGAGCCGCCCGAGAACATCATCAAGAAGCACGGCGCGGAGCTGTTCCGCCTCTGGGTTGCCGCCACCGACTACACCGGCGACATCCGCATTGGCCCGGAGATCCTCACGCGCCTGTCGGAGAGCTACCGCAAGACGCGCAACACGCTGCGCTTCATGCTCGGCAACCTGAACCCCGCGGACTTCGACCCGCGGAAGCACCTCGTGGCGCGGGACAGCCTGGCCCTGCTGGACCGTTACGTGCTCGCGCGGTTCAGCCAGGTGATCTCGCGCGTGCGGCAGGCGTACGAGAAGTACGAGTTCCACGTGGTCCACCACGCCATCAACGAGTTCGTGACGGTGGACCTGAGCGCGTTCTATCTCGACGTCATCAAGGACATCCTGTACTGCGACCCGCAGGAGTCGCCGCGTCGTCGTTCCGCGCAGACCGCGCTCTACCACCTGACCAAGGGCATGCTGACGCTGCTGGCGCCCATCCTCTCTTTCACGGCGGAAGAGGCCTGGAGCTACCTCCCCGACGACGGAAACAAGGCCGAGAGCGTGCACCTGAGCGAGATGCCCACGCCCGCCGACGGCTACGACCGCGAGGACAAGGCGAACATCCTGGACCGCTTCCAGCGACTGCTGGCGGTGCGGGCCGAGGTGCAGCGGGCCATGGAGCCGTTCCGGGCGCAGAAGCGCGCGCCCCTGCAGGCCAAGGTGGAGCTGAGCTGCCCCTTCGAGCTGCGCGACTTCCTCAATGGCTTCGGCCATGACCTGCCGGGCCTGTTCATCGTCAGTGCGGTGGAGCTGATGGAGCAGAACAAGGGCGCGGACTTCGTCGACGCGGCGGAGGTGAGCGGCCTGCGCATCCGCGTGACCGAGGCGCCGGGCAGCAAGTGCGCGCGGTGCTGGACGTACACGCCGGAGGTGGGCACCCACGCCAAGCACCCGCTGTTGTGCACGCGGTGTGCGCAGGCGGTGGGCTGAGCGTTCCGTTATCTGTCCCGCATGACGCCACCGCTGCACGTCAAGCACCTGGGCACGGTGCCCTACGTCGACGGGCTGCGCATCCAGCGTGAGCTGCGCGAGGCGCGGCTGCGTGATGACGTGGAAGACACGCTGCTCCTGCTGGAGCATCCCCCGGTCATCACCGTGACGCGGCGACATGGTCGCGCCAATGTGCTGGTGGATGACGCCACGCTGGCCGCCCGCGGCGTGGAGCTGCACGAGGCCGACCGGGGTGGCGACGTCACCGCGCACGCGCCGGGGCAGCTGGTGGCGTACCCGGTGGTGAAGCTGCACGGGGCGGAGAAGGACCTGCCGCGCTACGTGCGCAACCTGGAGGGCGCGGTCATCGACGTGCTCGCGCAGTATGGGCTCGTCGGGGTGCGTGTGCCGGGGGAGAGCGGCGTGTTCATGGAGCCGACGGTCGAGGGGGGACGGTTGGAGAAGGTGTGCGCCATTGGGGTGAAGGGGACACGCTGGGTGATGAGCCACGGGTTGGCGCTGAATGTGCGAACGGACCTTAGTGTGTTTTCGCTGATTGTGCCGTGTGGGTTGCAGCACCGCGGGGTGACCAGCCTGCGTGAGCGGCTGGGGGAGGGCGCGCCGAGTGTCGGCGAGGCGGGTGTGCGTTTGGCGGAGGCGTTGGCGCGTTCACTGGGGCGGATGCTGGCGGCCCCAGGGCAATAGGTGTGCAATGCTCCACCTCAATGCCTGTTCCAGCCAGCTACAACTCCTCAGGCACCACCAGAATGGCACGCTACTCTTCCGTCTACGCGGTTCCTGTGCCCGTTCCACAGGGCAGACTAAGCATCATTAGCCGTCCCCGCGGCAACGACTGGCTTGACGACGAGCTCCGCGCACTGCGCTACGACGGTGTGACTCACGTCGTCTCTCTCCTGGAACCCGCCGAAGCCAGCGACCTGGGTCTCACCGACGAGGCCGCGGCCGCTCAACGGCAGGGACTCCGGTGCACCAACATCCCCGTCCGTGACCGCTCCGTTCCGTCTGACCCGAAGGCCTTCCGCGACCACGCATTCCGCCTTGCTCAATCGATTCGAGACGGAGAGTCCCTCGGCATCCACTGCCGCCAGAGCGTCGGTCGCTCCTCCCTGTTGACCATCGCAATCCTGCGACACCTCGGCTTGGACCTCGATACGGCCATCGCCCGCGTACAGGGCGCTCGAGGATTGCCCATTCCGGAAACTCCGGAACAACTTGCATGGCTTCGTCAGGCGCTCTGATCCGCGTTGTGCGCCTGCGCCTCCCCGCTGACGTCGCCGAACCCTTCGGTGGCAACACTGCCCCCGGGAAGGCCCGCTGCTGACCCCGCCGACACTGGGGACTGGACCCGGAGTTCGTCAGCTTCCCGGCGCGGAAGCTCTCGGCGTTGGAGTCGCATTCCGGCTCGGCGTCCAAGGAGAAGCTCCGACACGAGGCATGGGAAGAATGACGCGGAGGGCGCAGCCCATGTCACCCCGCCATCCAAACAAAGGCACGGCCGAGAACTCGTGGTGGGGAATGGGGCTTCGGTGACTCGCCCTCGGTCGAACGCGGGCCGCCAGCGTCAGGCCCGGCCAGCCCATTCCCACCAGGCATGAGATGCTGGAATCCCGGGCCACGGCTTCACCGGCTTCTCCCTCTTCGCACGTTCGGCAATGGCGGCGTCCAACAGTGAGGTGTCCACGTCATCCAGTACGGACGCCCCCGCGGCGCGAGCAAGATCCAACAGGCACTGCAGTCCGGACCGACGCTGACAGTGGCGCTCCCACGCCGCCTGCCATTCCGGTGTGGGCTTGCGGACGTCGTCACGCAGGGATGCCACGGCCCCATTGATGGCACCCACCGCTTGCGCGAGCGCAACCCCGTGCTCCTCGAACCACCCCCGCACCAGCTCGCTTAGCTCCGGCGCGTGATTCGTCTCGCATAGCCGCCCGATCGACAGGAAATAGCCCCACAGCACCTCGACCCTGGTCTTGGCGTTTGGGTTTGTCGGGTCGACGTCGACCAGCACCTCCCCCGCGCGTCGCAATTCTGCGGCCAGGAATGCCCCCGTGGGACCCTTCATGACGTCGGCGACCTCATCCACGGTGAGGGTAATGTCCGGTTCCCCATCCCTCCCGGTGAACGGCCGCTGTCGCGTCAATGCGCGTTCAATGAACTGACGAACCACCCCCGGCTTCACGATCGCCCGCTGGTGGAGTGACCACCCGTCCTGATGGGCCGCGGACATGCTGTAGTAGGGCACGGTGACGAAGAGCCATTGGCCATGCTGGCCCGACACGAATGCCTCATCCGTCGTCACCACGACGTTGATTCCATGGTCCGTACCCTTCGCGCGCCAGAAGTAGCGACGGTTTCCAACGGTGATGGACCGCATTCCCTTCCGCGACGCGCCCATGGGTTCCTCCGCCAGCCCACCTCGTTGTGGCTCGGACAGGTCGTGCCAGTCCAGGCACACCAGCACCCCCCACGCCGCCGGTCCGACGCTGCCGCACCCCGAGCCACGCGCCGTTCTGCCCGGGTTGCGGCGCAGGCTCGAAGGCGGTGCCCGCGGCGCGGTGCGCCTCCAGCGGACGTGCCGCCGACGTGGAGCCGGTGTTGCCGCCGACGCACGCCAACGCCTTGGCACCGCACCGGCGTGACGCGAGCCCGTCCCTGGGGAGCACCAGGCCGTGCCGCGCATCCGGTTCGTGCTGTTTCGCCGCTGGCCGGTGGCGGGGCTAATCGCGGTTGAAGATCCGCACCACGCGGTCGTCGGACCGGCGCACCAGCAGCCGGCCATCCGCCGCGTTGTACAGCGCGGACAGGCCGACGTTCTGCGGCGAGGTCAGGATCGGCGAGACCGGCGGCACTCCGGGCTGCGCGGGGTCCCACCGGTTCAAGAGCCGGGTGTTTCCCGGGCCGTCCGAGACGTAGACCACGCGGCCCCGCGCATCGATGACCCTCACGATCGCGGGCGACTGAAGCGCCAGCACCGCGTCGACCTCGGACTGGGAGCCGTCCAGGACGCGGACGCGCAGCTCGTAGCCCGGGCCACTGCCGTCGCTGAAGACGCTGTACGGCGTGTCGTTGTGGACGACGAGCGTGGAGTTGCGCTCCGGCAGCGCGTGGAATCCGTCGGCGTCGCCCCAACCCGGGAACGGCGTTCCGTCCGCCGCAAAGCGCCAGATGCCGTTGGAGCCGGTGCCATTGACGTAGATCAGCCCGTCAACCAGGACCGAGCCGTCGGAGAGCCGCGCCACCACGTACGACGAGGACAGCGCGCCCGCGGGACCGAAGTCCGACTTGGGGTTGAAGCCCGGTTGGGGCGTCCCGTCGCTGTTGATCACCCAGACACGCAGGACACTGCCGGCGCCGCCGTCATACACCAAGGTGTCATGCACGCTCGCCACCAGGCCAACGTCGTCAGCCCACAGGACGAGCGCGGAGTTGCAGGCGCCCAGCGACACCGTTCCAAAAGCCGCGTCCACGACGCCCTCGGGCGTGATGCGCTCCACCGCGCATGAGCCACCCGCCACGTACGTGCGGTAGGCCGCGCCCGAGGGCGCAACCGCCAGCCAGCTCGTCGTCTCGCCGTGTGCGGGGAGCACCAGCGTCCCGGTGGCGTCGACGTACGCGGGATCCACCGCGCCGTCGGGAAGCAGCCGGGTGAGCGTGCGCGCGTTGGGGTTGGAGTTGTGGAAGAGCATGCGCCCCGCACCGTCGACAAACATGGTTCCCAGGGGCAGTGGTGAGAGGCCGTTGCAGCTCCCACCCTGCGGGCCCAGCCGGCAGTCCGGGGTTCCCGGCGCGGGCTCGTCCGACGTCACCTCCAGCGTGGTGTTCACCAGCGGCAGACCCGCGAAGTCCGTGGGGGCACCTGGGAGCGCGACCTCGTACCGGGTTGCGGGGAGGGGCTGCTGGGTGAGGTCGAACCGGAGCAGCCCTCCGCCCGCCAGCCACGACGCGGTGCCCAGCAGCGGCGGGTCCAGCGCGGGGAGCGCGGGGTTGTCCAGCGGCTCGCTGAACAGGAACTCCAGGCGGGCGTAGGAGCTCTGGCCCACGGGCAGCGGTGAGGGAAGCACCTCGAGAAATTCCGGCGCGGTGACGTCGGCGACGTGCGAGGTCCAGCGCGCGTAGATGCCGCCCTCCTCGCCGTCCTGGGACTCGCTGGTCCACGCAAAGAGATAGCGACCCGCCACCGCCGCCGCCGCGGGTGAGTGCTGGCTGCCAAAGGAGGTGACGTTGACCTGGAACTCCGCGCCCCAAGGGCGACCGTCGGCGAGGAAGCGCTGCGCGAAGACGCCGTTGGAGCTGGTGTCCTGGTCCGCGCTCGTCCAAACCACCACGAACGATCCATCCGCCTGCATGGCCACCCGCGGCTCGTACTGCCTTCCGGTCGTGGTGGTGTTGACGAGCTGCTCCTCTCCCCGCGGCGTGCCGCTCTTGGAATAGCGACGGAGGTGGATGTCGGACTGCGGGTCGGGGTCCGCCCACACCACCGCCAGGTCCCGGCCCAGCGCGGTGGCCACGTCCGCCCCGGGGGCGTCGCAGAGGGCGCTGACCAGCAGGCGGCCATCCTGGGGCGTGCCGGCGCGGTTGAACACCTGCATCCAGCACTCCGTGGCCGCGGTGGTGCCGGTGTCATCCCTGCTCTGATGGGACACCGCGAAGAACCCCTCCGCGTCGCTGGTGGCAATGCGGCAATCAAACCCGCGCAGCTCCGTGCTGATGCCGCCCTGCACCGTCCCGTCGGTGGCGGCTTTGAACAGGTAGACGGAGTGATGACCGCCGCTGAACGAACCCGCGCACAGCACCGACCCGCTGGAATCCGTGGCGATGTCCAGGCTGCGCCCGGGATTGATGGACGCCGCCACCCGCGTCCCGCTGACCGCGAAACGATTGAGCGGGGTGACCGAGCCGGCGTTGCTGTTGCCCGAGACCGCCAGGATGAATCCCTCGTCGAGCGCGGCCGAGACGGCCGAGGGCAGGGAACCGGGCGAGAGCTCCGCGTCATCACCGGCGGCCACCGGTGCGTCCGCCACGCTTTCCATCATGAACACGCGGCCCCGACGCGCCGGCGTCGTGCCCGACTCCCAGCTCACGAGGAACGTGTCGCTGTTGCCGACGGCGAGCTCCGGCCGTCGCTGGTTCCCGGCGGTGAGCGTGTTGACGGCAAACTCGCCCACGCACGGGCCGCAGGGCCCGCCGCAGTCGGTGCCTTCCTCGTTGGAATCCTGGGTGGTGTTGGAGCACTGCGCGCACACGCCCGCGCACGGGACCTGCGACGACGACGAGCCACTTGAGCTGCCGCTGCTGGTGCTGGACGACCCGCTGCTGCTGGTGGATCCGCTGGCTGAGCTGCTGGCGGATGAGGGTGCGCTGCTGGAGCCGGCGGAGGACGCGCTGGCGGTAGCGGACGAGGAAGAGGAGTCGGGGCGGCTGGTCGAGAGCTGACCGGAGGAGGTCCCGGCGCCGGACGAGCTGCTGGTGCCGGTGTCCGTGGCGCCGACGCCGGCATCCGACGCCTCCTCGGGAAACACGTTGAGCAATGTGAAGCACCCGGTGCCGGCAAGCGTGCAGGCCAGGGCCAGCGTCGTTGGAACGGCGTGCCGCGGTCTTCTCATGGTGGTTCCTTGGTGTTGGCTACGTTCGTGATCCCCGCCCGTTCCGCCGCTGCTCTGCAGGCTACCGACGCTCCGCGACGCTTCAAAGCGCCCGCGTGAAGGCACCCACCGCGGCAACCGTGAGCACGGCACACGTCGCCAGGGCCACCAGCGCGAACGCGGCGGCGGTGCTTCCGCCGGAGAGGTCCGCCACGAGGTTGCTGCGGGTCAGGTAGCCCGCGGCGTAACCCACGACCCAGTACCCGGCCGTGGACAGTGCAACCCCGAGGATCACCGTGGCGGGGATGGCGGCGGCGAGCGCGGCACCCAGCGCGATCCAGGGGAACGCGGGACCGTCGTCGACCTCGCTGGAAGGCGTTGGAGCTGGTGCGGGTGGCCCGTCGCGGGCGCGCTCCGTGGCGGGGGTTGGCGTCCCTTCTGGCGGAGGGGTTGCTCCCGGCGCGGTGGCGCTCGTGGTGGTGGACGTGGTCGCGGTGTGGAGGGCGGATGCGTCATGCGCAATGCCGGCCGCGGTGAGGAGCTTGGCCACGGCGGGTCCCATGGCGTCGAGCAGGACATCCTCGCGCGTGGCGGGGAGGCGCTCTGAGATGGAGCCCGCGGCCAGGCCCTTCTTGACGTCGACGATGCGCGCGTTGAACAGGTACGACTCACCCACCCGCCCGAGGCTGCCGCGCAGCGCGAAGTCGGCGCCCAAGGCTCCCAGCATCTCCGCCAGGCACCCCTCGGAATCGCACTGGGTCACGGTGGCCAGTCGTTCCACGCCCAACGTGGCTTCGAGCTCGGCGGTGGAGATGACGCGAGAGAAGCCGTGCGAGTCCCTGAGCACCTGCGCCAGCCGGTCGGTCAGCAGCACTGCCAGCTCACGGGCCACGCCGTACTGCGCGTCAAGGGTGGTCAGCGCCACCGTGGGGCGGTCCGTCGTGGGGACCTCACCGGCCAGCAAGGCCAGCAGCAGGGGAACGAATGGCGTACCGCTCACGAGGTTCTCCTTGTTGTACCTGCCGCAGATGCACGGAGCCTAGGATGACGGCGCTGGGTTGGTCACGGGTGAACGTCACGGTTGAACGGCGGTGACAGGGAAGGCGTCGTCGAGGGCGCAGCGGACGCTGCGGCGAGGTCCTCCCAGGTCGCCCAACGCGGCGAAGGCGAGATGCTGGCGCACTGACCGCGAGCGCATCAGTTCAACGCGGCCGCGGCCGAGGTTCACGGCGACCGATTGTCAGTGTGTATGACAATGCGGATTGACCGGTCGCGGTGGTTCATCCGCGCCGCGACCGGTGCAACGGCGACCTCGGTCAGAACCTGAGGGGCTGCGTCAGAGCACGGTGCCCAGGGGGGCTGCTGACGTTGTGAGCGGACCACGACCTGGAGTGCGGCGGGCCCTCGCCGCCCTGGCCAGCGCCGAGCGCGTTCACAGCGGGCCGAACAGCCCTGCCACTCAATGACGTCGGGCGAGGCGTTGTCTCGTGGCGCGTGGAGCCTTGACGGTTGTCCAAACCGCTAGACGCTGACCAGGGCGGCGAGGGCCCGCCGCACTCCAGGTCGTGGTCCACTGGAGGCGATCAGGACCAGATGGCAACTTGTCTTGACGCAGCCCCTCACGCCGCCTGACTCCTTGGGCTCTCAGGAACCCCGCGCCGACGACGCAACGCCGCCAGGCAAACCAACACACCCCACGCCGCCGGTCCGACGCTGGCGCACCCCGAGCCACGCGCCGTCTGCTCGGGTTGCGGCGCAGGCTCGGACGCGGTGCACGCAGCGCCAAGCGCCTCCGTCGTGATCTGGTGCGCCGCCCAGCCCTTGGAGCGCGGCCCACCCGCCGGCGTTCCGTCGTCACGCCGCTGCGCCACGACGAGGACCTGCGCCGGCTGCCCCGGGAGGTCCAGCTCCAGCGCCTGTTCCGTCGTGACGCGGGAAACCGCGCCGTCCACCAGCACCGTGAGCGACTCGACGTCCCCGTCGGACACGCTGGCGCGCAGGTGCGCCGACGCAGCGCCGCCCGCACACGCGAGGGAAACCTCCAACGTCACCTCGGGACGGTTCGCGTACGGCGCGGCCATCGGGTCGCCGAGCACCAGGTTGCGCCAGTAGGCGTAGGGCAGGTTGCGGTGGAAGGCCTCCGCCAGCGTGTACCCGTCGACGTAGTCCAGGATGAGCGCTCGCGCGGGGAAGCAGTTGTTGAGCGGCTCGTCGGTGGTGCCGTGGATGCCCGCCGCGCCGCGCGCAATCCAACGGGCCACCGAGACCTGGGTCTCCGTCGTCGCGGTGAAGTTCTCCGGCACCGCGCCAAAGCTCGTGAGGTTGTCCACCAGTGCGCCGGGCGCGAAGGTGTTCCCCTCGATGGTGGTGCCCAGCGACGCCGTCCCGGTGAAGAACGCCGCCAGCGTCCGCCCCGTCAGCTCCGACGAGAAGGGAACCCGGCCGGCGGGGTGGCCGCGCGCCTGGAGGCCGGCAATGACGTCGTCGTACGTGGAGTCGAGCGCGCCGCGGGCGGGGTCGGCGCCGTCCATCAGGAGGAATTCCCCGTCGCCACGGCCCTTGGCCTCGGCGTCCAGCGCACTGTCCAGCAGCAGCCCGGCCTCCGCGTAACTGCGACCGTGCAGCATGGTGACCAGCACCGGTTGCCACGCCACACCTTGCGTCTCCCGGTACCACCCCGACTCAAACGCGCCCGAGCGGTACGGATTGCGCCAGTGCGCCGCCACACAGGGCGTGCCGCCGCAATTCGCCACGTCGCCGGGGGGCAGGCCCAGCAGCGGTTCCCCGTCGAGCGTGAGGCTCCGCCAGAGCATCAGCGCCGCGGCCAGGCTCACGCGCTCCTCGCCCTCGGGCGTGGGGATGGCCACGCGCAGCGGCACCCCGCGCACCAGCAGCACCGTGTCCACCCGGTCCATCACGCCACGACTGAGGCATTCCTCCAGCGGCTGCTGGAAGAGCGTGCGGTAGTCGTCCAGGGAGAGGTCCACCACGTCGGGGAGCGGGAGCAGGCACAGTTGGGTCCGGGGCACCGCCCGCGCCGCCACGTAGCGTTCCGCCAGCGCCACACTGTCCGCGTCGCTGGCGTTCCCCACCACCACCACGCTGTCCGGCCCCGGCACCGCCAACGCGGGTGACACCGTCAGCCCGGACAACACCGCTGCAACGACGATGAACCGAGCGCGCATGCCGTGGCGCACCGTAGGCAATCGAACAGCGGTTGTCTCGTGGATTGCCCGGTCCCCGGGAGGCGTCACTCGGGAGTCACGACGCCACGGCCGCGGCCGGATCGGTGGTTGGTTTCTGCTGAGGGGAAAAAGGTGGGGAGGCGCTCAGACCTGCTTCGGGGGGAATGGAGGGCCAAGCACCTCCCCACGAGGTTCAAAACCTCGGACACTGGTGCTTACGTGGGCCGTCCCGCGGCGGGACAAAAAGATCGCGGGGAGAGATCCGGGGAGCGCGGGGAATGCCACCCGGTGACGCCCGTTTCCTGGCGGGTCAGGCGCGCAGCAAGGCGTCCAACGCGCCGCGCAGCTCGGGGTGGCGGAAGACGTATCCGCTGCGCCGGGCCCGCTCCGGGATCACCCGTTGGCTGCCCAGCAGGGCCACGCTCATTTCCCCCAACGCCAGTCGCAGGGCCGGACCGGGCACCCAGGCCAGCGTGGGGCGGTGGAGCGCTCCGCCCAGCGCGTGGGTGAACTGCGCGTTGCGCACCGCTTGCGGCGCCACCGCGTTCAGGGGCCCCCGCACGTCCGTGTGCAGCGCGTGCAGGATGAGGCCCACCGCGTCGTCGACGTGCAGCCAGGGGAACCACTGCTGCCCGCTGCCCAGTCGCCCGCCAAGGCCCAGGCGGAACACCGGCAGCATGCGCGGCAGCGCGCCGCCTTCCGTCGAGAGCACCACGCCAAAGCGGACGCTGACGCGACGCACCCCGTGCTGCTCCGCCCGCGCCGCGGCCTCCTCCCACGCCACGCACACCTGCGCCAGGAAGTCCTTCCCCGGCGTGCTCTCCTCGGTCAGCTCTTCGTCGCCGCGGTCCCCGTAGAACCCGGTGGCGGAGGCGCAGACGAGCACCTTCACCCCCGCCGCAACCATCCCGTCCACCACGTGGCGCGTCCCCACCGTGCGCGACTCCCGGATGCGCCGCTTCTGCTTCTCATCCCAGCGACGCTCCGCCACCGGCTCACCCGCCAGGTGGATCACCGCGTCGGCGCCGCGCAGCGCATCCACGGGCGGCGGGCCGGCCAGGGGATCCCAGCGCACGGTCTCCACGCCGGTGCCCAGCTGCACCTCGCGTCGGACCAGGGCCCGCACGCCGTGGCCATCCCGCGCCAGCTGTCGGACCAGTGCGCTGCCAATGAGGCCGGTGGCGCCGGAAACCACGTAACGCATGCTCGCGCTCCCGTCGGTGGCAACCGTGTGTCAGCCCGCGTTGTCCCGGCGCGCCACGTGGCCACGCCCAACCCCATGACACGGGGCGCCATGGCGAACCAAGGGTGGCGGACTGCCACCGGTCTTACGCATTGCAAGCCGCCGTGCGCTTTCATAGGTTGCGCGGCCTTTCCTGACCTGAACTCTCACCTTGGGCCTGGTCGTCAGGGCCCGGATGACGCTGCCATGGTTTCCGCACCCACCCCCTCCAAGACCACCACCACCAAGGCGGAAGTCCCCGCCTCCGAGCGGCCGCCGCTGAAGACCAAGGCGTACAAGGCCACCGCGGCGGAGGTCCGCAAGTGGTACCGCCTCATGTACATGACGCGCCTGCTGGAGGAGCGCGCCAGCAAGTACATCCGCCTGGGCAAGGGCTGGAGCTACCTGGCGCGCTGCGCCGGTCATGAGGGCATCCAGGTGGCGCTGGGCCTCTCCTTCCGCGCCAACAAGGACTTCCTGTTCCCGTACTACCGGGACATGGCCACCGCGGTCTCCGCCGGCATCTCGCCCTACGAGATCGTGCTGAACGGCCTGTCCAAGCGTGACGACGTGGCCAGCGGCGGCCGGCACATGTCCAACCACTTTGCCAAGCCGTCCATCAACATCCAGAACGTCAGCAGCTGCACGGGCAACCACACCCTGCACGCCGCCGGCGTGGCGCGCGCCATCAAGTACTACGGCGCCGACGGCGTCGCCTTCAGCAGCCAGGGTGAATCCAGCGCCAGCGAGGGCTACGCGTACGAGGCGTTCAACGGCGCCAGCCGCGAGAAGCTGCCGGTGGTGTTCGTCATCCAGGCCAACGGCTACGGCATCAGCGTCCCCACCAGCGAGCAGACCGCGAACCCCGTGGTGGGCCAGAACTTCAGCGGCCTGAAGAACCTCGCCATCATCGAGTGCGACGGCACCGACATCTTCGACAGCTCCCGCGCCATGAAGGAGGCGATGGAGTACGTGAAGGCGGGCAAGGGCCCCGCGCTGGTGCACGCCAACTGCGTCCGCATGGGCGCGCACTCCAACAGCGACGCGCACGAGCTGTACCGCACCCCCGACGAGATCAAGGAGGCGGAGCGCTTTGACCCGGTGGCGCGCCTGCGTGAGGCGGCCATTGCCATGGGCCACATGGACGAGGCCGCGGTGCGCCAGCTGGAGGCGGAGGTGCTGGCGGAGGTGGAGGACGGCTGCAACCGCGGTGACGCCGCGCCGGATCCCGACCCCGCCACCGTGCGCAACTTCATCATCCCCGAGCCGTGGAACCCGCCGGCGCAAGGGGCGCAGCCCGGTGAGCCGGAGAAGCTGCGTGAGGCCATCACGCGCACGCTGATCGAGGAGTTCAAGCACAACCCCGACACCTTCCTGTGGGGCCAGGACGTGGCCAGCAAGGACAAGGGCGGGGTGTTCAACCTGACCAAGGGCATGCTGCAGGCCTTTGGCAACAAGCGCATCTTCAACGCGCCCATCGCGGAGGACTTCATCGTCGGCACGGCCAACGGCATGTGCCGGTTCGACCCGAAGATCCACGTCGTCATCGAGGCGGCGCAGTTCGCGGACTACGTGTGGCCGGCCATGGAGCAGATCGTGGAGACCAGCCACGAGTACTGGCGCACCAATGGCCAGTTCGTGCCCAACATCGTCTGTCGGCTGGCCAGCGGCGGGTACATTGGCGGCGGGCCGTACCACAGCCAGACGGTGGAGCAGATCATGAGCACGTTGCCGGGGGTGCGCGTGGTGATGCCCGCGTTCGCCGACGACGCGGCGGGCCTGCTCCGCACCGCCATGCGCAGCCGCGGCGTGACGTTCTTCCTGGAGCCCAAGTTCCTCTACAACCGCCCCGAGGCGCGCGGCCCCAACATGGGATCGGAGTGGGCCATTCCGTTCGGGAAGGCGCGCGTGCGTCGGGAGGGCACGGACGTCTCCGTCATCACCTACGGCACCACCGTGCACTTCTGCCTGGACGTGGCGGAGCGGATGCAGAAGGAGATGGGGCTGTCCGTGGAGGTGGTGGACCTGCGCTGCGTGGCGCCGCTGGACGAGGAGGCCATCCTGGCCACGGTGCGCAAGACCGGGAAGGTGCTCATTGTCCACGAGGACCGCACCTTTGGCGGCATTGGCGGCGAGGTGGCGGCCATCATCTCCGACAAGGCCTTCGAGGCCCTGGACGCCCCGATCAAGCGCGTGGGCAGCCTGGAGTCCCCGGTGCCCTTCAGCCGCATCCTGGAGAACGCCGTCCTGGTGCAGCCCGAGCAGATCCACGCCGCGCTCAAGGACCTGGCTGAGTTCTGAGCCGTCCCAGCGGAGCCCCGTGCGACCCGGTTGTTTTGTGGGGCGGGACCGGGGGCTGGCCTAACATGGCTTCGGTCTGGGCGGGGTGCAGCGGGGCCACGCCCAGCGTCGGAGGGTGGCAATGACAGGGGCTCCTCCCAAGCAGGGTACGCCGGGCGCTCCCACGGAAGCGGCCGCGCCGGCCGTCATGGCCTCGGGCAAGGAGCTGGCCATCCAGTTCATGGCGGCGTTCCAGAAGACGGTGCGCTCCGCCAACCTCTACGCCCGCAACAACCAGCTCCTCGCCAAGTTCCACCATGACACCTTCAACATGTTCACCGCGCTGTCCAAGGAGCGCGGGGACCTGGAGTTTGGCGTCCGCGCCGACCGGCTCACCCTGGGCGGCGAGGTGGTGCTGCAGGACGGCGACCGCGAGAGCGGCATCCCGTTCCGCCTCTACCGGGAGGGCATCCGGCGCCTGACCTTGGAAGCCGGGATGACGCCACCGGAGATGCATGAGCTGGTGGCCATCCTGGGCGCGCCTTCCCGCACCAGCTCCTTCGAGGAAGACCTGGTGACCATGCTGTGGAAGGCCAACCTGCAGCACGTCAAGTACGTCACCGTCGACATCAGCAGCGCCGCGTACACCACACCGGGCGCCGCCGCGCAGGAGACGCAGGAGCAGGAGAGCGACCAGGACGCCGCCGTGCGTCGGGAGCTGGATGCGCTGCTGGGGGCCATCTACCAGGGCGGTCGGACCCCCGCCGGCGGGGAAGACGCGGTGCGCGGGCTGTCCATCAGCGTCGACGATCTGCTGGCGCTGAAGGCCCTGGGCAATGAGCGTCAGGGAGAGCTGGAGACGCTGCAACACGCCACCTCGCGGGACATCGTGACGGTGGATGAGCCGCGCCTGGAGGCCATCCGCAAAGAGCTCAGCGACGAGAGCGACGCCGCCCTGACCGACCGCGCGCTCGACGTCATGCTCAACGTGCTGTTCCGCGTGAAGAGCGGCGCGGAGAGCCGCAAGGTGCTGGACCAGCTGGTGGCGCTGTTTGACAGCCTGCTGGTGAGCCGGGATTTCCGCACCGCCGCGGGTCTCGTCGACCGGGTGCGCTCCCACGCCTCCAGCAACCCGTCGCTCACCGACCCCAACGCGCTGAAGAACCTCACCATCGTCCGGCAGCTCATGAAGGTGTTCACCGGTGAGCAGCGTCTCACCGCGGTGGCGGTGGCGCTCAATGAGACGCAGCAGCAGGCGGGCACCTCCATGGCCGACCTGGCGCGTCTGCTCACCGGTCTGGGCCAGGACTCGCCGGCGTCGCTCTTGACCATGCTCAGCGGCATCCAGAACCCGCAGCACCGTCGTCTGCTGTGCGACGTGGTGCTGGGCATTGGCCTGCCCCCCGCCAGCGTGCTGGCGCCGTACGTGAACCACAGTGAATGGTTCGTGGGTCGTGACGTGCTGTACCTGCTGGGCCACAGCAAGGAGGAGGAGGCGCAGAAGCTGGTGCTGGAGAGCTGCGGCAGTCAGCACCCGCGCCTGCGTCAGACCGCGGTGAGCATGCTGGGGCGCTTCCCGCCCGGCGCCGCCGACGCCAAGGTCCTGGTGGCACTCACCGACGCCGACGCCGGCGTGCGCCAGGTGGCCTTGAAGGTGGCGGCGCAAAGGCATCTCACGGCGGCGGTGGAGGTGCTCAAGACCGTCATCTCCAACCCCGGCTTCGAGGAGCGCGACCTGGCCGAGATCCGCAGCTTCCTGATGGCCTACGCCATGCTGGGCGGCGAGGACGCCGTGGCCGCGCTGGACCGCATCCTCAACCCGCCGCTCCTGCAGAAGGGCGCCGCGCTCTTGGACCGGCTGCGCAACAGCGTCGACGCCGCGGCGGATTCCCAGAAGGTGGACCTGCGCATTGCCGCCGCCGCGGCGCTGGGCGCCATTGATTCCCCCGCCGCCACCGGCAGCCTGCAGAAGGGCGCCAAGAGCGTGATTCCCGCCGTGAAGGCCGCGTGCCTCAAGGCGCTCAACAAGGGCGTGGAGCCCACTCCCGCCGCCCCGGAGAAGAAGGCATGAACGAGAAGCCTGCTTCCCCCAAGCCCGAGGGGCGCAACGCCGCCCACGTCCAGTCCATGGGCAAGACGCTGGTGGGCCAGCTCTACATGGTGCTGCGAACCATCCGCATCCATGACACCGGCAACCAGACCGTCATGCTGGCCACCGAGCACCTCAAGGACACGCTGAACCTGGTGTGGGGCGCGCTGGGGGAGGTGAAGCTGGAGCTCGTCGAGGACCAGGCCTATCTCAATGACGTGCGCCTCCGCATCGACGCGCAGAGCCAGGACAACGTCAAGGAGCTGGGCAACGAGTTCCGCGCGCGCGGACTGGGCGGGCTGACCTTCAAGCGCCCCGTCACCACCGACGGAATCCGCCAGCTCACGCGTGTCTTCGCGCAGGTCAGCGGTGATGACGGAGATGCCGCCGGCCAGATGCGCGAGAAGCTGCTGCAGCTGCGCGACCTCGCGGTGGAGATCCTCGGGCCCCGTCGCTTCCAGGCGGAGAACCAGCCGCAGCAGGACGTGGCCATTGACCCGCGGCTGTGGGCGCTGCAGACGTACGCCAAGGCCGTGATGGCGGTGAAGCGCTTCGTCCAGGAGTCTTCCGACGACAAGGCGCAGGAGACCAACGATCCGCGTCTCAAGCTCACGCGCATCGTGCAGGACCTCGTCGACATCGGCAGTCAGCGCGTCAACCTGCTGCTCAAGCTCATCAACATCAAGGACTGCACCGACTACGTGTACAACCACGCCGTCAACGTGGGGGTGCTCTCCATTGCCATGGGTCGGGCGCTGGGGCTGCCGCGCGCGGACCTGGTGGACCTGGGACTGTCCGGCATCACCGCGGACCTGGGCTTCACGCAGGGCCTGATGGACGCCATGGAGAAGGCCCACGTCGACGAGAAGGCGCGCGAGAGCCTGCACGAGCACTCCATCCGCGCGGTGCGCCTGTTGCTGGGTCGCGGAGCGCTGACGCGGGCGTCCATGCGCCGCATCATCACGGCGTTCGAGCACCACGTGCACTACGACCTCAAGGGCGGCTACCCGGAGCAGGACAGTCGTCGTCCGCTGCACCTGTTCTCACGCATTGTGCAGATTGCGGACTCGTTTGACGCGCTCACCACCAACCGCCCCTGGCGTGAGGCGTACAGCCCCGGTGAGGCGCTGCAGATGCTGCGTCAGGACGCGGGCAAGAAGTTCGATCCGGTGTTGCTCAAGGTCTTCATCAACATGCTCGGCATCTACCCGCTGGGGATGACGGTGCGGCTGAGCAACGGCGAGCTGGCGGTGGTCTATCACAACCCCGACAACCCCGAGCTGTTTGACCGTCCCTACGTGAAGGTCACGCACGACCCGACGGGTCTGGCGGTCTCCCGCTCCCTGATCCGCGACCTCTCCGAGCAGAACCCCGACGGCAGCTTCAAGCACAGCATCCTGCACGCCGTGGAGGACGCGCCGGTTCCCGCGTAGCTCAGTGCTCCGCGCGCGCTTCCTTGGGTCTCACGCGCACCTCGATGGCGGAGAAGGTCCCGCGCCCGTCGGAGTCCAGCGTGCGCGCGGTGATGGCGGACGCCTCCTGCGCCGGCAGCGGCAGGGTGACTTCCAGCGTGTTCGTGGGCCACAGCGCCCAGTCACGCGCCAGGTTGCAGGCGGTGATGAGGTTGGTGGCCGGACCGTTCACCACCTGTCCCGACGTCGTGATGATGGACGCCTGCATCCGACAAGGCGCGTTGGCCAGCGCGGTGACGTCCTGCCAGTAGATCACCGACGAGAGCACCGTGGGCCACACCAGCTCCATCTTCAGCTCCGAGCCCGCGGGCAGCGTCACCGCCGTCTCCACGTCGCCGTCAATGGCGGCGGAGCGCTCCCGTCGCGCGTGCTCCCACACAATGGGCGAGGGTCGGGGCGGCCAGCTCAATCCCGTGGTGATGCGCGCCAGGAACGGCCCCACCACCTCACGCTGGGGGACGCGACGCAGGCGCTCCAGGGCCTCGTCGAGCGCGCGGGCTTCCTCCACCTCCTCTGGTGCAAAGAAGTACGCGCGGCGGCCCGTGGCGGCGTCGGCGCGCCAGCGGGGAGCCAGGTCCGGACCGCGCAGCGCCACGCAGCGGTGTCGACCGGCGCTGGCCATGGACACGCGGTAGGCCAGGGGTGAGGCGGCGTAGCACTTGAGGCCCGGTGTGCGGTCCAGGAAGGCCACCGCGTCGTCGACGGGAACGTCCGCGCCCACCTCCCGGCTCGGCGGCAGCGTGGTGGGGTCCACCTGCACGAGCAGCAGCACCACCGGGATCACCGTGAGCACCGCGCTCCGTGCTGAAGCGGCACCCAACGCCGCCACCGCGGGAAGACACGCCACCAGCGGGAGCGCGCGGTAGGCCGCCTCGTCGGGATTGTCTCCGGCGGACAACGTGAGCAGCGCGCTCACCGTCGAGGTCACCAGCACCCCCGCGCCCAGCCGCGCCGCCGGGTCGTCCACGCCGTTGAGCACCAGGCGCGCAAACGTGCCGAACGCCGCCAGCACCATCATCACGCCCACCAGCGTCGACGCGTGCGGGCTTCCCAGGAAGGTCTCCAGCCAACCCGCCGCCGCCGTGGCGCCGTGGGTCACGGTGGCCAACGGGAGCTCCGTGCGCGGGCTGGGCAGGCCCTTGAGTCCCTGCGTCCACAACACCGGGCTCGCGCCCAGCAGCATGCCCACCAGGAAGCGCCAGCCGTGACGGACCGCGCTGAGCAGGCGCAGCGGGCTCCACAACACGCCCAGCAGTCCCAGCGCCACCGACGCGCTGGCCCCCACGGCGAACGCCACCAGCGACGGGTGCGCCAGCACCGCCAGCCCACACAGCACGCCCGTGACCATGCTCAGCCGACGTGGCTCATTGAGCGAAACACCCGCCGCGCCGCCCAGCGCCAGCAGGCCCAGCATGGTGCCCAGCGAGACGCCGCCGAGGGCGCGCGCGAGCATGGCGGTGGGACCGGGGAGGGCCAGCGCCGTCGTCAGCGCGGCAACCAGGGCAGCCTGCGCGCCCAGCCAGCGGCCCGCCATGGCCACCGCCACCACCGCCGTGCCCGCCGCGGTGGCCCAGGGAACCAGGCGCAGCGTGTCGGCGCCCTCATCCAGCAGGGAGAACACCGCGGCGGCAGCCAGGGGCTCCAGCGCGCCCTGGAACGGTCGGCCCCACAGGAACAGCTGCGGGAAGTCCTCCCAGAAGCTGCGCGCCATGAGGCCCACCACGCTCTCGGTGGCGTCGAGCGGGCCCAGGCCGCCCAGGGGGCCCACCATGAAGCGCCACAGCCACCCCATGGCCAGCGCCACCACCGCCACCGGGCCGCACACGCGCGCCCACGAGATGCTCAGGCCGAAGCGCGAGGGCTTCACCGGCGGCGTGGGCTGAACTGCGGAGGGAGTGGGGGCGGGAACAGGGGTGTTCGCGTCCGGAGACGGCGACGTGGGCTCCTCGACACCGGATGAACCCGCCTCCTGCGTCACGTCGTCGACTCTCCGGGTCCGCGGGGAGGCGGACGAGCGGCGTCATGTACTCCATCCGCGCCAGGTTGTCCTTCCGTTCCGCCACGCGCCTTGACGGGCGCACGTCCCTCCACCAACGCTGCCGCTCATGCTTCGCCTGACGCTCCGCTGGCTGCCCCCGGCCGTGTTGGCCACGCTCTGGTGCGCGCAGGTGCGCGCGGGTGGGCAGTACGAGCTGTTTGGCGTGAACCCGCGCGGCAAGGGCATGGCCGGCGCGCAGACCGCCGTCACCGACGACGCTTCCGCCACCTACTACAACCCCGCGGGCCTGGCGGAGCTGCGCGGCGCACACGGGTTTGTCGCCGTGGCGGGCAACTACAACGCGGTCTACGTGGACCTGGACCGCCCGCTCCCCGAGGACGACTGGCGCCAACCCCGGATGCCCGAGCACTACGCGGGACTGACCCTGGGCGGCGCGGTGCCGCTGGGCGGGCGGGTGAACCGCATCATCATCGGCGCCAGCGCGTATGCGCCGCGGAAGCACGTGCTCACCGTGCGCACGCTGGACCCCGCGCAACCGCACTTCTACTTCTACGAGGCCCAACCCGACCGGTATGAGCTGCTCCCCGCCGTCGGGTTGCGCATCACGGACTTCGTGAAGGTGGGGGCGGGGTTGCGCATGGGCGGCGGCATCCGCGGGCCCACCACGGCGTCGTTGGACCCGCTGCTGGGGCGGAACACGCGCAAGGAGTTCGACGGTGAGCTCTACTACGTCTTCGCTCCGACGGGCGGCATCATCCTGGGGCCGTTCTTCGGCTTCCGCTTTGGCGTCACGGCGCGCGGGCCGGTGCAGGTGCCCATTGACATCCCCACCACCATCCACGCCGACGGGATGGACGCCGACGTGCTGCTCATCTTCCGCGCGAACACGAACTACACGCCGCCCACGGCGAGCATGGGGGTGAGCTGGACGGGGCTGCGGGACCAGCTCGTGTTGTCGTTGGACCTCCAGTACTCGTGGTGGTCGCTGGCCACGGACCCCACGGTGCAATTCACGCTGGATGGGAGCGGGGAGGACCTGGACACCCTCGGTCTTGACGAGCAGCTGGACAGCCCGGCGGTGGGACAGGAGCGGAAGACGCGGCTGGGGCTGCGGGACATCCTGGTGCCGCGCGCGGGCTTTGAGTGGCGCATCCTGGACGACTGGGTGCGCGTGCGTGGTGGCACGTACTTCCGTCCGTCGCCGGTGCCCAACCAGACCAGCGGGAGCAACTACCTGGACAACAACGCGTGGGCCGTGACGGGGAGCCTGTGCGTGCGCGTCCCCGACCCGCTGAAACTGGTGGCGAATCCGGTGGCGCTGGAGGCGTCATTGCAGTCCATCACGCTGATGGAACGCCGCGTGCGCAAGGAATCCGACGACGACGCGATTGGCGGCTACCGCTTTGGCGGACAGATCTACGAGGCCGCGGTGGGATTCCACTATCAGTTCTGAGCTGAGGCAAAGCGGTACTTCATACCGCAGTCCGAAAGTGCGGCCGCCGTTCACGTCGTTGTTCCGGGGGGGCCGCACGTCGTGCCGGAAATGACGTCGCTGCAGAGAGGCCGGCACTTTCGGACTGCGGTATGAAGTACCGCTTTGGCTCAGCTCGAAGTGAGCCCCAGCAACGGGAACAGCACGCCCGCCCACAACGCGTACGCCTCGCGCGAGAGGTGCAGCCCATCCGGCAGCAGCTCCGGGCGCGTCTCTCCGTTCTCGTCGACAAACAGGTTCCCGCAGTCCACCACGCGCACCGCCTCTCCACCCGCCAGCGCGTTCAGCAGCGCGTTGGTCTGCTCGTTCTTCCGTCGCAGCGGTGAGCCCGCGCGGTCCGTGGGGAAGATGCTGAACAGGATGATCCGCGCGCGTGGAATCTGTTTCCTCATCTCCCGCACGACGTCGGCGATGTTCTCCGCCACGTGCTCCGCCTTCACCTGTCGGTCATTCGCGCCCACCTGCAGCACCACGACGTCCGGCCTGAGCCCGCGCAGGAACCCGTTCTGCACGCGCCACATGAGCTGCCCGCTGGTCTCTCCCGGGATGCCCAGGTTCAGCGCGCCCGCTGGCTCCAACACGTTCGTCCACACGTCGGTGGCCACGCTGCGCCACCCCTCGATGATCGACGCGCCCACAAACAGGATGCGGACCTCTTCATTGCGCATGGCCGTGATTCCTACCGCAGCGTGCGCTCGAACAGCACCATCCCTGTCCGCCCACGCATCGTGAAATCGCGCCGCACCTCGGTGAATCCGTGCGCAGCATGCATGGCCATGGCCGCGTGGTTCTCCGGCGCCGTGAACGAGAAGACGCGCTCGGCGCGCGGTGTGAGCCAGGCCAGTCGCTCGTCGGTGAGCGCGCGCGCCACGCCACGTCTACGCCAGTCCGGATGCACCACCACGCCCAGCAGGTACCACCCCGGCGGCGCATCTGCCTCGTCGACAAACCGCGTCATCGCCCATCCCACCAGCGTCCCCTCGTCATGCGCCAGCACGCCGTGGTTGGTGGGAAGTGTGAGGTAGCCCCGCAGGCGCGTCACGCCGTCAGGGTCCGCTGGAACATCTTGAAGGGAGTGCAGACGCAGGGCCTCCATGGCGTCCGCGTCGTCGACAACGGCAGTGCGGAGGCTCAGCGCCAAGAATTCTCAGCCCGCCTTGGCCTGCTCACCAAAGACATCCTTGCGCTTGCTCGAGGGGAGGATGCCCATCATCTCGCGGTACTTGGCCACCGTCCGACGGGCGATGTCGATGTCCCGCGCCTTGAGCAGCGCCACGATCTGCTGGTCGGACAGCGGCCGCTTGGCGTTCTCCTTGCTGATGATCTCGCGGATGTGGCTCTTCACCGCCTCGCTGGCGAGGTCATCCTGCGTGCCGGTGCCCTTGATGGTGCTGTTGAAGAAGTACTTCAGCTCGAAGATGCCCTGCGGCGTGTGCACGTACTTGTTGCTGGTCACACGGCTCACCGTGGATTCGTGCATGCCGATGTCGTCGGCCACGTCGCGGAGGATGAGCGGCTTGAGGTAGTTCACGCCCTTGTCAAAAAACTCCCGCTGGTGCTTCAGGATGGACTCCATCACCTTGTAGATGGTGCGCTGACGCTGGTGGATGGAGCGGATGAGCCAGGTGGCGCTGCGCAGCTTGTCCTGGATGTACGCCTTGGACGGGTCCCCACGACCGGCCGCGCGCATCTGGTTCATGTAGAAGCGGCTGATGTGCAGCTTGGGGAGCCCGTCCTCGTTGAGGACAATGGCCCAGCTGTCGCCCACCTTCTGCACGTGGATGTCCGGCGTGATGTACTGCGCCTCGTCCTGCGGCTCGCCGGTGCGCGCAAAGTTGCGACCGGGCCGCGGCTCCAGCTTGCCCAGGATCTTCACCGCCGCGCCCACGTCCTCCAGCTGCACCTTGAGATTGCGGGCAATCTGCTGGAACGCGCGCTTCTCCACGTCCTTGATGTGGTCGGCCACCAGCTTCCAGACCAGGTCCTCCTCGTCGTAGCCCAGGATGTCCAGCTGGGTGAGGAGGCACTCGCGCAGGTCGCGGCTGGCCACGCCAATGGGATCCAGGCGCTGGATCTTCTTGTGCACGTGGCGCACCCACTCAATCGGGTACTCCAGCTCGTCGGCGATGATCTGGATGGGATCCTCCGCCTCGCCGTCCTCCTCGCGCGTCTTGAGGTACCCCATCTCGTCGATGTCGCCGATGATCCGCGCCGCAATCTCCTTCTCGATGATGTTGAAGCTCCCCTCGCGCACCTGCTCGAGGAGATGCTCGTCCAGGGTCTCCGCGCGGCTCAGCGTCTGGTCGTAGCCGGGCAGGTCATCCATGCCGCTGCGCGCGCCGCTGCCGGGGGGCTGGTAGCTGTAGTCGCCCGCCACGCGCTCCCAGTCGATGTCCAGCTCACCGGCGGCTTTTTCCGCGCCCTCGGCGTCGGCCTTGACCTCGGTGGCCTGCGGGGCCTCGGCAACCGGCGGGGGCGGCTCCACGGACGGGTCGGCCTCGACGCCGGCGGCCTCATTGGGATTCTCCGCGCGCTCCTCCAGCAGCGGGTTCTCCGCCATCTCCTGCTGCACCGCTTCCACCAGCTCCATGCGGTTCAGCTGCAGGAGCTTGATGGCCATCTGCAGTTGCGGCGTCATGACCAGGGATTGCGTCATGCGCAGCTGTTGCTTCATCTCCATGACCATGGTGCTCCTCCTGACTTCAAACCTTGTGCGCGGGTGACGACGTCACGCCACGTGCGAAAACCCTTCACCGAGATAGACCTTGCGCGCCACGGGGCTGTCCTTGATGTCCTGCGGTGTGCCGGAAAGCAGGATCTGCCCGCGGTTGATGAGATAGGCGCGGTCGCAGACGTCCAGCGTCTCGCGCACGTTGTGATCCGTGATGAGGATGCCCAGCCCACGCGCTTTGAGGTCGCGGATGACGCGCTGGATGTCCGCCACGGCAATGGGATCCACGCCGGCGAACGGCTCGTCAAAGAGCAGGTGCGTGGGGTTGGTGCACAGCGCACGCGCAATCTCCGCCCGTCTCCGCTCGCCACCACTGAGCTGCTCCCCCAGGCTCTGCGCCAGCCCGGAGAGGCCGAACTCCGCGAGCAGCGTGTCGGCGCGTGCGTTCTGCTCGGCGCGGGAGAGCTTCATGCCTTCCAGCACGGCCAGCAGGTTGTCGCGCACGCTCATGCGCCGGAAGATGGACGCTTCCTGCGGCAGGTAGCCCAGCCCCGCGCGCGCCCGACGGTACAGCGGCAGCCCGGTGAGCAACGTGTCACCCAGCGCCACGCGACCCGCGTCGGGGGTGACCAGTCCGGCCACCATGTGGAAGCTGGTGGACTTGCCGGCGCCGTTGGGACCCAGGAGCCCCACCACCTCGCCACGACCCACCTCAAAGCTCACGCCGTCCACCACGCGGCGCTTGCCGTAGGTCTTCACCAGGCCCTGGGCCACCAGGCGCGCGTCGAGGGTCATGGCGGCGTCCCCAACATCTCGGCCGGCACCACGCCGGTGGCCTTCTCGACGGCGATCTCCCCCGTGCCGAGGTTGATGACGATCCGCTCCCCGGCCAGCGCCGCGCCGCGCTCCTTGGCCTCGGGTTTTCCGGTGAGCTGCACCTCGTTCTTGCCGCCGTCGAACTCCGCACGCTCGGAACGCGCGGTGGCCTGGTCCGTCACCACCTTCACCGCGCCCACGCAGGTGGCCGTGGCCAGCCCGCCGCCCGGGGCAAACGTGGCGTTCATCTTGTCGCAGACCAGCTTGAGGTCCTCGCGCCAGATGGTGACGTGGCCGGTGCAGGCCAGCGAGCGCGCCTTGGCTCCGTGCAGGTAGCGACAGCTGTCGGCCCGGTAGCCCACCGGCTTGGGCACCACGATGGCCCCTTTGGTTGCCGGGGAAGCTTGCTGCGGCGCGGAGGCGGACTCCGTCGGCTCCGCGGCCACGCCCAGTGCGGGAGCCGCGAGGAGCAACGCCAACACGGGGGGCAGCAAGGATGGTGCCATGGCGACCAAGCTAACCCAGAAGCAACAGGCACGCCAGACCCAAAATGCATGTAGGCATGATCCTTGCCCGGAATCATGCAAAAACACTTGACTTTTTGAAAACGCAGTAAAATCAGTTGGTTGTGTGGGGCTTGACATCGGCACCCACAATGACCAAGCCCAGCCGGTCGGCCATGGCCACGGTCTTGGGCCGGTCCACCATGATGGTCCGGTGGGCCTCCACGGCCAGCACGCGTACCCCGTTGTCCACGCAGGTCTGGACGGTGCGCGGGCCCACGGCGGGAAGGTCCAGCCTGAGGTCCTGGTGGGGCTTGACCACCTTGCAGACCACCACGCCGCCCCGGCCGCCGGCGGTGCCGCCCCGACCCAGCTCGGCGCCGCGCTTGATGGCCGCGTCGGTGCCTTCCAGGGCCTCCACCGCCAGCACGCTGCCCCGACGCACCACCACGGTCTGCCCCACGTCCAGCCCGCCCGTGGTCTTGGCCACCTGCATGCCGTAGCGGACGTCCTTCTCCTCGTCCTCGGTGGGCTGGAGGCGGGTCATGACGCCGGGGAGGGCCATGTGGTCGGGGATGAAGGGGGGGACGGGCATGACCAGGATGCCCTTGTCCTCGAAGACCTTGGCCACGCCGCGGAGGAGGGCGTCGTCCTGGAGCTGGCGGCCCAGGCGGTAGACCAGCTTGAGGGTGGTGAGGTCGGGCGCGGCGCGACGGAACAGGTTCTTCTTGGAGAACCCGCCCACCATCACGCACTCGGTGGCCTCGGCTCGCTGCAGGACGCGCAGGATGGCGCCCAGCTGGCCGATCTTGACCTCCTCGAAGACGTCGCTGGCCGCGCGCAGCTCCTCGCCCGTCTCACCCATCAGGGCTGCCGTGGCCACCTTGTAGCCCTGCGCGCGCGCTCCTTGTGCCACCAGCACCGGCAGGTCGCCGCTCCCTGCCACCAGACCCAGGACCTTCCCGCTCATCGCCCGCGGCCTCTACTGCGCAACCGGGGTGGGCGGCAAACCTCCCGGGTCCGTCCGGCCTCAGGGCGGCGGCGTCGCGGGTGCGGTGTGGAGGCATCAGGGGCCCGGGCATGCCCGCGGCGGCGTTCCAGGCGGGGACGCATGATTTTCCGGCGGTTTTTGCGCGCCACCGCAGCAGCTGCGCGTGGCACAGGCACTGCTAGCGTACGTCCCCGCCCCCTTGGCGTGAGGTGGAATCCCCATGAGCAAGCCCCCCGTTCGACTCGTGGTCCTAGGCGTCTTCACGGCCGCCGCTTTCGCGGCATGCAGCGGGGCCAGCGCTCCGTCGTCGGATGAGGAACTCCAGGGTGGCGGCTCGTACAGCACCGGTTCTTCGGGTGCCACCGGGTCCAGCGGCGGGTTCTCCTCGTCGGCGGGCGGGTCCAACGGGGGAAGCATCGGGGGGAGCAGCTCGGGGTCGGGGTCGGTTGGGTCGTCGAGCAGCGGGGGAGGGTGGTCGTCCTCGGCGGCCAGCAGCTCCGGCGGGGCGGCAGCCAGCAGCAGCGGGGGGAGCAGCGGGGCGGCGTCGAGCAGTGGGGCGGTGGCGAGCAGCAGCGGGGGAGCCAGCAGCGGGGCAAGCAGCGCGGCGTCGTCGAGCAGCAGCGGTGCGGCGAGCAGCACGGGGGGGACGTCGGGAACGTCTTCCACGACCTCGACGTCGTCCACGGGTGGGCCTGGCCTGGATGCCGGTGTGCTCGACGCCGCAGACGCCGCCGACGCCGCCCTTCCCGACGCCAACACGCCAGACGCGAACACGCCCGACGCCGGCACGCCCGACGCCGCGGTGAACCCGGGCACGGTCATCTCATTCGGCGGCAGCCAGGACTTTGCGTACTTCCGTCAGGAAGTGGAGGGCGGGCGCATCCCGCTGTGGGACGCCATGGACAGCCCCGGCTTCTTTGCCGAGCACCACACCAGCCTCCCGCCCCCGACGTGCGGCAACAGCATCTGCATCCAGGGCCTCGTGGGCGCGCGCGAGAACCTCATCAACAACGCGCCGTGCACCGTGATGCAGATTGGCCTCAACAGCCCCAAGCGCATCGAGGATCTGCAGCGCAAGCCGCGTCGCCTGATGCTGGTCATCGACGAGAGCGGCAGCATGGTGGGGAACAACCTCACGATGTTGAGGGCGGGCCTGACGCTGATGGGGCAGGACGAGGAGATGACTTCCGACGACCAGTTCGCGCTGGTCACGTTCGGCGACGCGGTGGGCGATGTCGTCGACTGGCAACCCTTCACTGACGACGCGTGGAACACCATGGTCGAAAACCTGGCCGCCGACGAGGGATCGACCAACATCTACGCGGGCCTCATGAAGGGCCTGGAGTTGCTGGCGGAGGGCGGCGTCAACGCGAACTTCGAGAACCGGCTGATCCTGCTGTCCGACGGCATGGCAAACCGCGGCGTCACCGACCGCGAACAGATCATCGAAGACGCGTTGGAGCTCATCCAGGAGGGCGTTGGCCTCACGACGATTGGCGTGGGTGAGTCCTTCGATCCCACGTTGATGAAAGGCCTCGCCGAGGCAGCGGGTGGCACCTACTACTTCGCCGACAACCAGCAGGCACTCGAGGAGATCTTCGTCGAGGAGGCCCGCGCTTTCATCGTCCCCGTCGGGTATGAGGTCACCATCGACGTGCAGGCCGGTGCCCACTACGAGCTGCGCGCGAGCTACGGGGCCAACCAGTTCGAGCTGACGACGGACCGTCGCACCGGGAAGCTGGTGCTGCCCGCCGTGACCCTCGCGCACCGCCAAGCTCACGACGACAACGAGAACGGACGTCGCGGTGGCGGCAGTGCGCTCATCATCGAAGTCATGCCCGCGTTCAACCCGATGGCGAACTACGCGAACACGCCGGAGGAGTTGCACACCAACACCGCCATGGGCCGCGCCACGCTGACGTACAAAGACGCGGAGACGCAGCAGACGTATGCGCAGACCATCAACCTCGACTACCCGCACGGTCCCGACGTCATGCTCCCCGACGGCTACTGGACCCACGACGCCATCCAGAAGAACTTCGTGATGATGAACCTGTACGTGGGTTTCCAGCTTGCCGTGGTGGACTACCACTCCGGCAACGCCGACGTGGCGCTGGCGGACCTGGACTCCCTGCTCGCCGCCGCGGAGGCATGGAACGTGGAGATTGGTGACGAGGACATTGCCGACGACCTGCGCATCGGCCGCCTCCTGCGCGACGCGATTGCCGCAGAGGGCGCGGAGCCCGGCGAGGAGCCCACCGACCCCTGGCCGCAGGACTGACCTGCGATCCGCGCGTGTCACCTGATGCGTGAAGGCATCACCTGACGGATGGCGCGGGGAGTTGCGCCCCAGGAAGATCAACGGGTTGCGCGTGGCACGCGCGGTGCTCTCGCCGTGCGTGAGGAGGTGCGCCCGATGATGAAGGCCCGGTTGTTCCTGCAGGCGGCGGTGGCGGTGTTGGCGGCGGGAATTCCCGCGTGCATGTGTGAGGAGGATCTCGCGAGCGCCCCGTACGAGGAGGGCACCGGCAACAGCGCGTCGTCGGGAAGCGGCGGGAGTAGCAGTGGCGGCACCAACGTGGGGTTCGGCGGGAGCCAGGACTTCGCGTTCTTCCGTCAGGTCGTCGAGGGCGGCGGCATCCCCGGTCCCGACGCCATGGACAGCCCCGGCTTCTTCGCCGAGCACCACACCAGCCTCCCCGCTCCGACGTGCGGCAACACCATCTGCCTGCAAGGCATGGTGGGCGCGCGCGAGAACCTCATCAACGACGGGCCATGCACCGTCATCCAGGTGGGCCTCAACAGCCCGCTGAATGTGGCGGACCTGCCGCAATTGCCCCGCCGCGTCGTCCTCGTCATCGACGAGAGCGGCAGCATGGAGGGGCGCAACCTGCAGATGGTGCAGAGCGGGCTGCGACTCATGGCCAGCGAGCTCAATCCCGAGGACAAGTGGGCGCTTGTGACCTTCGGTGACCTCGTGGGGGACGTCATTCCGTGGCGCAACTACGACTCGCTGGACTGGAACAACATGGTGGAGAACCTGGCCGCCGACGAGGGCTCCACCAACATCCACGCCGGCCTCATGCGCGGCCTGGAGCTGCTCACCAACGAGGGCGGCGGCGTGGATCCCGACTACCAGAACCGCCTCATCCTCCTCTCCGACGGCATGGCCAACCGCGGCGAGGTCAACGTCGACGTCGTGGTGGAGGAGGCCATGGTGCGCGTGCGGGAGGGCATTGGCCTCAGCACCATTGGCGTGGGCGAGGCGTTCGACCCGATCATGCTCGGTCGTCTCGCGGAAGCCTCGGGCGGCACGTTCTACTTCGCGAATGACCAGCAGGCGCTGGAGGAGATATTCCTCGAGGAGATTCGCGCCTTCATCGTCCCGGTGGGCTACGACGTGCGCATCGAGGTGCAGGCCGGCGCCCACTACGAGCTGCGCGCCTCCTACGGGGCCAACCAGTTCCGGCTCACCGACGACCGTCGGAACGGTGGCGTGGTGATTCCCGCCGTCACGCTGGCGCACCGGCAGGCGCACAGTGACAACGAGAATGGTCGACGTGGCGGTGGCAGCGCGCTGCTCATTGAGGTCATGCCCGCGTTCAACCCGGAACAGAACATGTCCACCGTGCCCAGCGAGCTGCAATCCTCGACGGTGATTGGCCAGGCGCGCCTCACGTACGAGGAGGCCAACACCCAGCGGACCATCCGGGAAGAGGTCATCAACCTGGAGTACCCGCACGGCCCCGACGTCATGCTCCCCGACGGCTACTGGACCCACGACGCCATCCAGAAGAACTTCGTGATGATGAACCTGTACGTGGGCTTCCAGCTGGCGGTCACAGACTTCCACTCCGGCCGTGGCGACGTGGCGCTGGCCGAGCTGGACGCGTTGATGGCCGCCGCCACCGCCTGGAACAGCGAGATTGACGACGAGGACATCGCCGACGACCTCCGCATCATGCGCATCCTCCGCGCCAACATCGACACCGCCGTGAACGTCCCGCCCGCCGAGGAGACCTCCGATCCCTGGCCGCAGGATTGATGCGCCCGCCCCACAACTGAGGCCCGCGCGCATCACCATCTCCCGACGACAATCCAACAAGATCAACACCTTGGCGCTGGCACGCCCGCTGCTCTTCCCGCCTCCGTCCTTCCTGGAGGTGTGCGATGAGAAAGAGCGGTGTGGTCCTCAACGTCCTGACCCTGGCGCTCGCGGTTGGCCTGTCCGCGTGCATGGACAACGCTGGAAGCACCGGAGGCGGTAGCGAGTCCCTCTCCGAGTCCGACGAGACGGGTGGAGGGGGAACGTCGTCGGGTGGGTGGGCGGCGTCCTCCAATGGTGGCTCCGGCGGCGGGTCCAGCAGTGGGAACTGGGGCAATGCGGCGTCGTCGGGGAGCGTGGCGGGGAGCAGCAGCGGCGGCGCGTCCACCTCCAGCTCCTCCGGTTCCTCGACGAGCGGCGGCACGGTCATCGCCTTCGGCGGCAGCCAGGACTTCGCGTACTTCCGTCAGACGGTGGAAGCCGGTGGCATCCCCCAGCCCACGGACATGGACAGCCCCGGCTTCTTTGCCGAGCACCACACCAGCCTCCCCTCGCCCACGTGCGGCAACACCATCTGCCTGCAAGGCCTGGTGGGCGCGCGCGAGAACCTCATCAACGGCGGCCCCTGCACCGTCATCCAGGTGGGCCTCAACAGCCCGCTGAACATTGCGGACCTGCCGCAGCTCCCGCGTCGGATTGCGCTGGTGATCGACGAGAGCGGCAGCATGGAAGGCCGCAACATGGAGATGGTGAAGGCCGGCCTGCGCCTCATGGCCAGCGAGCTCAACCCCGAGGACAAGTGGGCGCTGGTGACCTTTGGCGACGAGCTGGGTGACGTCCTGTCCTGGAGCAACTACGACGCGCTCGAGTGGAACCACATGGTGGACAACCTGGCCGCCGACGAAGGCTCCACCAACATCCATGCCGGTCTCATGCGCGGTCTGGAGCTGCTCACCAACGAGGGCGGCGGCATCGACCCCGCCTACCAGAACCGCCTCATCCTCCTCTCCGACGGCATCGCCAACCGCGGCGTCACCGACGTCAACCAGATCGTCGAGGAGGCCATGGTGCGCGTGCGTGAGGGCATTGGTCTCACGACGATTGGCGTGGGCACCGCGTTTGACCCGGTGGTGATGGGTCGGCTGGCGGAGGCGTCCGGCGGCACGTTCTTCTTCGCGGACGACCAGGACGCGCTGGAAGAGATCTTCCTCGAGGAGATTCGCGCCTTCATCGTCCCGGTGGGTTACGACGTGCGCATCGAGGTGCAGGCCGGTGCCCACTACGAGCTGCGTGCGAGCTATGGCGCCAACCAGTTCACGCTGGACCAGGATCGTCGCAATGGTGACCTGGTGATTCCCGCCGTCACGCTGGCGCACCGGCAGGCGCACAATGACAACCAGAATGGTCGGCGTGGGGGTGGCAGCGCGTTGCTCGTCGAGGTGATGCCCGCGTTCAACCCGGAGCAGAACATGTCCACCGTGCCGCCGGAGCTGCAGTCCAACACGGCCATTGGCCAGGCGCGGCTCACCTACCAGGAGGCGAACACGGAGCGGACCATCCACGAGGAGGTCATCAACCTGGAGTACCCGCACGGCCCCGACGTCATGCTCCCCGACGGCTACTGGACCAACGACGCCATCCAGAAGAACTTCGTGATGATGAACCTGTACGTAGGCTTCCAGCTGGCGGTGACCAACTACTGGAGCGGGCAGGGTGAGCAGGCGCTGGCGGACCTGGATGCGCTGATGGCCGCCGCCACGGCGTGGAACAGCGAGATTGGCGACGAGGATATTGCCGACGACCTCCGCATCATGCAGCTGCTGCGCAACAACATTGACGCGGAAGTGAACGAGCCCCCGGCGGAAGAGCCCAGCGACCCCTGGCCGCAGGACTGAACGAAGTTCCGCTAAGGGCACGCGGGTCGGGGCTGACACTGACCGGGTTCGGTCCCTCCCGCGCCCTCGCAGTACCCGCTCACGCACTCGTCAGCCTGGCGGC
This sequence comes from Myxococcota bacterium, assembly GCA_040752415.1. Taxonomy (GTDB): domain Bacteria; phylum Myxococcota; class JACRCW01; order JACRCW01; family JACRCW01; genus JBFMGU01. The sequence goes on from JBFMGU010000059.1 coordinate 37,054, forward strand.
AGGCCTCCCCGTTCGCGAGGCCGCTCGTGCAGCGCGGTCCATCCCCGGCATCCAGGCATCTCCCCTCCGCGCACCGCGTGGGATGCTCACACAACTCTTCTCCGCACGCGTTGGGAGAGCAGGGCTCACCCAGGCGCGCCGGTGCGCGACATTCACATGACGTCGGGTGGAACGCGTCACTGGCCATACCGAACTCCGCATACGCTTCTGGCGCGCAGGTGTGCCCATCCAGGCAGGGAGCGCCCGCGCCGGGGAATGCGGATACAGCCTGGCAGGTGCCCGTGGGAGCGTCGGGGGTGGGGAAGACGCACGCGCTGGCGCAATGCGGGTCATCCGGCGCGCGAGTGCATGTTGCGCCGTCCGCGAGAAGGTCCTGACACGTTCCCGACGCCTGGCCTTGCGCCGTGATGCATTGCAGCCCCATCAAACACGGCGGCTGCTCGCCGCCACACGCGGTGCCCGCCTCCGCCATCGCCTGGCACGTCATGTTGCCCTGCGGCCCCGCGCAGAGGTGCATCCCGATGCATTCGTTGGCCTGGCAGGTCTCTCCCCGTCGTCGAGCGGGATGGATCACGCAGGTGCCTGAGCCGGCGCCTTCGAGCGCGCAAGAGTACGTCTCGCACTCCACGTCCTGCGCGCACGGCTCCCCCACGGCGCGGTACGGCTCACAGGGGACGCACGCCGTACCCTGGGGCTGGAGAGCGCAGTGCCTGCCCGGACGACACCACGGACGATTCTCCTCACATGTCTCCGCCACGCCAGCCGCAGGGACGAGCGCGTTGTGGCATTGCGCGACGATGGGGATCCCGCCGGAGGGGTGGTCGCATGGAAGGGTGTCGTATGCCTCCACGCACGCCTGTGCATCCGGCGGCGACACCGCGTAGTAGGGCGCATAGAATTCGTTGACGCTTCTTCCCAGATAGAGCGCCCAGCCGGGCACCCAGGCCCGTGCGTTCTCCTCGCACAGCGCGCGGGATCGGTGCTGTCGGCCGCGGGTCTCGGCGCAGCGCTCCTCGTACCCGCAGTGGGCAAGAAAGATCCGGGTGAAGAACTCCTCCACCGTCGTGGGAGCGGCCCCGCCGGACGAAGAGCTGGCCGAGCTGCCGGAGGAGTTGTCGGAGGGGGAGCATGCTGCCGCAAGCGCGAGGAGGATGCAGGGAAGCACGGAGTTTCGCATCCGCACTTCTTAGCATGATCCTAAGCGAATGCGATCAGTGCGCCGGGACCGGCTTCTTCTTCGGCAGCAGCGACTCACCCCGACGGGTCCCACCCATCTCCTTGATGAGCCGCGACATGAGCCGCTTGCGTGCCGCGGCGCGCGCCGACTGGTTGCTCCCCAGCTTCTCCAGGTCCAGGCGCGCGCCCGCCATGCTGCCGTGTCCGCCGGAGCTGCCCGCGTTCAGCGGGTCCACAATCTCCCGCAACATCGTCACGCTCTTGCAGCGACGGTCATTGACGCGGATGGAGATGTACAGGCTCCCGTCGAATTCACCGAACGCCAGGCCCCACTTGATGTCCTCGATGGTCATCAGGCGGTCCGCCATCTCCGCCACCAGGTCCGGCACGTAGACCTCACCCAGGTCCACCGCGGCCACCTGGTCATGGATGCGCACCCGGCGCAGCCCCTTGGCCAGCATGGCGAAGTACTCGCGCGGGACCTGCGGGTGCTCGATGGCGCTGACCGTGGGCATGTCCGTCAGCGGCAGCAGGTACATGTACGCGTCCACGTCCAGGGGGCCCACTTCCCGGCCCAGGTCGCGGGTGTCGCTCTTGATGCCGTAGAACAGGGCCGTGGCCACCGCGGGCCTGGGCGTCACGCCGGCGGCGCGCAGGTAGCCGGTCAATACCGTGCTGGTGGCGCCGTAGTCCCCGCCCACGTCGTGGAAGGCGGTCTCCTCGCTCTCGGGGCGCGCCGGGTGGTGGTCAATGCAGATGATGGGCAGGTCCACCGGCGGGAGGCTGTGGTTGCCAATCTCCGGCTGGGTGTCCACCAGCCCCACCACGTCAAACTCGTCCAGCTTCACCCGGTGCACCGGCTGGACCGGGATGCGCAGCTGCCGGACCATGGCCCGGTTCTCCGCCCGCCCGATCATCCCGCCGTACGCCAGGGTGACCTCCAGCCCCGCCGCGTCCTCCAGCAGCTGCCCCAACGCCCACGCGCTGGCCAGGCTGTCCGGGTCCGGGTTGTCGTGGGTCAGCAGCAGCGCCCGCTTCTTCCCGCGCACCAGCCCCAGCAGCTCCGCCACCTTGGGCTTCAGCGCTTCCAGCGCAGCCTGGGCCGGCCCCCGCACTTCTGGGGGGGAGGCGTAGACCTGGCGGGACGGTTCGGCCATGGGGTGGTGCAACCTAGCAGCGTCCGCTTCCACGGCAACCCCCGAGCGTTGGTGGCGAGGGGGGCCGGGGTGCTTGCAACCGTTCGCGTGAGAGGCCATAAGGCGCCCGCTCCCGCTTTGCCTCACGCAGTCAAACAGGGGGGTGCGCCCTGGCCATGTCGGTTAGGGCGGTGGACCCAGCTTGCACCCACGGTGGTGTGAGCGGAAAGAAAGACCAAGCAATGCCAGTCGGTACCGTGAAGTGGTTCAATGACGCCAAGGGTTTCGGATTCATTGCGCGCGAGGGTGGGCCTGACGTGTTCGTCCACTTCTCCGCCATCACCATGGACGGCTTCAAGACCCTCCAGGAGGGCGCCCAGGTCGAGTTCGACGTGGTGCCCGGCAAGAAGGGCGAGCAGGCGCAGAACGTGCGTCTCGTGAAGTAAGTCGTCCGCGCGCCAGACCGGCGTGTGAACCACCCCCTGCTTGGAGCGCCAGGCAGGGGGTTCTTCTTTTTCTGGCCTCGCGGTGACGCAGTGCCCCATCGAGGGGAGAGGGAGAGGGAGAGGGAGAGGGAGAGGGAGAGGGAGAGCCCACGTGATCCGCATCAGCGCGTCAGGCGACCGTCGGTGTCATCGGCAGCCTTGGCTGCCAGTGATCCCCCCCCGCCATCCGCTGATCCGCATCACGTGGGGAGAGGGAGAGGGAGGGAAAGGCAGCCACCACGAGCCTTGGACCGCGGGGAGTACGCCCCCTGCGGTGAGCCCGCCCCTGGTCACAGCACGCGTTCCGCGCCCTCCACGTCTTTCATGTGCAGCGCGCCCGGGTAGAACGAGCCCTCGATGACCGCACGCACCTTGGCCAGGACCTCGTCGCGCTGGCCGGGGGTGTAGCCGCGGGTGTCGATGGGCGGGTGGATGATGACCAGCGCGTCCCCGCGGTGGATCATGAGGTTGCCCGGCGGATAGAGCACGTCCGTCCCCACGAGCGTGACCGGCAGGATCTTGCACTGCTGCTCAATCGCCACCATCACCGCGCCCTTCTTGAACGGATCGAGGGTGGGGCCCCTGCTGCGCGTCCCTTCTGGGAAGATCACCACGCTCCGCCCGGTGGCCATGCGGTGCGCCACCGTGGCCATCCGGCGACGCGCGTCCGCCCTGTCGCTGCGGTCGATGCCCACGCTGCGCCCCAGGATGAGCGCCTGCCCGATGAGCGGCACGTACTCCAGGCTCTTCTTGTGCACCGCCACCGGCGTCAGCGGCAGGGAATGCGCCAGGACGGGAACGTCCAGGTGGCTGCGATGGTTGGCGCAGACGATGTAGGGCGTGGCGGGGTCAATGTTCTCCACGCCCCGACGGTAAACGCGGATGCCGAAGCCCTTGAGCAACCCCTTGGCCCAGCGCCGCAGCCAGAAGGTGGCTACGCGCTTGCCCATGTTGTCCGGGCTGAAGATGACGGGGAAGAAGGAGCCCAGCACCCCCGCCAGCGGCAGGAACACCAGCGGCCAGCAGCCGAGGAAGTTCCACCAGAAATGACGCCACCAGTAGCCCAGGGTGCGTTTCTCAGGCGGGGTGTGGACGGAAGCGGGAACGGTCATGGCGTGACGAGCGCGGGCATGTACACGGGGTGCACCCCCGCTGCCAACGGATGTTCCATTGCACGCCTCCCGCACGCTGCTATGAGCCCGCGCCATGACGACCTCCCGCACCCTCCGCCTGATGCTGGCGCTCCTGCTGGCGGCCTGCTCCTCGTCGAAGTCCCAGGAGAAGCCCGCCCCGGCCCCCGCCGCCCCCGCGCCCGCCACCGACGACCCCACGCTCGGCTTCGAGCGCTACACGTTGAAGAACGGGCTGACGGTGATCCTGCACGAGGATCACCGCGTGCCGGTGGTGGCGGTGGACGTCTGGTACCGCGTGGGCAGCTTCCATGAGGCCAAGGGTCGCAGCGGTTTTGCGCACCTGTTCGAGCACCTCATGTTCCAGGGCAGCCGCCACGTGGGCGACGACCAGCACTTCCGCATGATGGAGGAGGTGGGCGCCAACGACCTCAACGGCACCACCGACTTTGACCGCACCAACTACTTCCAGACCGTCCCGCGCGAGGAGCTGCCGCTGGCGTTGTGGCTGGAGAGCGACCGCATGGGCTACCTGCTGGACACGCTCACGCAGAAGAAGCTCGACAACCAGCGCAGCGTCGTCAAGAACGAGAAGCGGCAGTCCATTGACGGCGCGCCCTACGGGCTGGCGTACCTGGCCCTGTTCCACGCGCTGTTCCCCGAGGGGCACCCGTACCGCGACACGCCCATTGGCCGCTTCGAGGACCTCAACGCCGCCACGCTCGAGGACGTGCGCCAGTTCTTCCTGCGCTACTACGCGCCCTCCAACGCCACGCTGACGCTGGCTGGGGACTTCGATCCGGCGGTGGCCAAGGCGCTCATCGAGAAGGCGTTTGGTGGCCTGGCGGCGCGCGAGCAGCCGGTGACGCCCACGGTGGTGACGCCGGCGCTGAGCGGGGAGACGCGCCAGGTTGTCGACGAGCCGGTGGCGCCGCTTGCGCAGGTCACGCTGGCCTACCTGTCTCCGCCCGCCTTCGCCCCCGGCGACACCGAGCTGGACGTGCTGGAGACCATCCTGAGCGCGGGCAAGGGAAGCCGGCTGTACCGCGCGCTGGTGGAGACGCAGCTGGCCCAGCGCGTGAGCGCGGACCAGGAGAGCTACCTGGCCACGGGCATCTTCTCCCTGACGGCGGGCGTGACGCCGGGACACACCGCCGACGAGGTGGAGAAGGCCATGGACGCGGTCATCACCCAGCTGGCCACCGAGGGGCCCACCGCCGAGGAGGTGGCGCGCGCGAAGAGTCGACTGGAGCTGGCGCTGCTGATGGGGCTGGAGCGTGTGGGGGGCCTGGGAGGTCGCGCGGAGCTGCTGCAGACCTACCACCTCTTTGCCAAGGACCCGGGCTACCTGCCCAAGCACCTTGCCGAGCTGCGCGCGGTGACGCCGGAGAAGGTGCGCGACGTGGCGCGCCGGGTGCTCCGTCCCGACGCACGCGTGGTGCAGCACGCCATCCCGCGCAAGGACGCCAATGCCGCCGCCGCCGCGGAAGCCGGGCCCCCGCCCGCCGAGGAGGACTCCGGTCACCCGCAGCTCCCGCCCGCGGACCCCTGGCGCGCCCAGCCGCCCGAGCCGCTGCCCACCAAGCTGGCGAGCCTGCCGGTGGCCCAGCGCGAGGTGCTGGAGAACGGGCTCACCGTGCTGGCGGTGCCGCAGCGGGGATTGCCGCTGGTGAGCCTGATGCTGGTGAGCCGGCACGGTGGCGTCATGGATCCGCAGGGCAAGGAAGGTCGCGCCACGCTGGCCACGACGATGCTCACCGAGGGCATGGACGGGGTGGACGCGGCAACGCAGGCAGACCGCTTTGCCGACCTGGGCACGCAGCTGCACGTGCGCACGAGCCTGGAGACGAGCTCGGTGGGGGCGGTGGTGCATCGTCGGGACCGGGATGGGGCGTTGGCGTTGCTGTCCCGCACGCTGGCGGCGCCCACGTTCTCGGCGGACGCGTTTGGTCGGGCGCAGACCCGCGCCGTCACCGGGCTGCGCGAGCGCCTCCACGACCCCATGGGCGTGGCCATGCACCTCATGACACGCGCCGGTGCGGGGGAGCACCCCTACGGTCGGCCGCGCGAGGGGACGCTGCCGGGGTTGCAGGCGGTCACCGTCGACGACGTGAAGGCGGCGCACGCCGCGGCGTGGACGGCGCGGAACATGGCCCTGGTGGCCGTGGGTGACATCACGCTGCAGGAGGCGGTGGCGCTGGCACGGACGCACCTGGGGGCGGTGGCGCAGGGGGAGGCGCTGACGGCGTTGCCGAACGCACCCGCCGCGCGCAAGCGCGAGGCCATCTGGGCGGTGGACCTGCCGGGCAGCCCGCAGACGGTGGTGCTGCTGGCGCGGCCCAGCGTGGGAGCGCAGGACCCCGACGAGCCGGCGGTGACGCTGATGAACGCGGCGCTGGGCGGCAACTTCAGCAGCCGACTGAACCTCAACCTGCGCGAGGACAAGGGAATCACCTACGGCGCGTTCTCCTTCACGGCGTCGTTGCGACAAGGCGGGGTGCTGGTGGCCATGGCGCCGGTGCAGTCGGACGCGGTGGGCGTGGGCGTGCGCGAGGCGTTCAAGGAGGTGGCGGGCATGAGTGAACGCCCGGTCACCGACGAGGAATTGAAGCTGGCGAAGGACAGCAACAGCCGCTCATTGCCGGGCCAGTTCGAGAGCGTGCAGGGGACGGCGGGGGCAATGGCGTCGTTGTTCGCCGCGGACCTGCCGCTGGACTACTACGCCACGCTGCCGGGCCGGTACGCCGCGGTGACGCGCGAGGACCAGGTGCGACTGGCGCGCGCCATGCTCAAGCCCGACGAGATGCAGCTGCTCTTGATTGGTGACCGCAAGGCGGTGGAGGCGGCGGTGACGCAGGAGAAGCTGGGGACGATCCTGTGGCTGGACAGCGAGGGGAAGCCGCTCCCGGTGGCTGCGCCGGCACCCGCCGCGCCCGCGCCCGCTCCGACGGGGAAGAAGAAGGGGAAGCGCTGAGTCCGGGTCAGTGGACCTGGGTGAAGCGGGAGAGCAGGGAAGCGGTGGTGGTCGGAAGCCTATTCCTGCCGCTCCAAGACGCAGAATGCGCCGGGTCACTCGTGGCCGATGAGGCCTCGGGCGCCAGCCCATGGACACCAAGCTCCGCAGCACCGCCCAGGGTGTTTCGTTGAGGCTGCGGTGCCGCCCAAGAGACCGCAGCGGTCGCCAGCCCATGGACACCAAGCTCCGCGACGCCGCCCAAGCTGTTACGTTGAGTGGGCGGTGCCGGCCTCGAGACCGCTGCGGGCGCCAGCCCTTTGGGAGTGCGGTCTGAAATACCGCTTTGGTTCGTGAGCAGCGGCTCCAGAGCGGGCTGATACTCGTCGTACACGTTCACCCGGTCGGTCTTGAACGTCCTCAGCCTCGCGGCAAACCCTGGGAACTTCTCCTCGACCTCCCGCGCCGAGCACCACGGGTACTCCGCCGGCGACGCCACCAGCCCGTGCTTCACCGGGTTGAACATCACGTAGCGAAGCCGCGCGAGATAGGAACGCTGAAACGTCAGCGTCGAGTCCCAGTAGTTGAAGAAGACCTGCCTGCCCGGCGCATTGTCCATGCCGTTGAGCTTGGTGCTCAGGTCGCGGTGGACCTCCTTCAACACCTCTCCAGCCGTGGATGACGACGGGCCCGGTGACGCGACGAGATGATAGTGGTTGGAAAAGAACGTCCATGCCTCGACGCGCCATCCGTCACAGGCGAACGCGTCAAGGACGCTGTCGCGCAGAAGGTCCAGACGGTCCCACGTGCGGAAGTAATGGCGCCGCCCATAGGTTCCCGTCGTCACGAAGTACTCCCCGCGATGATCCGAGAAGTGCGGGGGTGAATGCAGCCAGGCCATGGATGTTGTCCTCGAGCGCGGGCCTGTACGTGCGCGCACGAGGAAGTGGAAGGAGAACCGCCGAGAACCGCCGCAGTGTGCGACGCGGTCTCAGCTTGGTGCCAGTGCGGGACGCCCGGTGAGAGCCTGGTTGGACGAGTTGTCTGATTCAAAGCGGTATTGCAGACCGCACTCCCAAAGGGCTGGCGCCCGCGGCGTTCTCGCGAGGCGACACCGACACCCGACGCAAAGCGGTATTGCAGACCGCACTCCCAAAGGGCTGGCGCCCGCGGCGCGCGCCCGGCGTGTTGAACCCACCCGCAGGCGCACGCTAACTGCCTCCCCATGGGCCGTTCCCTGCTCCCCACCGTTGTGGCGTTCATCGTTGTCCTCGCCAGCCCGTCATTGCTTGCGCAGGAACAGCCCGCTCCCGCTCCCGCCCCCGTTGCGCGCTCCAGCGTCAAGGCCGATGAGCTCTATGAGCGCGCGCTCGTCGCGGAACAGGACCCCGAGAGCCGCGACCGCATCCGCGAAGAAGCGTGGTGCAAGCTCGCGCGGCTCAAGAAACGCAATCCCCACCTGCAGACCGCGCGTCGCAAGTGCCGCATCTGGCGACACATCCACGGCGACTACCTCCAGCTGACCCGCTACATGGGCCTCAAGACCCGCTCCCCCGACGAGAAACTCAACGCCGTCGAGGACTTCCTCCGCGCCTACCCCGACGTCCCCAGCGACGAACGCGTCCGCGCCGCCGCCCACGCCCGCCTCCAGCTCTCCCGCGGTCACCCCCCCGCACTCCCCGTCGACATCGCCGCCGCGCGCGAACCCGCACCACCCGGCGACACCACCGCCGCCGCCGCGGGCGGAGGAATCTCGGCCGCAGTCCTCCTCGCCGTCGGCAGCCTGCTCGCACTCCCCGTTGCCGCCGTCGTCACCGTCGCCACGCTCGCCGCTTCCGTCGGTGCGGGGGCGGGTGGCGCACTGGGAGGCCTGGCCGGCGTGGCATTGGGTGCCGCGCTGTTCGAGGCGGCGTCGTGTGGAATCCCCGTGCTGGGCGCGCTCCTCGCCCCCGTGTGCTCCTCCAGCGGCGCCGCCGTGGGCTGGCTCACCGCCACGCTGGCCGGCGGAAAACGGCTGCCGCTCCTTCCCCTCGTGCTCGCCTCCACCGTCGCCAGCAGCGGGTTCGCGCTCGTGGGTGGGGCGTTCAACCTCGTCGGGGGGATGGCGGGGTGCCTGGCCGCCGGCGTGGTTGCCGCCGTCCTCAACGTGCAGCTCGCCAGCCAGCCTCCGCCCGGCACCTCGTGCGACGTCGTGGGGAACACCCTGGCCCGACTCACCGCGCAGGCCCTCCTCGTCGCCGTGCTGTACGCGGTGGGCGCGCTGATTGGGAATGTTGCGTGTGTGGCGACGTCGCTGGTGGGCAACGTCACCGCGCCGGTGCTGGTGGGCTTCCTCAGCGCCCGACGAGGCCGCGGCACCACCGAGAACGAGAGCCGCGTGAACCTGGACCTCCTGGATGTCCCCGAGCCTGAACCGCCACCACGCAGCGACTACGGCGTTCCCGACTCCGAGCTCGACGACGCGCTGCCCCCTGCGGTGGCTCCGGTCGCACCTCTCGCTCCGCCGGAGGCCGTTCCCGCGCCGCCGCCCGCCGCGCCGCTCCCCACGGAGGAGCCG
>JBFMGU010000006.1:0-89005 GCA_040752415.1 Myxococcota bacterium
TTCCCGCCCCGTCCACCACCGCCGCCGTATCCTCCGGCACCGCCCCACGTCGTGGGCATGTCCGGATCGCCGTGCACTGCGCCACCCACCATGCCGTCATGGGAGTCCCCGCCCGCGCCGCCGTGGCCGCCCCCCGCGCCACCCTGGCTGCTCCCTCCGTTCTGCCCGGCACCCAGTCCGCCACCCGACGGGTAGCCCTGCGCCGAGGCATCCAGCCAGGCCCCCGACGCCAGCATGAAGGTGTCGGCGGTGACGTTGGGCAGGTTGCCCAGGATGAGCCCGCCGGTTGCCACCTGCAGCGAGCCGACGTCGATCTCCTCCACCCCACCTTGCAGCGTGCCCTCCACCACCAACTCGGAGGCGGCCACGCGGGACAGCGGCGTGTCGATGGTGACGTTGTCCCCGACGGTGACCGTGCCCCCCATGGCGATCTCCGGGGACGGTCCGACGGTGTAGAGCCCGCCGGGGGACGTGAGCGTCAGGTTGCCGGTGCCCGCGAGGGTGACGTTGTGGGGGAGGAAGATGACGCTGCTGATCACGCAGGTGTCCGCCAGGGTCCCCGAGTTGCACAGGCTCTCTGGCGCCGACGCCACGGCGCGATAGGTCCCGGCGCCCGCCTGGTAGGAGCCCGGATCGACGAAGACCTCCCCGCGGAAATAACGGTCCGACTCCACGGCGATGCGGCCGCCGCCGCCCGGCCCACCAAAGGAGCTGCTGCCGCCGAGCGCGGTGAGCGTGCCGGTGCCGGTGAGCGTCCCGTTGGGCACCCGCAGCCAGATGGAGCCGCCCGCGCCGCCGCCGCCCGAGGTGGTGGTGCTCTCCCCGTTGACGCTGAGCGTGCCGTCCAACACCACGCTGACCTCGGCCTGGACGCGGATGATCCCGCCGCCACGACCACCCACCGCGCCACCGCCACCACCGCCGCCACCGGAGCCCTTGGTGATCGGCATGTCCGCGTTTCCGTACGCGACGCCACCCGCCATGCCCGTGGGCGAGACACCACCCGCCCCACCGTGTCCGCCTCCGCCGCCACCCTGGCTGGAGCCGCCCGCCACCCCCACGCCCGGGCCCGCGCTCTCACCCAACGCCGCGGCATCCACCAGCGCTCCCGTCTCCACCACCACCGACGACGCCGTGACGTCGATGTTTCCGCGGATGAGACCGCCGGACGCCAGGCGCACTTCGGAGGCCGCCTGCAGGGAATCCACGTCGCCGGTGATGGTCCCCGCCACCGTCACGTTGTTGCCGCTCAGCAGCTCCAGCTTCCCCTCGACGAGACCGCCGGCTTGCACCTGCACGTCGCCGGTCATGGTGATGGCAAAGGGGTCGCGCGGCTGGCGCAGCGTGCCGGTGCCGGAGACGGTGAGCGCGCCGGGACCAACGAGGTCCACGTCCTCGGGCAGGTCGCGCACGGTGGTGATGGTGCAGGTGTCCTGCAGGGTGCCCACGTCGCACAGCGAGCTCACGTCGGAGTACTGGGCGCGGTAGGTGCCGGGCTGACCGGTCTGGGAGGACCCCACGCCACCCTCAACGCGGACGCGCCCGTGGAAGATCGTCGGTGCCTCCAGGCGGATGCGCCCGCCCCCGCCGCCGGAGACCGCGAATCCGGTGGCGCCGCCGCCGCGCGCGGAGAACGTGCCGGTGCCCTGCAAGGTGCCGGTGGTGAGCCACAGGGAGCCGCCCGCGCCGCCGCCGCTCTCCGCTCCCACGGCTCCGTCGACGGAGATGCGCCCGTTGTTCAGCGTGGCGCCGGCCACCACCCAGCGCATGGCGCCACCGCCTGCCGCGCCGGCATTGGATCCCGCGCCGCCAGCGGAGCCCTGCGTCGTGGGCTGGTCGGGGTTGCCGTAGACGGGACCGGGACTCTCGCCGAAGCCGCCAACGCCGCCCAGCCCGCCGTGACTCCCGCCCGCGCGGGGCTGTCCTCCGCCCGGACCCGCGCCCGCGGAGCTGACCACGCCGGGGTAGCCGCGCCCCTCCGCGCTGATCACGCCATTGGTGTCCACCGTCAGGCTCGCCACGGAGGCCAGCGTGATGTTGCCTTCCAACGTGCCCGCAATGACGACGTCATCCGCCACCAGCTCACTGAAGTCCGCGGTGATGCGACCGCTACTCTCCACGGTGACGTCCCGCCCCATCCGCAGCGAGACCTGTCCGCTTGGCCAGCGCAGCTCCCCGGTGCTCCTGATGATCAACGTGCCCTTGCCGCCCAGCACCGTGGAGTCGGTGACCTCGTGGGGCGTGGTGATCTCGCAGGTGGTGCGCAGGGTGCCGTTGTCGCAGACCCAGTTGTCCGCCCGCGTGGAGATGGTCATGGTCTGGCTGTCCGCCAGGAACACGTCCTCCTCCAGCGCCGCGGTGTTCCCCGCCACGTCGCGCAATGAGGACGGGCTGGCCAGGTTGATGCGCGGGAACACGTCGTCATTGGAGAGCGCCGGCGTGTTGTCCCCGTCCTGCACCGTGTAGCTGAAGCGCAGCGTGGTGCCCTCCAGGCCGGATTGGTACGTCGCCGCGCGCGCGGTGGCGGCGCCGGTGGCCAGGGGCAGAGAGAGCACGTTTGCCGGCGTGTCGGAGGCGGGGTCCAACCGCACCGGCTCGTCGAACACCACGTCGATACGGATGGTGTCACCCACGTAGTAGATCACCGCCGGGTCGGGCGACGTGATGGTGACGATGCGTGGTCCCACGGTGTCGCGCGTGAACGACGCGGAGGTGGCGCTCTCAACCTGCTGCTCGACGCCATCCGCGTTACGCCCCAGCACACACACCGTGATCATCCCGTCGGGGAACGCGCCCAGCGCGTCGGTGATGTGCTGGGAGATGGGACGCACGCTGCCGTAACCGGCGCTGTCCGCGCACGCCTGCGCGTCGCCGGAGAGGACCTTGTGACGGTAGGCGGTCACCCCCGCCCCCGCCACGGTGACGTCGAGCTGGGCAACCCGCGTGGCGCCCACCGGGACCCCCTGCAGCTCCGCCACCACCACCGGCACCGCCGCGTCGGGGGATGGTGCCGCGTCGGGCGGTGGCGCGGCGTCGGGCAGCTGCGCGGCGTCGGGAGTCGCGGCGGCGTCGGCAGGTTCCGCGGCGTCGGCGGGTTCCGCGGCGTCGGGTGTCACCGCGGCATCGGGGACCGCGGCATCGGGAGTCACGGCGGCATCGGTCACCGCGGCGTCGCGTCCGCCCGCGTCGGGCCGCTCGGCGGCGTCGGGACGGGAGGCGTCCGGCGTGGTGGATGCGTCGGGCGCGGCACCGGCGTCCACGCGCGGGCCGGTCCCCGCGGGGTCCAACGTGCACAGCGCGTCGACGCCACACACGAACGCCACCGGACAATCCTCGTCGGACTGGCACGGCATGGGCGGCAGGCATCCGGTCAGGCCCACCGCCACCAGCAGGATCCACGCACGCATCTCGGCCTTCCCCCGTGACTTCATGACGCCACCGCCCCCACCGCCACGCTTCCGCCACCCGCCGCGCCCAGCGCCAGACCCACCACCAACGCCAGCACGCCCAGCGCACCGCCCGCCCCCACCACGGCGAGGAACGCGGTGCGCAGCGCGCGTCCGGTCACGTTCTCCGGCTGGGCCCACCAGTACGCGTACGCGCTGCCGGCCACCGCGCCGCTGACGGCCCCCAGCACCAACGCCACACCCGCCGCGGCCAGCACCGCCACGCCCCCACCCATCAGCGCCGTGGCCCACATCGGCCGCGCAGCGGGCTCCGCGCTCGGCGTGACGACGGGAGACGCGGGCGCTTGCGGGGCGGGCAGTGGCGCGGTGGTCGTCGCAGCGGGCGCGGCCGGGGCCAGTGCGGGCGTGGCCGGGGCCGGGGCGGGCGCGGGTGACGGGGGAGCGGCAGAAATACCGAGCAGACGGTCCACCACCACGCCCACGGCGGGAACCAGCACGGCCTCGGACTCGCCCTCCACCGGGAGGCTCACCGTGGCCACCGACGCCGCAGTGCGCGCGTGCAGCAACGACGCCGACACCAGCCAGGTGGGACCGAGCCGCCCGAGCGACCCGCTCAGCACGTAGTCCACCCCCAGCGCGCCGGCGAGCTCCGCGGTGCAGGAAGCATCAGTGCAGCCCATCAGCGACCGCTGGCGCTCCACACTGAGCAGCGTCTCCGTCTCCTGCATGCTCACCACGCGACCGAACACCCGGCGCTCCTTCACCGCGGCGAGCAGGTGCGTGGTCAACAGGTCCGCGGTGTCCTGCGTCACCCCCTGGCGGGGCTGCAGCGACACCACCACGACGGACGCATCTGGACTGATGTTCGCGGACAACAGGCTCAGGGACAGCAGGAGCAGCGGTGTGGACATGGCCCCTTCCACGCGCGAAGGCGCGCTTGCGGAAGCGGGATTCTGGCGTCGGTAGGGGATGGGTGACAAGGCGATGCGGAAGGAACCCGGGCCTGCTCGCGCAGAGCCTGAAGCAGCGCCAGCTTTGGGAGTGCGTGTGCAAGCGCCCATGCAGGCACCCCTGCACAGTGGTGGCGCGCAGCACCGCTTTCGCCTCGGGAAGCATCGGTCGCCACCCGACCGACTTGGGCCGGTGATGAACGAATCAGCTTGAAGCCAAAGCGGTGCTGCGCGCCACCACTGTGCAGGGCTGCCTGCATGGGCGCTTGCACACGCACTCCCAAAGCCGGCGCTGCTTCAGGCTGGGTGAGAACAGGAAGCTTCGTTGTCGCCGGTGGCCGGCTCAGCGACGACGGCGATGCGACACCACCAGCGCCAGCCCCAGCAGCGCCACGCCGTGCCACGCGGTGCGAGTGTGCTCGAGGTCGGGGGAGGCGTTGCAGCCGCATGCCGGGCCTTGACCGCCATCATCGCCATCGTCGCCGTCGTCGCTGGGCGCGGAGGGCGTGGGCGCGGCATTCACCGTCACGGTGACCGGCTCGGAGCTGCTCGTCGCGTAGGCGGCGGTACCCGCGTACTCGGCGTGGATGGTGTGCGTGCCGGGCTTGAGACCGGGGACGGTGAGCGCGGCGCCGCCCTCGGAGAGCGTGCCGTAGCCGAGCGTGACCTCGCCGTCCTTGAAGGCCACCACCCCCGTGGGCGCGCCGCTCGTCGCGGATACCGTGGCCACCAGGCCCAGCGACTCACCCTCGTCCAGCGCGGTGCGCCCGGCCACCAGCGTGGTGGTGGTGGCGGCGACGTTGACGGTGAGTGACACCGGCGGGGAGGTGCTCGCCACCGCGCTCGTCGGTGAACCGTGCACGGCGGTCAGCTCATGCGCGCCCGGCGCCAGGTTGGAGGTGGCAAACGACGCCACGCCACCGCTCAGCGCCACCACCGCCAGCGTGGACGCGCCGTCCTGGAAGGTGACCTGGCCGGTGGCCACGCCGTGTGGGTCGGTCACCGTGGCGGTCAACGTCACCACCTCTCCCGCCGCGGCGGGATTGGGCGTCACCGTCAGCGTGGTGCTGGTCTCCACGTCGATCACCTGCGCCAACGGCACCGACGTGCTGGGGCCGTAGGTGGTGTCACCCTGGTAGCGCGCGGTCAGCGTGTGCAGCCCCGGCGTCAACATGGCGCGGGTCAGCGTGACCGAGCCGTTGGTGAGCGGCAGGTTGTCCACCAGGTTCCCGCCGTCCATGACGTCGACGGTACCGGAGGGCGTGCCGCCGGCGCCGGTGACCGTGATGGTGAACGTGACGCTGTCCCCCAGGCGCGCGGGGTTGGCCGAGCTGGTGAGCGTGGTGGTGCTGGCCAGCCCCACGATCCACACCGTGGCGGAGCCGGGCGTGCCGGGCACGAACAGTCCCTCACCGAGAGCCACGTCCACCGACTCGGGCACCTCGGCCTCGTTGTCGTCGAGCGCGGTCACGGTGAGCGCGACGCGGTCGGCGTTGGCGGGGAGGGTGACCCGCGCGGGCAGGGCGGTGTAGTCCGCGCCCGGCGTGGCGCTGCCGCCCACCACCAACGGCACATCCAGCGGCGCAGCGAGGCTGCCGGAGCGGAACACGGTGACCGTGGCCACGTCGCTGCCGCCCTCGCGCGCCTCGGCGTCAAAGGCACGCAGCCAGACCTCCGGCAGACCGCAGGAGAGGTCCACGCTCCAGTCCACCAGCGCGCCGTGGTGCCCCTGCTGCAGGTCCTCCAGCTCCAGCGTCCAGGTGCCGTTGCGCGGCCCCCCGGAGAGCGCGCCCAGCGACGTGACCGGCGACACCGTCCCATCCACCGCGGGCACCGTGGCGCGGCACGGGACCTGGGCGCTGCCCCCGGGTGAGAAGGTGACTTCCACGTCGTCACCGGGGCATCCGCCGGGAAGCGTGTCGCGGAGGTGGCCGCTCAGGAGCGTGGCAGTGGTACCCGAGGGAGCACGCACGCGGATGACCAGGTCGCCCACGTTGTCGTGCACCGCGTGCACCCGCACCGAGACCTGCTCCACCTGCGGATTGGGGCAGCTGTCGGTCACCGTCATGGTGCTGGAGAGCACGCGCGGCATGCCGCGGTAGTCGGCGTTGTACCCGTCGGAGATGCGGCCCGGGCAGCGCACGCCCTCGCTGGCCTGGCAGGTGTGGGTGGCGGCGCGGGCCTCCGACGAGACGGCCATTGCCAGCAGCACCAGGGAGGTCACCCGTGACGTCTTCATTCCGGCTCCTGCGCGCGACTCAGTCATTGTCCACCACCGTCAGCGTGATGGCGGGCAGCGTCAGGCCCGCGAATCCAGGGTCGTCGGTGACGAGCACCGGGGTCAGGGTCACCGTGGCGTCTCCGTCAGCGGTGGCGTTCTCCAACGCGCCCACCGGCAGGTCCTGCGTGGCGGGATAACCCGAGAAGCTCAGGAACGTGCGCGGCGTGCCGGGGGCGGCGCGGGCCGGCGTGTCGGCGTGGAGCGCCACGGTCAGCGACGTGGGAGCGCCCTGGCGATTGGGCTCACCCGCGGGAGCGTGCCGGACGGTGATGGAGAAGGTGGCCGTCTCGCCCTCGTTCACGCTCGCGGGTCCGGTGATGGTGACGTCGTCGGGGTCCTGCACCACCAGGCCCACGTCCAGCGGGTCCAGCCCGTCAAAGGCGGGATCCGCGCTGGTGGTGGCGCCCAGCTCCACGCGCAGCAGCAGCGGACCGTCGGCGGTGTCGTTGGCCCCCACGTTGACCTGCACGGTCTGCCCGGAGAACCAGGAGCTGGGCGGGATGGTCACCGAGGCCGGCACGCTGGCACGCGTGGGATCACTCACCGCCAACGGGATGGTCACGCTCTGTGTTGGCTCACGCACCAACGTGATCACGAACGTGGCGGTCCCGCCCTCGGCGACGACGAGCCGGTTGACGTCGGTGATCACCCCGGAGATGGAGCGGCCGGTGCCGAACGCCGGCAGGGCCACGCCGCTTCCGGTGTCGGGCGTGAAGGTGCTGACCAGGTACCCGCCGCGTGGCGCGGTGCCGTGCGAGAGGTTGACGTGCAGGACGCCGCTGGCGTGCGGGATGCCGGCCTGCGCGTCCAGGGTCACCAGGTTGGACACCAGGGGCAGCAGCGTGTTGGGCGCCGCCGCGATCTCCTCCTGGTCATCAAACGACGTCACCGACGCGGTCTGCAGCGGAAACGGCGCGGGCAGGGTGCCGCAGGTGAACGGCAGCACCGTGGCGCC
This sequence comes from Myxococcota bacterium, assembly GCA_040752415.1. Lineage (GTDB taxonomy): Bacteria > Myxococcota > JACRCW01 > JACRCW01 > JACRCW01 > JBFMGU01. Next base: position 7,594 of record JBFMGU010000006.1, read on the forward strand.
GGGATCCCGCCAGGCCAGCAGGTGGGTCTGCCCCTGCGCCAGCGGGCCATATGCTCCACCCGCGCCCGCGCCGGCGTGGCGCACCTGCCAGACGCTGGGCAGCGGCTCCAGCCGATCCTGGCCGCCGCTGGCGCCGCGGTGCTCGTAGAAGGTGCCCAGTCCCACGTCGAGACTCCGGCTGCCCACCTGCGCGGCCTCGACGTGCGCCATGGGCGCGGTCAGCCCCAGGCCCCGCGTGCGGTGGATGATGGTGAACTCACCGAGCAGGTAGTTGGCGAGCCAGGAGTTGTCCCAGTAGCCGGGGTCCCCGGGGAGCAGGGAGTTGCAGGAGGTGATCAGCTCCGCCGTCACGTAGCCGCGCGCAATCCCGTCGCCGTGGTCCTGCCCGCCGCAGCGGCCGCCCCAGTCCTCCACGGGCTGGCCGGTGAGCGCCGCGCGGACCCGCGCCTGGCGCGCCTCGCTCCACGTCGTGGGCGGGAGCGGGTCGCCTTCCACGGTACCGCTGGGGTAGCCGGCGCCGCCCGCCGTGCAGGAGGCAAAGTTGATGTCCTGCGAGAAGTCGCCCTGCGGGCTGATGTCGTCACGCTGGTCCTGTCCGTCGGTGGCGGTGTGCGGCGGCAGGCCGTGGGCGAGCAGCAGGCGCAGGTCCACCTCGGTGACGTCGTAGCCGGTGTTGTAGACGGAGAACGACGTCACCGGCACGCCCAGGTCCGTCCACAACGTCACCTTCACCAGCGTGGCGGTGGCGGAGACGTTGGTGATGACAAAGGAGGTGTTGACGTTGTTGGGGTCGTCCAGGTCCACCTCGAAGTGGGGCAGGAGGAGCAGCTTGGCGGGAGCCACGTCCAGCGTCCCGGGACGGGCCAGCGCGGGCAGCGTGCTCAGCGTGGCGGCAAGGAGGGTGAGGAGACGGATCTTCATGGCGTCAGCTCCAGGGGCCGTCACGGGTAGGAACCCAGGTGGGCGGGACGCAGGGCGTCGTCGGTGGCGGCGGCGCGCTGCAGGCTCAGGAAGGGACGCACGGCGCCCTGGCGCTCCGGGTGGGTGAGCACCAGCACCACGCCCTGCGCGGCGTCCGGGTCCATGGCCGGCGCCAGCTCCGTGGGGTCACCGCGGTGATGCAGGGACAGGTGCATCCACCCTTCCCGCGCCACCACCGGCAGCGCGGCCTCGCCCACCACGGTGCGCGTCACCACGTGCGGAAAGAGCGGCCGCTGCGAGAAGTCCAGCACCTCCTCCTGGCGATCAAAGACCCACAACGCCTCGAGCGGCAGCGTCCCGTAGCCCGGCCCCTCGTCGCAGGCGAAGTCGGTCACCGCCACCTTGGGGTCGCGCCACACCAACAGCTCCGCGCGGCCGGTCACGTAGGGGATGGCGTAGTTGCCGGCGAGCGGCTCCCGCCCGTCCAGCCCGCTGTGTCCGACGAGACGGCCGTAGAAGGTGGGCAGGTAGGTGTTGTTTGCCACGCCCGCCTCCAGGTGGACCGCCGGCGCGCCCGCCGTCTGCGTGCCGTCCACCAGGAAGAATTCACCGAGCAGCCGGTTCTGCCGCGCGGCCACGCCGCCGCCGTTGGGCAGGAAGTACCCGTCCTCGCCGGGGAAGCGCGGGTCGCAGCTGTTGACCACGTCGACGGTGACGTAGCCCCGGGCCACCCGGTCTCCGCGGGCCGGCGCGGCGCAGCGACCGGTCTGCCCCGGCAGCGGTGAGCCCGTCAGCGCGGCCTGCACCCGCGCAACCTCGGTGGCGTCGAGCGCCGCGTAAGGGAGCACGCCGTTGCAGGTGGCGAAGTTGATGTCCTGGGACTGGTCGCCCTGCGGACTGATGGTGTCGGCCTGGTCCTGCCCGTCGGTGGCGGTGGCCGGCAGCGTGCCCGTGAGCACGTCGCGCAGGCGGAACACCTCCACGTCATAGCCAGTCAGGTACACGTTGAAGCGCAGCACCGGCACGCCGGCCTCCGACCACACCACGACGTTGGTCAGCGTGGCATTGGGCTCCCGGTTGCTGATGCCCAGGATGGTGTCCTTCCCATTGGCGGCATCCAGGTCCGCCTCCGCGTACGGGAAGAGCAATGTGGCGGCGGGCACGTTGTCCTGCGCACCCCACTCGGCGTGGGCGACGGCGGGAAAGGTGGCGCTCAAGGCCAGCGCCAGGGACAGCGAACGTTTCATTCAAGGACTCCTTGCCGGGTGCGCTCTGCAACTGGCGGGCCTTCAAGCACATCACCGCCGCGACGCACAATCGTTTTCCGAGGGCCATCAACGTCGGAGCTGCCACACCTCGAAGCCACCACCGGACGGACAACCCGCCCCGCCCTCACCCGCAAACGACGCGAGCAGCTCCGCGCCGGGCTGCCCATCCACGTCCGCCCACGCCAGGTGCCACGGGCGACAACCCTGCCGCCACGCAGGGGGAGCCAGGGTCAGGGTGGGATGCAGGACGCTCCCGTGGTGGCGCCACATCCGCAGCGTGCCATCCTCCAACGCCACGGCGAGCTCCGCGCCCCCTTCGGTGGGTCGCGCAGCCAACGCGGTGATGCGCGCAGGGAGCGGCAGCGCGCGCAGCTCCTGCGTGTCGGCGGGGCCACGCAAGGTGACCAGGAGGTGCTCCCAGTGGGCGTCGCGCGCGCGCTGCAAACCCAGGAGGGCGTCCAGGCGGCCGTTCCCGTCGAGGTCCACCAGCGTCACCGCGCTCACCAGCGTGTTCGGAGCGGGCAGGGGCAACGTGCGCACCTCGGTCCCGTCGGGGCGGGACAGTCGCAACAGGTCCGCGGCGCCGGCCCGGGCGCTGGCCGCCAGCGCGTCGGCGCGACCGTCTCCGTCCACGTCCCCCAGCGCAACGTCGTCGCCGAAGAGCAGGTCCTGCGGCGTGGTCAGCCGCGTGAAGCGCGTTCCGCGGGAGAGGAACACCTGCAGTCCCGGTGCCGACGTGGTGACGCCAGGACCCTCGCCACCGGGGGGACGCGGCCCGTCGGAGAGCGCCACGAGATCGGGATGGCCATCGCCGTCCCAGTCTCCCGCAGCCACCGCTCTCGACGAGAAACCGGCCGGCCCGGAGCGCGTGGGCGCGGGCAGGCCCTCCGTGCGCAGCTCAAAGCGCCCCGGCGCCACCTGCGCCAGCACCACCACACCGCCGAGGTGGATGCCCAGCGCCAGGTCGGTGCGCCCGTCGCCATCGAAGTCCGCCGCGGCCGCGTCGCCGTAGTCGTAGGGGCCGGGAGGAATCACCGCTTCGCGCCACGGCGTGAAATGACCGGTGCCGTCGTTGCGCCAGATCTGCGGGCTGCGCGCACCCTTGCGTGCCGGGCCATGGATGACCTCCAGGTCGCCGTCTCCGTCGATATCGACCACGTCGAACCCGTTGCGCCACTGGCCGGCGCGGGGCAATCCGCTCTCCAGCTCATGGGCGCTCCACGACGTGGTGGGCTCTTCCACCAACGGCTCGGGCGCGGGAGGCGGGCCGGCGTCGGGACGGGAAACCGCCGGGGCTTCCTCGATGCGCACGTAGTACGTGAGGGCATCCTCGCCCTCCAGCGCGTAGATGCCGTCGGGGAGCACGCGCAGCGTGGTGGCGCTCACCCGCAGGGTGCGACCGGGCACCTTGGGAATGCGGCGGGTGGTGACACGCACGCCGGCGTCGGTGGTGCGCCATGCGTCGCCGCCGTCGGGAAGCAGGGGTTGCGGCGTCAGCGGTCCGGCGTGGGTGGGCGCGTCACAGCCTGGTGGACCGGCGTGCACCGCGGCAACGGCGAGCGACGCGACGAGCGCAGCGACGCTGATGAGAAGTGCCGAGGTGTCTTCGCGCATGCCGCGCGCCTTCTACGCGATGTGCCACGCCGTGACGAGGGCGAGCTCACGACCGATGCCCCGCCTCGCCAAGCGACACGGCCCCTGGCCTCGTGCCACATACGTCACCCATGTCTTCCTGGGTCATCACCGCGCCGCAGCGCTGGCCGCTCTGCACGCTGGCGTATCTCAAGGGCAAGGGCCTGGAGTACGCGCGCGAACGGGCGGGCCGGATGCCACGCACCTACCAGCAGGCGCCGCGGCTGGACGGTGACCACCTCCTTGCCACCCTCACCTCCTTCCCGCCCGACTCCGATCCTCGTCGTGACTCCCGCAACCCGGAGCGCGTGGCCATCCTGGTGGTGCGCGGTCCCCGTCAGACCCAGCTGCGCGTGGAATGCACGTGCGGCGTGTACCGGTGTCTGCACGCGCTGGTGCTGCTGACGGACCTGGCGGTGTGGCCGGACTTCACCCGTGCGCTGACGACGGGACGGGACACCTCCGCGCTGCTCTCCGGCCTCGACGCTCGACGGGTGGGCCAGCTCCACTCCGCGGCCCTGGAGCAGCGGCTGGGCATCTGGATGAAGGTCCCCGCGGCGCGGGCGCCCCAGCCGGTGCGCTTCGTGGTCTCGCCGCAGTGGCTCACCGCGGAATGGAACGGCTCCCCGCGCGCGGATTCCACGCCGGCACTGGCGCTGGACGTCTACGTGGGAACCCGCACGCGGCCGCTTTCCGTCGACGAGCTGGAGACCGCCGCGCTCACCACCGCCGACCGCGAGCTGCTGGAGCTGTGCGTGCTCCACCGCTTTGGCGGCGGAGGGTTCGCGGCGCGTGGCTCGGTGGCGTCGCAGGTGCTGGCACAGCTGGAGGGCCGCGCGGTGATGCAACCGGCCAACGTGCGAGAGGACGAGCGCCCCCTGGCATTCGAGCCGTGGCGTCTGCTTCCGCGCGTGGTGCGTCGCACCGTGCCCCGCGGCTGGCTCCCGGGTGAGGCTCCCGACGAGGACGACGCCACGGTGGACGCCCTGGTGGCGGAGTGGGCCACCGCCGACGGCACGGTGGTCTCACCCATGACGCGCACCATGTTCTACCCGGGGAGGTCTCCGCGCGTGCTCTTGTGGGACCGCCTGGTGGTGGCGCACGTGGCGCCCGGCGTCGACGCGCTGCTCGCGCTGCACCTGCAGCGTCAGCCGGTGGTGCGCGTGGATGATTCCACCACCGCCGCGGCGGCCTGGAACACGCTGCGGAACGCCTGGCGGGGACGCGGGGTGGCCCTGCCCGCGCCGGAGCACGTGGAGGTGGCCACGGAATCCGCGCTGGCGTTGTGGCTCGCCGTCGACGGGAGCACGCTGCAGGTGGAGGCGCGCCTGGTGGCGGAATACGCCTTTGGCGCCTTTGACCTCCACCCCGACGAGGCCACCCGGGATCCCCGACGGGACGCCGCGCGCGAGGACGCCGCCGTTGCCGCGGTCCAGGAGGCGGGGCTCAGCTACGACGAGGGCCAACGCCTCTGGACCGCGGAGGACGACGCGGCCGCGCGCTGGTGGCTGCGCGGTGTCGGCTCCCTGCCCGACGTGGAGGTGCGGGTGGCGGAGTCCCTACTGGGCATCCAGGTGCGCGGCGCGCTCAAACCGCACCTCGGCGTGGGCGTGATGCAGGGCATGCTGGAGGCGTCGCTGGTGCTGGACGTGAACGGCCTGCGCGCGGACATGGAGGACGTGCGGCAGGCGCTCCGACGGAAGCGGCGCTTCGTCCGGCTCTCCGACGGAACGCTGGCGGAGATGCAGGACCACCTGCGCGCGGTGCTGGAGGAGAACCCGGAGCTGGTGACCGGGGGCGGCGTGGCGCGCATCCCGCTGCACCAGGGCGCGCGCGTGCACGCGTGGCTCACCGAGCTGGAAGGCACCACCAGCAACGAGCCCGCGCAAGCCTGGCGTGACGACGTCACCCGCGGTCCATGGGCGGAAGCGGAGCTGCCCGAGGGCCTGACGGTGGACCTGCGTCCCTACCAGCGCGAGGGCGTGGCGTGGCTGCAATGGCTCACCCGCGTGGGCGCCGGCGGAATCCTCGCCGACGACATGGGGCTGGGGAAGACGGTGCAGACGTTGTGCTGGCTGGCCGGGCTGCATCGGGAGAGGGACGCGGGCACGTCGCTGGTGATCTGTCCCACGTCGGTGGCGCACCACTGGGCGGCGGAAGCGGCGCGCATGATCCCCTCGCTGCGCGTGGAGGTGTGGCACGGCGCGGAGCGCAAACGGCAACGCCCGAAGGAGCTGGACCTGCTGGTGACGACGTACGGCGTGGTCCGCCAGGACGCCGACTGGCTCTCCCAGCAGACGTGGAAGGCGCTGGTGCTGGACGAGGCGCAGCAGATCAAGAACGCCGACGCCGTCACCTCCCGCGTGGTGCGCCAGCTCCCGGCCAGCGTGCGCGTGGCGCTGACCGGAACACCGCTGGAGAACCGGCTGCTGGACCTCTGGACGCTGGTGGACCTGGTGAACCCGGGGCTGCTGGGCCCGCGCAAGCACTTCGAGGCATTCGTGGAGCCGCTGGTGATGCGTGAGCCCGACGGGTGGCAGTCCCGCCGCATCCGCACGCGCGTGGCGCCCTACATCCTGCGTCGCACCAAGGCCCAGGTGCTGCGCGACCTCCCCGAGAAGATCGAGCAGGACCGGTCCGTGCTGCCCACCATGCAACAGCGGCGCGTCTATGATGCCGTGGCCGCCATGGCCCGTGCCGACGTGGCCCGCATGCTGCGCAACAAGGGTGTGGAGCAGGCGCGCATCACGGTGCTGGCCGCGCTGACCCGCCTGCGCCAGGTGGCGTGCGACCCGCGCCTCGTCGACCCGGAGCGTTCCGCGGAGGAGAGCGCCAAGCGCATGGAGTTCCTGGCGCTGGTGGAGAGCCTGGTGGCGGCGGGACGACGCGTGTTGGTGTTCAGCAGTTTCGTGGAGCTGCTGACGTTGTGGCGCCGGGACCTGCATGAGCTGGGAATCCGCCACGAGTACCTGGACGGCGCCACGCGCGACCGCGCGGAGGTGGTGCGTCGTTTCCAGGAGGGCGACGCGCCGCTGATGGTGGTGAGCCTGAAGGCGGGCGGTACCGGGCTGAACCTCACCGCCGCCGACGCGGTGATTCTCGTCGACCCGTGGTGGAATCCCGCCGTGGAGGACCAGGCCGCCGACCGCGCGCACCGTCTGGGGCAGGACCGCGCGGTGACGGTGTACCGCCTCATCACGCGCGGCACCGTCGAGGAGCGCATCCTGCAGCTCAAGCAGCGCAAGCGCGCCCTGGCCGACGTGGTGCTCTCCGGCGCCCCCAGCCGCACGGTGACGCTGGATCCCACCGAGGCGCTCGATCTCCTCGAGGACGCGGAAGCCTCAGCGTGAGACGCTTCTCAGCGACGTCGACGGAGCAGCACCAACAACCCGGCCACCAACAAACCGATGCGCACGTCGGGCGAATCCGGCGTGGCCGCGCAGCGGCAGCCACGCTCACCGGTCTCGCCATCACTCGCCGCCCCACCGCTGGACATCGTCACCCCGCCTGGCGCACCGCCGCTGGACGAGCTCGCCGCCGCGCTGCTGGAAGAGGATGACGTTGACGCAGCGGTGGAGGACGACGAGGACGACGTCAACGACGACGAGGACGACGAGGACGAGGCCGCCGCCGCGCTGCTCGAGGTGCCACCGGTGGTCGCGCCGGATGCGCTCGTCGAGCTGGCGCTGCCGGTCGCCGCACTGGAGCTCACCGTCGCGCTGGATGTCGTCGTCGCGGAGCTGGACGTCGAGGTGCCGCTGCCGGACGAGGCGCCGCCGGACGACACACTCGCGCTGGAAGAAGCCGTGGAGCTGGACGTCACTTCCTGCACCGACGACGACACGCCCCCGGTCGACGTGCTCGACGCGACCGAACCGCTCGACGCCGCCGAGCTCGAGCTCTCCGCCCCGCCGGTCGAGCTTGCAGCCGACGTGGAGGATGACGCCGAGGAGCTGCTGGAGCTGGTCGCGGGCAACACGCGAAGCGTCACCGACACGAGCACCGACCCGCTCACCACGTCATCCGAGTGGACGAACATCCCGCCCGAATACACGTCCGCGACCAGGCCCGTCGGGTCCACGCGCAGCATGAGGGTGGCGGTTTCATCGCTGAGCAGCGTTCCGGATGCGGTCAGCTCGTCCAGCCACGCGTCCTCCGGCCACACCGAGGTGGTCCAAGCCACGTCGGTGTGTTGGGCCGGCGTCACCAGCAGCTCCACCGGCACTTCCACCGCCGGCGAACCTTCCTGCACTGAAAGCTCGACATCGGTGGGTTCGACGACGAGCTGGGCGTTGGGTGTCAGCACGTCCGTGCTGGGTGTGTGGGTGGCCGACACGAAGCTGAACACCACCTGCACCGGGAATTGCGGAACGGTGAAGGAAAGGAGATCGCCACCCGGCACGCCACCCTGGCCATAGTTTTCGTCCCAGGAGAGGTTGATCGCGGCCTTCCAGGACCACGTCCCGGGCGGCAGCTGGGAATCCAACGTCATCGTGTAGACGCCGTCTCCGCCGACGTCCTGGAGCCAGCTCCGCATGCAGTCGGGCGTCCAGTCACCCGGGCAGCCGATCTGGCTCTGGTAGTCGCCCGGCGCGGTGACGATGCGATGCGAAACGTTGTTGGGTGCCCAGTGGGTCCGCTCGCTGAAGTAGAACCGCACGTTCTGGGCGGAAGCCAGCTCCAGCGTGTACGACTCTCCATTGGGAACGCCGCCCACACCGTAGTTCTCTTCCCAGCTGTTGTTGATCGCGATCTTGTATTGCCAGGTGCCGGCAGGGACGAAAGCGCTGAACCGCCACACGTCGTCGAAGCCACGGGTGAGCTGCGTGTTGCCGCACGTGGGGTCCCAGTCCGCGGGGCAGCCGAGCGCCGATTGGAGGGAACCGGCCAGCGTCACGGAGGCGGGCTGGGCGCTGGCGCCGACGGGACTCAGCAGGAGAACGGCAATGAAGACATGGCTGCGGCGCATTGACACTCCGGACGAAGAGTATGCTCTTAGCACAGCTTCGGATCCGGGATGGCCGTTGCGCGAATGTCATCCGGGCAGCCCGGGCAACGTTGGTTCAATCGCCGCTCTCTCAGCCCGCCCGCGCCGCCGCGCGCCAGAGCGCACGCATGCCCCGCGCGTCGTCGTACAGTTGCGCCGTGCGCAGCGCGCGACACAACGACTCCACCCGCTGCGCCGTGGGCCGGGTGGCGCGGATGTCGTCGGGTTCCATCTCCAGCGTCCCATGCGCCGCGCGCAACGACGTCATCCACGTTCCCTTCAGCACGACGGAGGGAAGGCGCGCGGGGTCCCACCGCCCATGACGGTGCAAGGGCTCCTGCAGGGCTTCCTCCAGGATTCGCCGCGCGTGCAGGACCGCATCACCTTCCGCGTGATGTCGCCGGAGCGCCGCCAGGCGAGCGGGCTCCTGCACCAGGTGCGGCGCATGACGACGTCCACCACAGGCGCGGATGAGCGAGGCTGAAGCGCGCTCCCATGCCGTGAGGAAACGCGTCCACGCTCGTGGCTCCCGCGGCAGCCCCAGCGCGGCGGTCAGGTCGTGGAACGCATGAGGCGGGAGCAGCGCCTGCAGGTGGCGGAGCTTGGGAACACGACCGCCGTAGGTGGCAAACACGTGCAGACACGCCACGCGCCACGCCAGCTCCCGCAGGTGCATCAACCGGTGCCACGACGAGCCGATGAGCGCGTGCTCGCTCGCGTCCAGGATGGCCTCGCGCGAGGCGGCGACGATGCTCGCGTGGATGCGCGCGCGCTCCAGCGCGTAACGTCGACGAATGCGCGCGAAGTGTCCGTGCGGATCATGGAGCACCCAGAGGTCGTCCACGTCGTAGAAGCACAGGTTGTCCAGGCTGGCAGCGTGCTCGGGCGTCTGCAGCAGCAGCGTCACGGGGACGCCGCGGTGGAAGAAGTGGTGCCGTCCGTCGAGGTGCCCCAGCACCCAGAGGTCCACGTCGCTGTGTGGCCCAGGCTGCCCGCGCCCCACGCTCCCGGTGACCGCCACGCCCAGCGTGTTCCCACGCATCAGCCGCGCCGCGACGTCGAGGGCCACCTGGTGCTGGAGGAAGGGAGGCATGGCGCGGAAAAGAAACGAGCGGGCCGCGCAAGGGAAAACGCGCGTGCCCGCTCCTTGTACCTTCAATCCCCCGTCGTGGGCGAATCAGGAGCCGATGCCGCCGGCGCCGCCACCGCCCCAGCCACCGCCACCGCTGCCCCCGCCGCCGACGAACCGGCCGCCACCCCAGCCGCTGTCGCCGCCACCCACGGAACGACCACCTCCGCCACGACGACCGATCGAGCCGCCACCACTGTCGCCACCGCCGACGAACCGGCCGCCGCCGCCACCGCTGTCACTGCCACCCACGTGACGACGGGGGCTGATGCCGGAATCCAGGCCCCCGGTGCGCGCGTCCACCAGCGCGCCCAGGCCACCGCGACCGGCCTTGGGCATGGGGAAGGGACCGGCGTACTGGGTCATGCCGGCAAACCCACCGGAGCGCTCGATGAAGAACTGCGTGGCCTTGTCGGGGTCGGTCTGGGGAGAGCCGGGTCGCAGGCCGCCGGTGGGAATCAGCACGGAGTAGGCGAACCCGTCGGGATGACGCTCCCGCATGAGCTCCTCACGGAACATGCGCGGGCCGAGGGGAAGCGAGGACTGCCAGTTCACCGTGCCGCGCGTGTTGAGGCTGTTGAACTTGGCCAGGATGGCGCTGGCCGTGCTCGGGCTGAGCTTGCCGTCGTCGCCACCACCGCTGCGCTCGTGCTGGGCCACGAAGGCCTGCAGGACCTCGCGCGCACCGTCGGTCATGGTGGCCTTGGCGAGCACATCCTTGGCCGCCTTCAGCTCCGAGGTGCTCACCTTGCCATTGCCGTCCAGGTGACGGAGCGCCTTCTCCGCTTCCGTCTTGGACAGCTTCTTGCCGGAGGTGCTCCCGGCCTTCTGGAACTCCTGGATTGCGGAATTGAACTGCTTCACCGACGAGATCGCCATGGGATTCCTTCCGTGCGCTCCGTGCGCAGCAACGCGCCTGGACTTAGGAGCCGGTGGCGCACTTCTCAATCGCCGGCCTGACGCCCTGCGTCACAACCCACGACGGGCGACCGTGGTGGTGTGCCGTCTCACGGGCAGCCGGACCCCCCGTTGTTGCCTCCCACGTCGACGGCGCCGGTGAATCCGCGCTCGGTCACGATCTGGAGCAGGGAGCACGCCGCCGCGTTGGACAGCGAGGGGTTGTCCTTGATGATGAACGCGTGGTCCATGCTGGTGATGGCACTCAGCGAGCTGATGTCGCTGAGTGCGGCGTTGCCGGCAATCTGGAGGAACCACGCCAGGTGGGTGAGGACGGGGAAGTCCACACCGACGAGCGAAGCATTGTTGCTGATGTTGAAGACGCCGCCCTCACTGCGCAGCCGGGGTGCGGAGACGCTGCGCAGGGCCGGGTTGTTGACAATGTCGACGCGCTCGAAGCCCACCGTCACCAGCTCCGGGAAGGAGACGTCCAGGGCGTCCGTGACGTTGGCGATGACCAGCGCGCCGGTGGAGCACCGGGTCTGCGCGTGGGAGGCCACCTGGGCCGCGGCGTTGCCCCCGTCGATGTAGACGATGGACACCACGCCGGTGTCGTCGTTGCCGCCCATGTCCACGTCCAGCAGCGTGCTGCCGGGAAGCTGGACGCGGTTGCGCAGGTCCAGCACCTCACAGGTGGAGAGCGCGCTGTTGTTGCGCACCGAGGCCGCTTCCAGCACCAGCAGCCCGCCCAGGCCCGCCAGACTGGTCAGCGCGGGGTTCCCGGTGAGCGTCAGGGTCTGCAGGCTGGCCAGCGCCGGGAAGCTCATGCCGGTCAGCGCCGCGTTGGTCTCCACGCGCAGCTCGTCCAGGGAGAGCAGCTGCGGCAGCGCCATCCCCGTCAACGCGGCGTTGCCCGTGACCACCACGCTGGTGGCGTCCCGGAGCTGGGGTGCGGTGAGGGCGCCGTCGGCGGGGTTGCCCTCCACGCGCAACGTCGCGCCCACGGTCCGCAGCGCCGGCAGGTTGATGCTCCACGACGCGGCCTGGTTGGTGACGGCGAGGTCGGCGCCCACCACGGCAAGCTGGGTCATCGACGCCGCCAGGGGCCCGGGGTCCGCTCCGTCCTCGGGGGTGAACGCCAGGGTCCCGGTGACGCAGGTGACGTTGGCGTGCCCGTCCGCCTCCAGCGAGGAGCGGATGAGCAGGTCACCCTCCACGGCGTTGGGATGGTCGCAGGGCCCCGGCGGATCGACGAGGCCACACAGATTCGCGTCACCCGAGCACACCTCCGCCACCAGGCGCCCCGAGGGTCCGTTGCCGCATCCGGGGTCCCGCTCGACGACGGCGCCGGGTTCCAGCACCACCGTGCCCGCCACCACCTTCTCGCCGCTGCAGATCTCCAACCTACCGCGCACCCGCAGCGTGCCCGCCACGCGCGCGGACTCGACAAAGCGCACCGACGTCACCACCTCGACGGTGCCGAAGCTGGGCCGCGCCAGCGTGACCTGCGCGGCGGTGGTGCCGTCCAGGACCAGCTGGTGGGAGGCAAACGCGTCCAGGTCCCCCGTCCCGGTGATGTCGCCGCGCACCGTCAGCGTTCCGGCGCTGAGGGCCACCACGGTGGCGGTGTCCCAGGTCAGGTCGTCGTCGACGAGCACCCGGTCCGCCGCGTCCGTCATGTCCAGTCGTGCCAGCGGTCCCAGCTGCAGGGAGCGCGCGTGGAGCCGGGAGGCGCCCAGCGTGACCGAGGCGGCAACCTGGGAGGCCTCCACCACCACCGCACCCGCCTCCACGTCGCCCAGCAGCGCGTGCGCCGAGGTTGCCGCGCCGCCGAGGGTGACGTCGGGAAGCTCACCGAACACCGTGGTATCCACGCCCACCAGCCGCATCCCGCCGGACAGACCGCTCCCGGGACGCGCGGTGCCCGCCACCCACAGGGCCCGCGAGACGGAGAGCTGCACGCCGGGCGCCACCACCAGCGCCGCCCCGTTCTCGACGAGCAAGTCGCCCGCTTCACCGGCGAAGTCGACCTCCGGCACGCGGGCGGCGCCGCGGGGGATGAGCACGGTGGCGGTCTGGTTGGGCACCTGCGCTGGCGTCCAGTTGTCCGGGTCCCACCACGACGTGCTCACGCCGCCGTTCCAGGTGGACAGGCCCTCACTCCGCAACGCCACGTGGACCACCCCGCGGCTGCGCGTGCCGGTGGTGTCGGCGGTGCACACCGTGACCTCCACGTCGACGACGACGGCGGACTCCAGCGGAGAGAACACCAGCTCCCCGCCCTCCACGATGGCCACACCCGCGGCGGGGGAAACGGAGAGGACGCCGTGGGAGAGCGCGCCGGGGTCTACGTCCTGAAGCGGAATGCGGGCGTGGACCTGGCCAGCGCCAACCGCGCCCACCTGGCGCCACTGCAACGGCAGGGTCTCCACCGTCGAATCCGCCTCGCACCCGCTCCCGGATGACGACGAGGAAGCGCTTGAGGAGGAATTGCTGCTGGAGCTCCCGCCCGAGGAGGAGCTGGAGCTGCTGGCGGAGCTGGAGCTGGTGACGCTGGAGGAGACGCCGCCGCTGGAGGTGCTGGAGGAGGCGCTGGACACCGCCGATGACGGGACTGCTCCCGACGAGGATGACGACCCCGTGGAAGCTTCGGCCAGCTCCGCCAACGGGACGCAACCGCCGTCCACGCAACGCGCGTCACCGCCGCACTCCGGGGAATCCGCGCACTGCGTGCGACACACCGACTGCACGCACACGTACCCGGAAAGGCAATCCTCCCCGGTCTCGCACGCGTAGCGACCCAGATCCGTCAGGCATCCGGCCAGGAGCAGGGACGAAGTCAACACGAAGCCGCGCGTGGCAGGCAGCACGGCTGCATTCTTCCCAGGGGTGTCGCGATCTGCCAAGGGCGGACGTGGGAGGGATTTGGTGGCAGCATGCATGCCATGTCGGATGACTTCCTGCTCCGCACCCCGCGACTCCTGCTCCGGCCCCACCGCCCCGACGACGCGCCGTTCATGGTCGAGCTCAACGCCGACCCGGAGGTGGTGCGCTACACCGGCGACACGGCCTTTGGCAGGCTGGCGGAAGCGGAGGAGGTCATTGCGTTGTTGATGCGCCAGTACGCGGAGCGCCGCATGGGCCGCTTCATGGTGGTGGAGCGCGAGAGCGGGCAGCGGTTGGGGTTCTGCGGCCTGAAGTTGCTCCCCGACGGAGAAGTGGACCTGGGCTACCGGCTGCTGCGCTCGGCGTGGGGCCAGGGTCTGGCCACGGAGGCGTCTCGTGCGTGCCTGGACTACGGGTTCGGTGAGCTGGAGTTGCGTCGGATTGTGGCGGACGTGATGCCGCAGAATTCGGCTTCGCTTCGCGTGGTGGCCAAGCTGGGTTTCACGTTGGAGGGGCCCCGCCACGAGGACGGCATGGACCTGTTGCGCTTTGCGCTGCACGCACCGGACGGTCCGCTCAGTACTCCGGCTCCGCGTACGCGGTGAAGGCCGCCTTCACGGCGAGGTCGAAGTGCGCGGGCACCATGTCCACGCAGCCGTTGAAGGAGAAGCGCAGGTCGGCGTCGGAGTCGAGCGCGGCCTTGAGCCAGGCATTGACGGGCTCGCGGTCAAACGGCACTGACACCGTGTTGCCCTCGGACACTTCAATGGTCTGCGGCCCAAAGACCAGGCCTTCATCCTGCTCGTCGAGCTTGAGGATGACGGTGCCCTCCATGGTGGTGGACCAGTTCTCCGCGCCAATGTTCTCCACCTTCACGCGCAGGCCGGTCAGCTCCACCTCCAGCGCGTTGCGCGTCTTCTCCCGCCACTCCGCCAGCTCCTCCTTGGGCACGCGGTCCTCGCGGTGGAAGCAGTTGGGTGAGTCATCCACGTCCTGACCCCGCACCTGCACGGAGTCCTCCAGCTCGAACGTCGTCAACTGCACCCGCGGCAGACAGGCTTCATTGCCCGCGGTGGCCAGGTAGATGGCCGTCATCAGCGCGGTTTGGGACCAGATGGAATGCCGGCGTGGCGTGGACATGGCTCTCTCCTCCCGGCGCGACCGTGCCGGCGGACCTGATGGGCTGTTGCCTCGGACAGGCGCGGAGAGAGCACACGCCGTGCCGACCCGCGGGCGGTAGCACGCTCACCGTGAAATGCGTGGTTCTCCTCGAGAAAGCGCAGTGGGGGCCAGGTGGGAGACGCGGCGAAGGGGCGCACGCGGGACAGGCGCGGGCATTCCATGGGGCACCTGAGCCTCATGGCGCCTGGCGTCGGTGGGCAGGTTTTCCCTCTCCCTCTCCCTCTCCCCCTCCCCCTCCCGGGATGTCAGCGGGACGTGTCCACGTGATCCGCATCAGGCGAGCCGTTCGGTCGCAGGCAGCCGAGGCTGCACCTGGAAAGGCACCAGCCCTGCCCGCGCGGACCTTCTTCACGACGTCATCGTCGGCAGGGCTCTACCTTGGTGGCGGTAGGGAACGTGGCTCGGGACAAGCAGCCTCAGGCCGCGCCCCCGTCGTCAAAACCCACCTTCTGCGAACCACGTCCCCTACCCCGCCGAGGTGGAGCCCTGCCGACGCTGACGTCGTGAAGAAGGTCCGCGCGGGCAGGGCTGGGTGCCTTCCCAGGTGCAGCCTCGGCTGCCTGCGACCGAACGGCTCGCCTGACGCGGATCACGTGGACACGCCCCGCTGACATCCCGGGAGGGGGAGAGGGAGAGGGAGTGGGAGTGGGAAAACCTGCGCGTGGCGCACTGCACTCCGGGTGCTGCGACCAGCCACGTCCCTCAGTGCTGGATGATGCCGGCCTCGCGGTGGGAGATGTTGCGCAGCACGGTGGCGGCCCGCGCGCCGCGCTCCACGTCGGCCACGTCGGAGAGGCTGATGACGCCCACCGGCCGCTGGTGCTCATCCACGCAGATCACGCGGGACACGCGGTGGCGGCTCATGAGGCGCTCGGCCTCGTGCAGGTCGTCGGTGGGACGGCAGGCAATGATGGGCTGGGACATGACCTCGTGCACGCGGGTGGTCTCCAGGTCGCGGTCGGTGGCGAGCACGCGCACCACCAGGTCGCGGTCGGTCACCGTGCCAAGGACCCGGCCCACCTCGTCGCGCACGGGCATGAAGCCGATGTTCTTCTCCGCCATGCGACGGGCCACCTCGCGGATCTCGTCGTTGGGGTCGCAGCATTCCACGCTGGTCTTCATGATCTCGTGGCACTTCATGGTGTTCCTCCAGGGTGCGCGATCAGTGACGCTTGAAGAACTGCACCTGCCGCTCATGCTTCTCCGCCGCGGCGCGGGTCTTGAACGTGCCCAGGTTGCGGCGCTTGCCGGTCCTGGGATCCTTCTTGCGCGAGTAGAGGCGGTACTCCCCGCTGGCGAGCTTGCGGATCATGATCTGGCTCCCGCTGACGTTGGTGCGGCTTGCGCGGCCGCCCGTGCGACCAAAAAGCCGGCGCAGCTCATCCTTGGCCTTCTCCAGGCGCGCGCGGTCCCGCGGGGACAGCTTCCGTCCCGCGCGGTTGATGTGGAGATTGAGCATGGACATGGCGGACTGGAACTTGGTTCCGCGGGTCCGCCGGCTGCGCTCGACCGCCCGCTTCAGGCCTTGCGCGATTCCCGGGGCGTCACGTCGGAAGACTCCCGGCGGCAGGTCCATGGCATTGGACGTCTCCGCCACCTGGCGCACCCAGGACTTTCGCGCGGACATGCGGCCCTCCGCCGTTCCGCCACGGAGCTAACCGTTGCCCACCCGGTCGCCAACGCGTTTCCGCCCGACGTCACGGACCCGGGGGCACGCTCCCGCCGCCCGCGCCCGCGGAGCCGCAGACCGCGCCACCGTCGGGGGTGGTGCCGCCGCCACCGCAGTTGCAGTCGCACGGCGGGCAGGTCTCTCCGGGCGCGCACGCCGGGCAGGCGCAGGCGCATCCGCCGCCACCGGTTCCCCCGCTGGAGGGCTGCGACTGGCACACGCCACTGACGCACGTCTCCCCTTCGCGACACGGCATGCCGAGCCCGTACCACACACACGCGTGCATGGTGTCCTCGGCGCACGCGGTGGCGTCGGTGTGTGTGTTGCAGGGATCGGAGGCCATGCCACCGTCGTGGTCCATGCAGTCGCAGGAGCACGGCTCACAGGTCTGGCCCTCGGGACACGCGGGACACGCGCAGGTGCACGCACCGGTGCTGCCTCCGCTGCCTCCCGAACCGGGCTCACCGCCGCCGGTGCTCCCGCTGCCGGAGCACGCGCAGTCGCAGGGCGGACACTCGCCCAGGGACTCGTCGCAGGCGGGGCACACGCAGGTGCACGTCCCGTCGCCGGAGCAGCTGGTGCCGCCGCTGTCACCGCTGTTGCAGTCGCACGCGCACGGCGGGCAGCTCTCTCCCGGTGCGCACGCGGGGCACGCGCAGGTGCAGGTGCCACCCTCGTCGCCACCGGGCTCGCCGTCGGAGGCGCAGCTGCACTCGCACGGCGGACACTCGGCGCCCTCCGGGCAGTACATGGGGCACGCGCACAGGCAGTCATCTCCGCCGCCACTTCCACCGGCCTGGTAGCAGACGCCCTCCCCGCAACCCGCTCCCCCCGTCGGGCAGAGGCGCTCCAACCTGGCCCACGCACAGCTGTTGGCCGTGTCGGCGGCGCAGCTCGCGCTGTCGCTGTGCGACGCACAAGGATCCTGCACGTGACAACTTCCCGCCGGGCAATCGGGACACGCTGCTTCCATCCCGGACCAGACACAGCCGTTACCGGTATCCGCTTCACAACCGCCTTCCTCGACGTGGGCAGCGCACGGGTCCCGGGCATCATACGCGGCCACCAGGGCACCGGAGGACCCACCACCCGACGAGCTCGACGACGAAGTGGAACCCGATGACGAGCTGGTGCTGCTGCTGCTCGACGACGATTCCGGGGTGCATCCCCACACCAGCACCGCGACCATCCACACTGGGGCTGTTGCTCTCATGGCGCTCTCCTGAAGTTGGTGGCACCAGTGTCCTCCGGGCCCCTGCGGTCCTCAACCCCTTTGTCGTCGAGAAAAACGCTCCGCAACGATTGCGCCTCTTCGTGGTGAATCCTTTGGGCGCGGCGCGGCTCCCACCCCTGAGGAGCCTGCAGGAGGAGACACGCACATGGTTTGGATTCGCTGGGTGGTGATTGCCGCGGTGGTTCTGGTGGCGTGGACGTTGTACGCGCAGCTGAGCAGCAAGCAGTCGGCGGAGGCGCACCGCCTGGTCAGCCAGGGCGCGGTGCTGCTGGACGTGCGCACCAGGGAGGAATTCACCGCGGGCCACCTGCCGGGCGCCATCAACATCCCCGTGCAGGACCTCACGCAGCGCATGGCGGAGGTTGGCCCCGACAAGAAGAAGCCGGTGGTGGTCTATTGTCGCAGCGGCAATCGCAGCGCGCGGGCGAAGCGCATGTTGACGGAGGCGGGCTACCAGCAGGTCTTTGACCTCGGGGCGATGTCCAACTGGTAGCGCCCATCATCAACCAATCCTTTACAGACACATCAAGAAAATACCGATTCTCTTGGCGCCGGCGCGTTGCTACCTCTGGGCCTGTACGGAGGTTGCCATGCTGCGACGTTGGTTCACGGTGTTCATGTTGACGACGGGTTGTGCCGCGGGAGAGCACGCGCTTCCGGCGGATTCCACGCCCGCCTCCACGTCGGAACCGGGGCACGAGACCGGCTCCCACGTCAACCCGGTGCGCGCCACGCCGCCGACGGACCCGGGGTGCCAGGGTCAGTTCCTGGTCTCGCTGGAGGGACCCACGCTGACGCGGCTGGAGGCGGACGGCTCCACGCGCGCGTTGTTCACGCTGGGCCAGGCGGTGGGGCTCGGCGACAATGACGTCGTGGTGAACCAGTGGGAGATGCGCGGGAGCTTTGTGGCGCTGGTGGGTTTCCTGTACGCCCCGCCCGCGCCGCACCGCTACGAGTACGTGGTGCTGGACCTGGACGGGAACGTGCGGTTCCACCGCATCCAGGAGGAACCGTACAACCCGCAGGTGTACCTGGCGTCGGATGGCTCGTTGGCGGTGACGGGCGGCCAGGGCTTCGTGGTTCGCGCGGATGGCGGCGTCACGGAGCTGGGCGTGTTCCGTCCCGTCGTGGCGGCGCAGGGTGGATACGTGCTGGTGGCCAACGGAGAGCCGTGGCGTCAGGGCGCAGGCTACGGCTGGATGCACCTCGACACCCTCACGTTCTCCCCGCTCACCACGTCACCGTTCGAGTACGCCAACTTCGCACGGGTGGGTGGTCGCGTGGTCTATCCCGTCAGCCATGGCCTGGCGCTGGCCACCCCGTCGTCGACCGAGGTCATCACGGTGGGACCGGAGACCTATCTCGCCGTGGCCGCCACCACCCCCGACGAGCGCTTTGCCCTGGTGGCCTCCACGAACGACGGTCGGCTCTTCCGCCTCGACGTCAACGCGGCGCGCCTGGACGCGGTGAGCAGCGGCGGGGCGGTGGGACAGATCTGGGGCCACTGGAACGCGACGCTGGCGCCCGACGGCGCGGTGCTGACAATGGCGAAGTTGGAGGATGGGCGGCTGCAGCAGCGTCGGACGGCGGACCTGGGCACCACCTGGGTCGACGTGGGCGAGCCGATGACGCCGGGCCCGGACTTTGGCCTGGGCAGCCACCTGGTGGCGCTGGCGCGCGGGGAGCGGGTGCTCATCCTGAACCTGTCCACCGGCTACGGCGACTTCCTCGACGAGGTGCAGCTGGTCTCCCCCTCGGCACCGAGCCAGCGCGTGACGGTGGGCGGGCTGTACATCAACGCGGACATCCACCCCGGCGCCGCGGACCTCTCCCCCGACGGCACGTGCGCGGCAACGTGGGTGCAGCGTGAGGGCACGGTGTTCGAGGAGGACGCGCTGTTCGAGCTGCACCTGGTGGACCCCACCAGCGGCACCTCGCGCGTGGTGCAGACGTCGTCACGCGTCTCGCAGCTGCGCTTCGGGATGGGGAGCTGATTCCCGCGGGCGGAGGCCTGCAGCGCGTTGGGCCGCGGCGTTTTCCTTGCGTCGCTGATGCCTGCGTCTATGCTCGTGCTCCCCGTTGCCTGTTGGTGGAGCCCATGCGCGTCCCTTCCCTGCTCTCTTCCTCCAGCATCATCCTCCTCCTCACCACGCTGGCGTGCAGCGGCGGAAGCAGCTCCACGTCGTCGACGAGCTCCTCCACCGGCGGCACCAGCACCTCGTCCTCCTCTTCCAGCTCGTCGGGCAGCAGCTCCAGCTCGTCGTCGGGCGGGACGGTGGCGGAGAACGAAAGCTGCGTGAGCGACGAGGGCGAGGAGCTGGAGTGCGAGGACGGCCTCATCTGCGTCACCGTCTCCGACGAGAACGACACCCTCCTCTACGGCGCGTGCAAGACCCCGTGTGAGAGCGACGCCGACTGCGGCAGCCGCACCTGCGCGCTGGGCTTCCTCTCCGACGGCAGTGGCGTGTGCGGCAACCTGCACGGCCCGGGCGAGACCGGCTGTGAGTTCTGGGAGGAGGGCGACGACTTCTGCTTCAACCCCGACTTCACCGAGGGTCCGGACACCGCGTACATCGAGTGTCTCAACGGGACATGCGGCTACGTGTGCAACGCGGAAGGCGCCACGGACCCGGCCCTCACCTGCCCGACGGGACAGACCTGCGGCACCACCTTCCAGAGCTACGACGGATATGAGTCCGCGCTCGCGGTGTGTGAGACGGGCGGCGCCAGCTCGTCGTCGTCTTCCTCCTCCTCGAGCTCCTCCTCCAGCTCGACGGGCGGAGCGGGCACCTCCAGCACCTCCAGCAGCGGCGGCACTTCCAGCAGCACCGCGTCCTCCACCGGCGGACCGTAGTCGCGGGTCCCGCCGGTGCAGGTCTACGACGAGATCGGCTCGGGCTACGCGCCCGTCCGGCGTGCCGACCCGCGCATCCGCCAGGCCATCACCGACGGGCTGGGAACCGCTTCCCGGGTGGTGAACGTGGGGGCCGGCCCTGGCTCCTACGAGCCGCGGGACCGACGCGTCGTTGCCGTGGAACCCTCGTGGGACATGATCCGCCAGCGTCCCGCGCATGCGTCTCCGTGCATCCGCGCCGCCGCCGAAGCGCTCCCCTTCCCCGACGACACCTTCGACGCCGCGCTCGCGGTGCTGACCATCCACCACTGGTCCAACCTGCGGCACGGGCTGCGCGAGATGCGTCGCGTGGCGCCCCGGCGGGTGGTGCTCTTCACGTGGGACCCCGCGTACGCAAACGCCATCTGGATGAACACGCACTACCTGCCGGAGGCCGCGGCGCTGGACGTGCGTCGTTTTCCGACGATGGAGGCCATCACCCACGCATTGCCCGGCGCACGCGTGGACGTGGTTCCCATTCCGCATGACTGCACCGACGGCTT
This sequence comes from Myxococcota bacterium, assembly GCA_040752415.1. Classification (GTDB taxonomy): domain Bacteria; phylum Myxococcota; class JACRCW01; order JACRCW01; family JACRCW01; genus JBFMGU01. Next base: position 28,795 of record JBFMGU010000006.1, read on the forward strand.
CTACGGCGCGTATTGGCGGAGACCGGAGGCGTACCTGCAACCGGAAGTCCGCGCGGGCATCTCGGTGCTGCGGATGCTGCCGAATGACGTCGTGGCGGCGGGACTCAAGCGGCTTGCGGATGACCTGCGTTCCGGGGCGTGGCACGCGCGCCTGGGGGCGCTCCTGCAGCGGGAGACGTTGGATCTGGGTTATCGCCTGGTCGTCGTCGGGCAGTGACGCATGCCGAGCGGGAACCGGGCACGCCGGCAAGTGTCCAAGGCGCGTGGTGGTGTGTCCCAGCCAGCGGGACTACGAAGTTACTTCACGTTTGCGCGCGGGAGGCGGTGGATGCGGAATGGGTTGCGGTGGCAGGTCGCCGCCATGCTGGTGGTCGCGACGTCGTGTGGCTCAAGCAAGGACGCCCGGAGGGGAGGCTCCGACGAGAAATGGGTGGAGGTGAGCGAGATCATCCGCATGCTGGAGCAGTCGCCCGTCGCCTACCAGATCGCCGACCTCGACAAGGTTCCGGACATCGACCCCAAGCGCCTCGCGGAAGCGCAGTGGCCGCAGCTCATCGAGCCGGTGTCATTCCCGAAGCTCGACGCCAACGGACAGGTGGTCCCCTATGAGATGGAGCGCGGCTGCCTGGACCTCTTGAGCGCGGCGGAGCCGCTGTTCGAGAAGAAGGACTACGCGGAGGCACGCAAGCACTACGAAGCGGCACGCGCGCAGTATCCCGGTTGCTACATGGCCACCGTCTACCTCGGCGACGCGACCCTCTTCGGCGGCGACCCGGTTGCGGCGGAGAAGCTCTACCTCGAGGTCATCGAGAAGAACCCGGTGGACTACCGGGGTCATTTCTTCCGCGCCTCGGCGCTGCTCGCGCAGGAGCGCGTCGACGAGGCCATCGAATCGTACTCCTGGGCCCTGACGCTGCGCCCACGTCACGAGTCCATCCTGACGGCGCTCCACAACAACGCCCGGCACATCGGCGCCACCGTCCACGACCAGCCCTTCGCGCTGCGCGCGCTGGCACGGAAGGAGAAGGATGGCTTTGGCATCTTCTTCGACGCGGACAAGCCCTATTGGCTCTCCTACGCCGCAGTGAAGGCCGCGTGGATGGGCGAGCCGGAGGTGCGACGGCGGATGGGCGCGAATCCGGAGCGCTACGTGGGGTGGTCATCCGACGAGGAACGGCACGCGCTGCTCTCCCTGCTGGCCACCTACCTCTACATGCGCTCCGAGGGGAAAGTTGAGCGCGACGACGAGCTGGAGCGCCTGCACAACATCGGCCGCGCCAAGTTGCTGACCGGCTTCATCCTCTACGAGGTGGCCTCCCGCATGCACCCGCATCTCATCCTGACGCTGCCCAAGGCGGTGCAACAGCAGGTGCAGGACTACGTGAAGCGGTTCATCATGGGAGTCGGGCCACGCGAGATCATTCCCTCCTGACGTCGGACTGTGTCGGTTTGTCCGTGTCAGCGAAGGCCGGCGAACAGGGGCTGCGTCAAGAGAAATTGCCCATCTGGTCCTGACCGCCTCCAGCGGACCACGACCTGGAGTGCGGCGGGCCCTCGCCGCCCTGGTCAGCGGTGAGCGGTTTGGACAACCGTCAAGGATCCAAGCGCCTCGCCCGACGTCATTCAGCCCCAGGGCTGTTAGGCCCGTTGTGAACGCGCTCGGCGCCGACCAGGGCGGCGCGGGCCCGCCGCACTCCAGGTCGTGGTCCGCTCACGACGTCTGCAACCCCACCGGGCCATTGCTCCAACACGGACGACGTCAACGCGCACCTCCCCCGGCTCATTCCGCCGCGCGCAGGCGGCCGTCATGCGCCACGCGGAGCCAGATGCTCACACGTTTCCCGGCGTGAACGCGTGGTCACACCGTCGGGAAAACTTGTGCGGCGCGTCCCCGTCGATGTCTCCTGCGTGGGCAAGGAGTGATCCATGTGGCTGGCCGTGGGCATGATCGGGATGGTGCTGGGCGCGCAGGTGGAGACGCCGCGTGACGACGCGCGGGCGCTGGTGTGGACCTTTGAGGTGCAGGACGGCGTGGACAGCGCGCTGGCGCCGTTGCTCACCGACGCGCTGGTGGTGGCGCTCCGTCGCAGCGGTGAGTTCTCCATGGTGCACAGCAGCGCGGACGTGCAGGACATCCTGCAGCGCACGCCGGCGGAGCGCCTGGGTCAATGCACCGCGTGCCTGGCCTCCGTGCAGCGACTGCTGGCGGTTTCCCACGTCGTGGTGGGGCGGATCACGCGGGTGGGCGGACAGCTGGCGGTGAGCGTGAAGCTGGTGGACACCGAGGGAGCGCGCGTGATGGCCAGCGTGCTGCAGTTGGTCCCGGACCCCAATGAAGCGGCGCTGCTGCGACTCATGGACGTGTTGGCTTCACGCCTGCTCATGACGCTGGCGCAGCAGGACCTGCAGGACGCCGTGGCGGAAGCAACCGCGCCGTGAGGCGTCAGTCCCGTCGGGAACGGATCTCGTCCAGCACTGCGCTGAGCTGAGCCGCTCCGAGCAGTCGCTCCGCCGATGGGAAGATCACGTTCTCCTCCAGGACCAGATGCGCCTCCAGGTGTTGCGCCAGCGCGGCCGCGCCCTCCGCCAGCTCCGCGGCGAGCACATCCCATTCCCGCGGGTCATGGGCGAGGCGCTGCCAGCGCGGAAGCAAGGCGGCCAGCATGGCATCCTGCTCCGCGTGCTCCCGGCGCATGCGCTCCAGCGCGGCGGTGACGTCGTCTGGCGCGCCGGCGGCGAGGATGCGCGGGAGGAGCGACTCGTCCTCGTCGCGCGCGTGGGCGGGCAGGGAGCGGGAGAAGTAGCGGACCAGCTGTTGCGCCGCTTCCACGCGCTGTTCCGTTGGCGCATCCCGCGTGGTGGCGAGCCGCTGCGCCAGCGCGGTGTGGTGACGGATGCGGACGTGGCACGCGAGCAGGCTGGCCACGGGCCCCTCGTTTCCTCGCGGTGCGCCAATGCGGACGAGCATGTGGGGATGAAGCGGTGCGGCGCCGGCCCTGTCAAGCGTGACCGCCCCTTGAGCACTCCCCCCTCCACCACGAGAATGTGCACGTGCCGTCACGCCTCGCCATCCTGCTGACGCTCCTGCTCGCGGCTTCCCCCGCCGCCGGATCGACGACGTCAGCGCGCAGCATCGGCGTGCTGGCCCTGCAGGTGCATCCCGGCATTGCCAGCGCGGAGGTGCAGGCCGCCAGCGCCGCACTGGTGACGACACTGCAGGGAAGCACCGCCATCTCCCGCGTGCTCTCCCCGTCGGAGATCGAGGTGGTGGTCCGTCCGGAGGTCCAGGTCGACCTGCAGCAGTGCACCGACCCCGCGTGCATCCTTGCCGTGGCGGGCGGGCTGGGCGGTGACTTCGCGTTGCTGGGGCTGGACCTGCTGATGATGGGGGACATGAAACGCGCGCTCAATGACGTCGTCGTCGAGGTGCGCGTGGTGGACCTGCGCACCGGTCAGACCGTGGGGGGAGGACATGGGCAGTCGGAGTCCGCGGCGTCGGCGGCCACCCTGAGCGCCAACATGGTGCTGGGTGCGCTGGGCGACGCGCGCGAGGTGTCCGCGGCCCCCACCCCCGCGCCCACGACGAGCAACACCGCGCCACCGCCTGCCTCTTCGTCGGAGACCGGGGTTTCCCCGCTAACGGTTGCGGGAGGCTCGCTGCTGGCGGTGGGGGTGTTGGCGCTGGTGGCGAGCCTTCCCGCGGCGGCCGGAGCCATCTCCGCGGTGGTGGCACTCTCCCGCGGCGCGGTGGTGGGCGCCCTTCCCACGCCAATGCTGACGCGCACCTCGCGCTACGTGGCGCTGCGCGTTCCTCCCGTGATGCTGGCAATCACCGGCGGCGTGCTCGCGCTGCTCGGTGTCGTCGGAGTCTCGCTGGGCATGGCGCTCCTGGGCGGCGCGTTGGCCACCGACGGGTAGGACGAGCAAGCGGGATCCAGGGTTGACCCCTTACTGATTAGTAAGTAAGGTGCTGGCCATGTCCGCCAAGCCCGACACGCGCGAGGAGATCCTGAAGACCGCCAGCAACATGCTGCAGCTGCGCGGCTTCAACGGCTTCAGCTACGGGCACATTGCCGAGGTGCTGGGCGTGAAGGCGGCCGCGGTCCACTACCACTTCCCCTCCAAGACGGACCTGGGGCTGGCGCTGATTGCCCGCTACCGCGAGCGCTACGGCCGGTGGATGAAGGACGCGCAGGGGCTCTCCGCGCGGGAGCGCCTGGAGGGCTACATCACCATCTACTCACGCTTCCTGCAGGAGGGCGCCAAGGCGTGCCCGGCGGGCGTGCTGCAGGCGGAATACCAGGCCATCCCCGAGGAGATGCAGCGCGAGACCCGGCGCATGGTGCAGGAGATCCACCGCTGGCTCACCGACGTCCTGGAGGATGGACGCCGCAAGAGCGAGTTCGCGTTCAACGGGGACGGTTCCGACAAGGCCACGGTGGTGATGGCCACGTTGCAGGGGGCGCTGCAGGGGGCGCGCGCGCTGGGCAAGGAGTGCTTCCAGGCCGCGGTGCGACAGCTCAAGAAGGACCTGGGGGTGTGACTCCCTTTTTTTTGGCCCGCGTCCTTACTTATCAGAAAGTAAGGATGCCCGAGGAGGACGCCATGTTGGAGACGCAACGGGGGGCGACGACGGGCAAGCGCAGCACACCGGTGGTGAACCCGCTGGCCATGCGCGTGGCGCAGGCGGCGTTTGGCGGTCTGGGGGAGCTGGCCCCCGACGTCATGTCGCGGCTGGCCTACAAGCTCTACTTCACGCCCCGCCGCTTCCGACGTCCGGAGACGGAGGCCGCCTACCTCCGCAAGGCCGAGCGTTTCTCGGTTTCCACGTCGGTGGGCGAGGTGGCGGCGTACGCGTGGACACCGCAAGGCGCGTATCCCTGGGACTCCCGCGCCACGGTGCGCAACGTGCTGCTGGTGCACGGCTGGGAAGGTCGCGGCACGCAGTTGGGCGCGTTCATCGAGCCGCTGCGCGCGCGCGGGTGTCGCGTGGTGGCCTTTGATGCGCCGGCGCACGGCCACTCCGAGGGGGAGCGCTCCAACGTGCTGCAGTTCGTGGAGGCGATCCACGCCGTCACGCGCATGGTGGGCCCGCTCAGCGGCGTGGTGGCGCACTCCATGGGCGGGGCAAGCCTCACGCTGGCCATGGCGGAGGGACTGCCGGTGGACCGCGCGGTGCTGGTGGCCTCGCCCTGCTACCTGGACAACGTGATGCGCAACTTCGTGCGGATGCTGCATCTCACGCCGGAGACGGAGCGGCGGCTGCGGCGCATGGTGGAAGCGGACTTTGGCGCGGATGTCTGGCAACGCCTCTCCGTCCCCAGCCTGGCGCACGCGCTGCAGACCCCCGCCCTCATCATCCACGACGAGGACGACGGCGAGGTTGCCTTCAGCGAGGGGCTGGCGGTGCACCAGAGCTGGTCGGGCAGCCGCCTGCATGTCACGCGTGGGCTGGGCCACCGTCGCGTGCTCAAGGACGGCCTGGTCATTGACGAGGTGGTGGGATTCCTCATGGGAGAGCGGGACGGGGCGTGACCTGCGCGGGCGTCACCAGGATGTTCCCGCTCCGGTAGCGCCGCGCGTGGTGCGGGACGCCGCCGGGCACGTCGACGAAACAGATGGGCTGGGAGCGGTTCTGCCGGTCCACCACCTCGAAGTGCAGGTGCGGCTCCCACGACCAGCCCGTGTTGCCCGAGAGCGCGAGCACCTCCCCCTGCTTCACCGCGCGGCCCACGCGCACGCGCGCGCTGTGCGGAGCCAGGTGCTGGTACACCGAGAAGCGTCCGGTCCCGTGGCGCACCACCACGACGTTGGCGCGCTCCGCCAGCCGACGGTCCGGACCGCCCTGCGTGTGATGATCCGTCACGCGCACCACCACCCCGTCGGCGGCGGCGGTGACCGGGCTGCCCGGCGGCATGCGGAAATCCCAGGCGTACAGGTCATCATCCAGGTGGCTGAACGCGCCGCGGTTGGCCTGCATCACCTGGTGCTCCACGCCGGCCGGGAAGGGGAGTCGCCAGGGCACGTCGTCATGCGCGCAGTGACCCTGGCGCCACGGCGCATCCATCCGTGCCGCGGGATGGGAGCGGCATCCCAGCAGCGTCACCATGAGCAGCACCACCCGCGGACCCACGCGCATGGCCCTGCTGTAGCGGGCCGCCCCGTTCCCGACGACAGCGACGTTCGTGCCCACCGTTGTCGACGGGGAACGGGCCACTTGCTCCGCCCGCCTCCGGGGTTATCCCCTCGGTGGCGAGGTGGGTCATGACGCAGCGCAAGAAGCAGGCGCAGCCCAAGCACCGCGAGCCGGGCCGCACGCCGGACACGGCGGGGGCGGTGCCCGCGCGCGAGGGACAGATCGTCTTCCAGGAGCCGGGCCGCACCCCGGGCAGCGCGGAGGGTGACCGCGACACGGTGGAGGAAGACCTCCGCAGCAAGGGCCTGGACCACTGAAGTCCGTCGTCACGCCCCACGGAATGGTGGATCCGCGCACGCCCACGCAACCGGCTGGCCGTCATGAACCCCGACGTTAGACTGCTTCACAACGGCGAGGGGTCGTTATCACGCGTGACCGGTGACGCGCTCCTTCATGGGACTCGTGCGGACCGCCGTGATGCGCAAGGAGCTGATCATGTTGGAGATGGCTCGCGGGCAGGATGAGCAGCGGAGACCACCGGCGGGTGCGCTTTCTTCCGAGGAGGATGACCTGGAGGAGCGCCTGGAGAGGTTGGAGCTGCTCCTGGCCTTCAAGGAAGAGTACGGCGGCGACGGCGACGACCAGTGCTGAGCTTGGAGCGATGATGTCGCCCTGCTCGGGTCGCGTTCTCCTTCGGGGGAGCGCGACCCTTTTCTTTACCCACCGTGACGGTGGTGCTGCGGCGCGCGGGACGTTCCGCTATGGTGCGCGGCCATGAAAAAGCTCGTCCTCATCCGTCACGGTCAGAGTCTGTGGAACAAGGAAAACCGCTTCACCGGCTGGGTGGATGTCCCGCTCAGCGACGTGGGCATGGAAGAGGCCCGCGCCGCGGCCAAGCTGCTGAAGGAGGGCGGCTACCAGTTCGACGTGGCCTACACCTCGGTCCTCAAGCGCGCCATCAAGACGCTCTGGGTGGTGCTGGAGGAGACCGACCACATGTGGATCCCCGTCCACCGCTCCTGGCGTCTCAACGAGCGCATGTACGGCGCGCTCCAGGGCCTCAACAAGACCGAGACCGCCAAGAAGTACGGCGAGGAGCAGGTGCACATCTGGCGACGCAGCTTCGACACGCCGCCGCCGCCGCTCACCCAGGATGACGAGCGCTGGCCGGGCCGGGACCGTCGCTACGCTTCGCTCAAGCCCGAGGAGCTCCCGCTCACCGAGAGCCTGAAGAGCACCATTGCGCGCTTCCTGCCGTACTGGGAGACGGAGATTGCCCCGGCCATCCGGCGCAACCAGCGCGTGCTCATTGCGGCGCACGGCAACTCCCTGCGCGCGCTCATCAAGCACCTGGACAAGGTGGGTGACCAGGAGATCGTCGAGCTGAACGTGCCCACCGGCATCCCGCTGGTCTACGAGCTCAACGACGACCTCACCCCCATCCGCCACTACTACCTGGGCGACCCCGAGGCCGCGGCGCGGGCGGCGGAGGCGGTGGCCAAGCAGGGCAAGGCCTAGGACATCCGCAGCGTCGGGAAGATCGCGTGACGTGCGCGGGTGACGACGCACGGTCATGCCACATGCTCCGCCTTCCGCTACCTCGGCAGACGGAGGCCCGACGTGAACCACACCCTGTCGGCGCACGCCCCGGCCAGCCCCGGGGAGGAGCACACGCTCTCGCTGTGGACGGAGCGGGGTGAGGTGGTGGTGCGTTTCCACCCGTCACGCGGCGCGCGCGCGGCGGTGCTGATGGTGGGCGGCGTGGGCGGGGATTGGGACACGCCGGCGCATGACCTCTACCCACGCCTCTGCCAGGAGCTCCCCGCGGAGGGCATGGCCGCGCTGCGCGTGCGCTTCCGTCACGCCACGGACCTGCGGGAGGCGGTGTACGACGTGCTGGCCGCGCTGCGTTTCCTCGACGAGCAGGGCATCGAGCGCGTGGTGCTGCTGGGCCACTCCTTTGGCGGCGCGGTGATCATCCAGGCGGCGGAGTCCAGCCCGGAGGTCACCGCGGTGATCACCCTGGCCACGCAGAGCTACGGCACCAACGCGGTGAGCGAGCTGGGCCCGGAGTGCGCCGCGCTGCTCATCCACGGACTGGAAGACCACGTGCTGCCGTTCTGGAGCAGTGAGCACGTCTACGAGATGGCGCGTGAGCCGCGGAAGCTGGTGTTCTTCCCCGGCAACGGACACACGCTGCAGGAGAGCGCGGACGCGGTGCATCACCTGGTGCACCAGTGGGTGATCCACTACGGGCGACCGCGCGACGAACAGGAGCTCGCGCCACCGCCGCCGCCGTGACGTCGGAGATGGACCGTCACTCCAGCACCGCGTCGGAGGGCAGCAGCAGGTACGGCTCCGCCAGAGGTGCATCCCCGGGCGCACGCCGCAAGCGCAGTCCCCAGGAGCCGCCACGCACCAGCACGCAGCTCCCCGCCCCGGAATCCTCGACGGTGGCGGCGCGCGCAACACACGGCGCGTCATCCTCATCCACACCCTCGACGAGCCAGAGCCGCGCCTCCTCCCGCCCCGGTGTCCAGTGCACCCGCGTGACCGTGCGATCCTCCGAGATGGCGGCGTAACGCATGCAGCAGTCCTCCGGAATCGCGTCGTGCGCTTCCACCATGACTTCAACGTAACGGGGCATGGACCACGCAGCTCCTCTCACCGCCGGCGGACGGTGCCGCCATCCTAGCTACGCCGCGTCGACGTCCCAACTGCGCCGTTGCGGAAGCGGCTCCGCGGGCTCCCCGCCCGGTTCCGCTCGCGCTGACGCCGGTTGCCGCGGCCCCGCGCGCGCCAACCACCACCGGCGAACATCCCGGACCAGGCGCGGCGCGAAATGTCGATGCGGATCGTTCGCGCGGAAGGACAGCAGCGTGTGCACGCCCTCCTCCACGGCGCGCTTCACGCGGTTGCGCAGCTCACAACACGCCGCGCCGTCGTGGCTCCGGCCCGCGAACTCCCTGGTGGTGATGGGCTCGCCAAACCGGAAGTACAGACGCTCCGGCCGGGGCACCGGCGTTGGCCCCACGCCCCGCACCAACGGGAGCAACACCTCACGTCGCACGCCGCTCATGGCCAGCAGGGGCCCCAGCGGGGAGTTGAACATGTCGTCGGCGTCGTAGAGGACGGTCAGCGCGTCGTCGATGCCCACCGCGGAGAACGGGATGATGGTGCAACGGTGCCGGATGGCCAGGCGCGCGAAACCGGTGCGGTCCTTCCAGAACAGCGCGTAGCGCTCACCCTTGCGCTTGGCCACCTCGCGGCCGCCGCCGGGGAACACCAGGATGCACTCGCCCTGCTGCATCAGCTGCGCGCAGTTCTGCCGGGTCCCGTCGACCACGCCGTAGAGCGACATCATCTCGCGCCACAGCGGGAGCTGGAAATGCACGTGGTCGCCGAGGGAGCGCAGGAAGATGCCCTGTCTCCAGTACAGCTCCGCGATCATCAGCGGGATGTCCCACAGCCCATAGAGCGTGTGGTTTCCCACGAAGAGCAGCGGCCGCTCCGACGGGACGTTCTCCAGCCCCAGGAACACCGGGTCCAGCAGCCGACGCCACGGCTCGAGCATGCGGAAACCCCGCTCCACCCACGGCCGCGGGTCTCCACCCAGAAGCTTGGGAAGCACAGGTGACCTCATCTGCCGCGCAGTGTGACGACGGACCGCCCGCTCCGCCACGGAAGCCCGACCGTTCACGCTTTCCGTGACGTCGTGAATTGCCGCCGCGCGGTGGAGCCCGCTGCGCCGAGTCCGCGCTCCTCCGGGAACGCCAGCACACATCCTGCGGTTAGGCATGGTGCCAATCCCACGGAGAGTCGCCCCGAATGATCGCTGTGAGCCGGAAGAAGAAGAGACCGGTCCGCCCGTCCATCGTCGTGGTGGGCGGGGCGGGAGCCATGGGACGCATCACGGTGCGCGACCTGGTGGAAACCCTGCCCCCGGACCTGGACGTGGTGGTGGCCGATCACAACGCCGCCGCGGCACGCAAGCTGGCGACGAGCCACCGGCCCCAGCGGTCCGTCCGCGCCGCCGGTGTCGACGTGGAGGACCCGCGCTCCACCGCGCGCATGCTCTCCCGGGAGAACGCGCTGGCGGTCATTGGTGCCATTCCGCACCAGCTGAATCTCCCGTTGATGCAGGCGGCCCTCGACGCTGGCGTGCACTACTGCGACCTGGGCGGCCTGTTCCATCACACGCGCCAGCAGCTCAAGCTCCACGCGCGCTTCGAGAAGAAGGGACTCCTGGCCCTGGTGGGAATGGGCGCGGCCCCCGGCGTGGTCAACGTGCTGGCGCGCTGGGCCGCCGACGAGATGGAGGAGGTGCACGAGATCCACGTTGCCGTGGGAACCGTGGACCGCAGCCCGGAACGCAACACCGCGCCCCTGGCCGCCAGCTATTCCATCCAGACCATCCTCGACGAGGCCAACCTGCCCGCGGCGGTCTTCACCGGCGGCGACTGGGAGTTCATCGAGCCGATGAGTGGCGAGGTGGAGGTGGACTTCGGGCCGCCGGTGGGGAAGCGACGACCGGCGTGCACGCTGCACTCCGAGGTGGCCACGCTGCCACTGAGCTACCGGCACAAGGGCGTGCAGGAGGTGAGCTTCCGCATCGCGTTCCAGCCGGAGCTCGTCGAGAAACTGCGCTTCCTGCGCGCGCTGGGCATCTCCTCCAGCGTGCCCATCACGGTGGGACGCGGTCGGAAGGCCCGGAAGGTGGTTCCGCGTGACGTGCTGGAGACGCTGCTGGCCCGCGTTCGTCCCGCGCGCACCACCGGTGTTCCCGACGAGTACGAGGTGCTGCGCGCGGTGGTGCGCGGCATGCGCGCGGGTCGCGCGGCGGAGGACGTGCTGGAGTGCCACTGCCCGGGCATCCCGGAGTGGGGCTTTGGTGTCGACGTGGACACCGGGTGCCCGCCCTCCATTGCCATGCAGCTGCTGCTCAAGGGCGTCATCACCGCGCGCGGTGTCCTGCCGCCGGAGCAGGCCGTGCCGTGTGACGCGTTCTTCCGGGAGTTGGGGAAGCGCGGCATGCGCGTCCAACGGATCCAACGTGCTGCCATCGCGGCGGCTTGAGGGAGGATGCATGTCCCAGAGACACAAGATGTGGATTGGCGGGGAATGGGTGGACGCACGCAACGGTGCCACGCGCGACGTCATCAATCCCGCCGACGGCAGCGTGCTGGCGCGGGTTCCCGAAGCGGGGACCGAAGAAGTGGCGCGCGCGGTCCAGGCGGCGCGTGAGGCGTTTGATCACGGTCCGTGGGGCAAGAGCATGCACCGTGACCGCGGACAGATCCTCTTCAAGGTGGCCGAGGGCATCCGCGCCCGCGCGCGCGAGCTGGCGGAGCTGGATACGCGCAACATGGGCAAGCCCGTCGTGGAGGCGGAGTTCGACGTTACCGACGCGGCCCACTGCTTCGAGTACTACGCGGGCATGGCGAGCAAGATCCACGGCATGACGCTGCCCGTGCCGGACAACGCGCTCTCCCTCACCGTGCGCGAGCCGGTGGGCGTGGTGGGGCAGATCATTCCGTGGAACTACCCGCTGCTCATGGCGGCGTGGAAGCTGGCACCCGCGTTGGCGGCGGGCTGCACCGCGGTGCTCAAACCGGCCGAGCAGTCACCGTTGTCGGCGCTGGTCCTGGCGGAGATCCTCGACGAGGCGGGAGTTCCGCCCGGCGTGGTGAACGTGGTCACCGGGGACGGACCGGTGGCGGGCGCCGCGCTGGTGGCGGACCCGCGCGTGGACAAGATCGCGTTCACCGGCGGCGTCGAGGCGGGACGCACCGTGGTGAAGCGCGCGGCGGACACCATGAAGCGCACCACCATGGAGCTCGGCGGGAAGAACCCGAACATCGTGTTTGCCGACGCGGACCACGTGGCGGCGGTGGATGGTGCGCTGTTCGGCGCGTTCGCGAACCAGGGCGAGGTGTGCTCGGCGGGGTCGCGGCTGCTCGTCGAGAGGACGATCTATCCGCAGATGGTGCACGCGCTGCGCGAGAAGGTGAAGGCCGTGCGCCTAGGCAACCCGCTGGACCGCGAGACGAAGATGGGACCGCTGGTGACGTCGGAACACCGGGACCGCGTGCTGCGCTACATCGAGATTGGCAAGAAGGAGGGCAAGCTCTTGTGCGGGGGAAGCGCGGCCATGAGCGCGGAGCTGCGCCACGGGTTCTACGTGGAGCCCACCATCTTCGTCGACGTGGAGCCCAGGGCGCGGATTGCGCAGGAGGAGATCTTCGGGCCGGTGCTGGCGGTGATTCCGTTCGACACCGAGGACGACGCGGTGCGGATTGCCAATGACACGCCGTACGGTCTGGCCGGCGCGGTGTGGACGCGCGACGTGTTCAAGGGACTGCGCGTGCTGCGGCAGATTCGCGCGGGGATCCTGTGGCTCAACACGTACCACCCCACGTACAACGAGGCGCCCTGGGGCGGTTACAAGCAGTCGGGTTTCGGGCGTGAGCTCGGGGTGTGGGGCATCGAGAACTACCTCGAGACCAAGCAGATCAACGTGAATCTCAACGAGGCGCCCATCGGCTGGTATTGAGGCGTGGGTGGCGGGTTGGGGTTGGTGGCACGTTGGCCCCCCACCCGGCCGCCAGCCGATCACTGAGTTCACGACGTGGCGGCCGACCTCCCCCACGGTGTGGGGAGGCGTAGATGTGCCGCCTCGCTGGAACGGTGCGCGCATTGGGCGGCACGGGCTCAATGAGGCCTTGTGCCGCGCTTGGCTCAATGAACAACCCCGACGCGGCACATCTACGCCTCCCCACACCGTGGGGGAGGTCGGCCGCCTCGTCGTGAACTCGGTGAAATCGGTTGGCGGCCGGGTGGGGGGGCCAACTCGCCACCAACCCCACCGGGTCACGGCCGGGTCGCGGTGACCTCGCGCTTCCGCGTCGACAACTCCCGCGCAATCGTATCCGCCGCGGCCATGGCGCTGCGCGCCGCACCGTCGGAGTGACCACTCCAGGTGTAATCCCCGACGAGCCACGTCCCCAGCTCGGGCTCCCGCAACCGCTGGTGCTTCTCGTCCATCGGCGACCGACCCGGCGGCCACACCGCAATGGAACCCGGGTGATACGTGTACGCCGTCGTCGTCACCACGTGGCGCGAAAACCCCGGCCACAGCCGGTCCATGGCCGCAAGCATCTCCTTCACCTTGTGGTCGCGCGGCGCCATGTGGAACGCGCTGGCATTCACTCCGTGCACCAGGAAGGAGAACACCTCGTTCGCCTCGTCCTCCGGACTCTCGCTCTGCGCGCCGTAGATGACGCCCAGCACGCCGTCGGTCAGGTAGGGGAACGGGTCCTGCCCATCCACGTACGTAAGCTTGCGGTGCTCCTTGCTCACCACCATGTGCACCACGGTGTACTGCCCGCGCATCAACGTGCTCACCGCCTCCCATTTCGCCGACGACAGCGAAGGCTCGAAGTGGATCTGGTGCAACCGCCAGAACGGCACCGCCACCACCACGCGCTCCGCCGCCACCACGTGCTGCGTTTCCTCAACGCCCTGCCGCAGGAACGTGACCCGCGCCCTGTCCCCTTCGCGGTCAATGCGACTCACCAGCGCGGAGGTCAGCGCGTTCGGGCCCGCTTCCTTCGCCAGCGCCTCGATGAGCCGGGAGTTCCCGCCCTTCACCTTGTAGTTGGGCTCGCCCTCCCCGAGGAACACGCCAAACTCCAGCAGCCCCACGAGCCCCGAGAAGAGCTCCCAGCTCGTCGCCAGCTCGCACTCGACGGTGAGGCGGATCCAATCCTCCACGCGCTTGCCCATCTTGAAGCCGCGCACCCACGTCGCAAAGGAGACGTCCTGCAGCGCCCGGACCTCCGACGCCGCGAGCCCCCGGGAGAGCGCCACGCCGCGCAGGGCCCGCGCATCCTCCATCCACCACCGGAGCACGCGCGCGTTCTTCACGCCCAGCAAGCTGTGGAAATACTCCTCGGTGGTGTCCTGCACGTACGGATACAGCTTCCCGTCCAAGACCATGCTGGAGAACGGCGCTTCCACGTCGCCATCCAGCTCCACGCCCAGGTCGCGAATCACCTCGAGCAGCGGGTTGTCACCCCAGATCTCCTGCAGTCCGTATTCCGCACGGAGACCGTGACCGTAGTGGGCGGTCTGGACCCGCCCGCCAAACTGCTCGCTGGCCTCCAGCAACAGGAACGAGACGCCGCGCTTTTTCAGCTCATGCGCCGTCACCAGGCCCGCCAGGCCGCCGCCCACGATGACCACGGGAGCTTCCGTCGGCACCGGGCCCGCGTGCGCGTCAGGCGCGGACTGCGCGTGCGCCTCCGGCTTCCGGCACGACGTGACGGCGAGCAGGATGAACAACACGAATGGGAGGGTGGGACGCGCGGTGATGGGACCCATCGTCGTCGTTAAACCAACGCCAACGGAGCTTTCTTCATGATCGACGACGCACTGGCCCTCGCGCGCAACGAGGAGCTGCGGCACCGCATTGCCCGGATCTCGAGCTATCCCGACACCACCTTCGGCACCATGACGCGCGCGGAGATGGCGTGGATGTCGGTGGTGTTCATCATCCTTCCCGCGCTGCTGGTGTGGAGCTTCCAATGACCACCGCCACCGCGCCCACGCCGCCTCCGTCGCCACCCACGCGTGCACCGGCGCTTGAAGCGCAGCTGCGCGAGGAAGCGGTGTTCGGTCGACTGCCGCTGCTGCGTGAGGAACGCGAGTATTCCACGCGCGGCATCCTGGCCACCGGTTTCTCCTACGCGGTGGCGGCGTGGTGTTTCCTCATCGGCGGATTCGCGGCCACCTACGTCGACGCCATCCAGGGCATGGTCACCTTGATTGCCGGCTCGGTGATTGGTGTGGCGCTCTCGTCGGCGGCGGCGGCCATGGCATGCAACCGCTACGGGCTCGAGCAGATCGACTACACCAAGACCGCGTTCGGCCAACACGGCGCCAAGCTGGTGCTGATCTTCTACGTCGTCAACCAGGTGGGCTGGACGGGAATGATCCTGGTGATGTTCGGCCGCGGTGTCATGAACGTGGCGCAAGCTTTCGGCTTCCAGGGCGGTGAGAGCCTGGTGCGCGTGGCGGTGGTGCTCGGCCTGCTCGCGGCGTACGTCGTGGTGGTGCGCGGCGTGCACGTGCTCAACGTGTTCAACGCGGTGATCACGCCGGGCCTGCTGCTGGCCACCGCGTTCCTCTTCTACGCCATCTGCCGCGACGGCGGCTGGCAGACCGTCCTCGACGCCACGCCCATCCAGCCCACCGGCGAGCGCGCGCTGGACAACATCATCGCCTTCGAGCTGGGGCTGGGCGCGGGATTCTC
Organism: Myxococcota bacterium; assembly: GCA_040752415.1. Classification (GTDB taxonomy): domain Bacteria; phylum Myxococcota; class JACRCW01; order JACRCW01; family JACRCW01; genus JBFMGU01. Next base: position 44,244 of record JBFMGU010000006.1, read on the forward strand.
GTGGTGGCCGGGCATCGGCTTCTTGGCGCGCAACACCGACACACAACGCAACAGCGTCTACCCGCAGATCCTGACCATGGGGCTGGGCATGGGTGTGGTGTGTTGCACGGGGCTGTTCGCGGGACTCGCCTTCCAGGCCAGCGACCCGACGGAGTGGCTCATCCAGGCGGGTGGTCGCGGCATGGGCACCGCGGTGCTGGTCCTCCTGGGCGTGGCCAATCTCTCCGCCAGCGCCATCATGATGTACACCGCCGCGCTCGGCCTTAGACACGTGCGCGTGCTGCGCGCCCTGCCCTGGAAGCTCCTCGTCGCGCTGGCCTTCCTCCCCGTGCTGGCCTACGCCGTGGCGCCGGAGCTGCTCTACGAGAAGGGCAACGCCTTCCTCACCTACAACGCCACGATGTTCGCCCCCATCTCGGGCATCCTGCTCGTGGACTACTTCCCGCTCCGTCGGGAGCGCATCAACGTTTCCCAGGTCTTCGAGGATCATCCCTCGGGTCACTACTGGTTCACGCGCGGCTTCAACGTCGTGGCGCTGGTGGCCATGCTGGTGGGCCAGGTCCTCTACGTGTGGCTGCTCAACCCGGTGAGCCTGGAGACCCACGGCCCGGTGCGCAGCACCACCGCGTCGGCGCCGGCGTTCCTGGTGCCCACGCTGTTCTACGCCGTGGCGACCTGGGCCTGGGGCACCCGGCGCGGCCTGGGCGGCTACGGCGCTCCCACCGAGGCGCTCCCGCTCAAGCAGCCCAACCTCTGAGGCTCCGGCGTCATCACGCGCTGCGTCATCCCCACCTCGTCGACGGGATGGGACAGGGGTGGGCGCAGGATTTGCCCGGGGTCACGCGGGGCTGTCCCTTCATCACGGGGTGAAGTAGGGGTGCCGCCCTCGTCCCAGCGCCGGTCCATGACAGAACCATGACCAACGGCGTGCTCCATTCGGGGCGACCTGGAGGAGCCTCGTGGCGCGTCTTTCGTCTTTTGTTCGCATGGTGATCGGGCTGGCCTACCTGGCCCTGCTGGTGGCCGCGTTCATGGCGGTGTGTGTGGTGCTGCTGCCCTCGCGAACGGCGCGCATCAAGGTCTGCAACCTGTTTGGGCACGTCACCGGGCGCATCCTGCTGTGGCTGTGCGGCGCGCGCGTGACCGAGAACGTGCCGGCACTGATGAAGGCGCACAAGCCAGCGCTGTACCTCTCCAACCACAGCTCCATCCTGGACATCTTCATCGCCATCTGGTCGTGCCCGGTGGGGACGTGCGGCGTGGCCAAGAAGGAGATCGTCAAGTACCCGTTCTTCGGCCAGCTCTACTGGATCAGCGGTCACCTGCGGCTGGACCGCAGCAATCACCAGAGCGCAGTGACGGCGTTGAATGAGACGGCGGAGATGGTGCGTCGCAACAAGCTGGGCGTGTGGATGTGGCCGGAGGGGACGCGCTCCAAGGATGGTCGCCTCTTGCCGCTCAAGCGCGGCTTTGCGCACCTGGCCATGGTGACGCGCCTGCCCATTGTGCCGGTGGTGGTGAAGGGCGCGCACAAGGGCTGGGAGAAGAACACGCTGCTCATCCAGCCCACCAACGTGGAGATCTCCGTGCTGGACCCCATCTCCACCGAGGACTGGACGGCCGAGAACCTCGACGAGAAGGTGGCCATGGTGCAGCGCATCTTCAACGACGCGATGCCCGAGGACCAGAAGATGATCCCCCTCAGCGACGAGAAGCAGGCGCGTCGGGCCAAGGCCATGGCGCGTCTCAGCCGGCTCTCCGCCGCCGCTTCCCAGCCGCCCGCGGCGTCGCCCGCCGAGCCCACCACCGTCACGGCCTGAGCATTCCTCTTTCGCCATTCCGCAACCATCACCGCGCACCGGGGTGTGCAAGGTGGCGTCATGCCTGACGTCGTGAACCGGGGGGTTCGCATCCATTACGACGTGCAGGGCACCGGTCCCACGGTGTTGCTGCTGGCCGGCCTGGGCTACGGCGGCTGGTACTGGCGTCACGTGCGCGCGCGTCTGTCGCCCCATTGCACCGTCGTCACGGTGGACAACCGCGGCTCCGACGGCTCCGACAAGCCCGCCGGTCCCTACACCACCGCGCTGCTGGCCGAGGACGCCGCGGCGGTGCTGGACGTGTTGGGCCGTCTCTCGACGACGGTGGTGGGGCACTCGCTGGGTGGGCTGATTGCGCAGGAGCTGGCGCTGGCGCGGCCGGACCTGGTGGGCAGGCTGGTGTTGATGTCGACGCATCACGGCGGGTGGCAGGCCATTCCGGTCACGCCCGCGGCGTTGGCGGTGATGCTGGACCGCAGTGGGAGCGCGCAGGAGGTGTTCCAGCGCGGCATGGCGGTGGCCACCGCGCCGGGTTTCTCGACGTCACACCCGGAGCTGGTGGAGGAGCTGCGGGCCTACCGCGCCGGCGGGCCGGTCCCCGCGTCCGCGTACACCGCGCAGCTGATGGCGGGCGCTGGCCACGACGCCGCGAGCCGGCTCTCACGCATCAGCTGTGACGTGCTGGTCCTCGCCGGCGCGTTGGACCAGGTGGTGCCGGTGGGAAACGTGGAGCTGCTGCGCAAGCGGATGCCGCACGCGGTGACCCACGTCTTTCCGCGCGCAGGCCACCTGCTGGGCTGGGAGGAAATCGACGACGTCAGCGACCAGATCCTGCGCTGGGTCCGCGCGGCGTCGTGAGCGCGTGCATCACGGTGCCACGGACATGGTGCTCAGCGACGGTAGCTGATGGGCATTGGTTGTCGCTGCGCGCGTCCATGGGCCGTGGCGCAGTCATTCTTGCCTGCGATTCCGCGTGCAAGGGCCATCACTTTCGCGGGTTGTCACCACGCGCGCACGCCCGGGATGGGAATCCGCAGGGGCAGGGTCCTCTGGGCGTTCACCGCGCCCGGGATGTGGAATTCGTAGGTAATGTAAAACAGGGGTGGACTCGGTCTCACCCAGGACGAGCGCGGATTGCCAGGACGTGTGCCGCAGCGAACGCGGACATGCAGCGCAAGTGTTGCGGGATCTTCGCTCCGGAGAACGCGCGTGACGACGGGTACAGCGTGGCACGTGCTCCACCGCGACGCCGGCGCACGCGTTGCTGCGCGGTCACCCTTGCTTGAGGGATTCCACCACGGCGGAGAGTTGGACCATGGATTCCCGCATCCCTTCTTCCATGCCCGTGGCAATGACCTGGTCCCGCACTTCCTTGGACGGATAAGTGGAACGGGACGTCATGGTGGTCCTTCCGCCGTTCTCCGTCAAAGTCACCGTCACGGTGGCGGCCGCGTCCGGGAACGGGTCGAAGATTTCGGTGTTCACCACGCGGTGCGGCGCGTCGATCTCCAGGTACTTCCCGTGGAAGCCCACGTCCATCCCGTCGTGGGTGCGCATGGCAAAGCGCCAGCTACCGCCCACGCGGAAATCGATCTTGCATTCCGTCATCTTTCCCTTGGACGCGGGCGACCACCACTTGCTCACAAGCTCCGGCTCATTCATCGCGCGGAAAACCAGGCGCAGGGGCGCGTTGAAGCTGCGCGTGATGAGAATCTCCCGATCCGCGGGGAGCTCCAGCGTGGTGCTGTCATTGACGGAATCTTGAGCGGTTCTTGCTTGCATGGCTTTTCCTCTCCTTGTTGTGGGTGTGCCGACCGGAGTGGCCGGACGTGGCTTTGCCGACGGCGCCCGACTCGGAGCGCTTCAGCTCCTCCAGCACCTCATCCATCTGTGTGAAGCGTTCTTCCCAGAGCTGGCGGTACCGCTCCGTCCACGCGTGCAACTCACGGATGGGCGCAGGGCGAAGCTCATACACGCGCTGCTGCGCATGCGGTTGCATGTCCACCAGGCCCGCTTCCTTGAGCACCTTCAAATGCTTGGAGACTTGCGGCTGACGGATGTTGAGCTGGTCCCCAATCTCCCCCACGGGGCGGGCTCCGCTCAGGAGCAGCTCGACAATGCGGAAGCGGTTGGGCTCGGCCAGGGCCGCGAAGGTGGCGTGCATGGTCAATATATTCTCCATTACGAATAGTCGTGTCAAGGAATATTTACGGGCAACGCCCGCCGCTGCGGAGACAGAGCAGCGCGTCGATGTTGACTACGACGTGGAGGGCACCGGTCCCACGGTGTTGCTGCTGGCCGGCCTGGGCTACGGCGGCTGGTACTGGCGTCACGTACGCGCGCGGCTGTTGCCGCACTGCTCCGTCGTCACCGTGGACAACTGCGGCTCCGACGGCTCCGAGAAGCCCGCCGGTCCCTACACCACCGCGCTGCTGGCCGAGGACCCGGCGGCGGTGCTGGACGCGCTGGGACGTTTCTCGACGACGGTGGTGGGGCGCTCGCTGGGCGGACTGATTGCGCAGGAGTTGGCCGTGGCGCCGTCGGACCTCGTCGGCTGCGGCTCGCAGACAAGAATGTCCGCGCCACAGCTTGAGAGCCAATGGAGCTCCCGCCGACGACCCCCGTGAAGTCGCTGGGCGCCGCAAGAGGTCCGTGGCGCGGACATTTCTGCCTGCGATCCGCGGCGACGCGGCTCACCGTCAGCCTGCAGCCTCGTTGGGCGATCGTTGGACGGGGTGCGGTATCGACGAGGACTTCGATCCAGTCGTTTCTCTCCGCGCCGGCTCCCTACCACGCGCGCACGCCCGGAATGGGAATCCGCAGAGGCAGGGTCCTCTGGTCGAAGAGTCTGCGCGTCTCGTCGCTGACCCACTCCTGCAATGAGCCCTCGAACATCCGCGTCTCGAACCCGAGGTAACGCGAGACGAAGTACAACCAGCTCGCATCCACGCCCGTGGTGGCGTACGGCACCATCACGTTCCTCCACTCCGCACCGGCGTCGCGGAACAGCTGTCGCAGCTCCTGCGGGCTCTTGAGATACGGCAGGTCCAGCGAGGTCACCGTGTCCTGCCAGAACACGTTCACCGCGCCGGGAATGTGGCCCGCGCGCGCCATGCCCTCGGACAGCACCGCACCCAGGTACTCGTCGGGGGAGCGCGCGTCGATGAAGCTGATGGCGGGCTCGAAGAGGCGGTCGGAGACCCAGGAGGCGTCGACCATGCGCTCCAACTGGGGCATCACCGTCAGGTTGCCGTAGATACGCTCGGGCACGTCGGGAATGGCGGGGAGGCCCACGTCACGCCAGCCCGCCAGGCCGCCGTTGAGGATGGCCGTGCGCGCACCGTGGCCCATGAGGTCCAGCAGGAAGAACGCACGCGCCGCGGCATGGGGTGGTCCGTAAAGGATGATGCGCGCGCTGTCGTCGAGGCCCACGTAGCGGAACGCGGTCTCCAGGTCCTCGAACGCGGGGAAGCGTGGCAGCTGTCCCTCCACGGGGCGCATCAACGCCTCGAGAGAGAGGAAGCGCGCGCCGGGGATGTGCTCCTCGCGGTAGCTCGAGATGTCCTCGCCCACCTCGATGATCTTGACCGCGGGGTTCTCCAGGTTGTCGCGCAGCCAGTCCGCGCCGACGAGCAGGTCACCCTGCACCGGGGGCGGACGCGCCTGCATGACGTCGCCACACGCGGCGGACAGGAAGAACAGACAACCAGCGGAAAGTGCCTTGAGCCGTATCATGATGCCCTCGCCATCACGGGCGGCGGACCAGGTACGGTGATGAGCACACGGCAGCCGCCGCGCCCTGAGTGGGGATGTAGCCCCCGCTCCCCCGGCGGCAACAGCAGCGTGTCCGTGTCAGCGACGGAGCAGCGAGCTCACATGGCCTCGGGCGCGCGCACGCCCAGCAGCGCCAGGCCGCGCGCCAGCGTGTTGCGCACCGCGTCCATGAGGTGCAGGCGCGCGGCGCGCACGGGGTCGTTGGGATCCTCCAGCAGCACGCGCTTGCTGCGGTCCTGGTTGCCGCTGGTGAGGTAGCTGGCGGTGGCCTGCGCAATGTCCATGATGGCGCGCGTCACCAACGAGGGCTCGAACGACTCACACGCCTCCGCCACCACGTCGGGGAAACTGGCCAGCGCCAGGATCACCGCGCGCTCCTCCTCCAGCTTCAGCAGCGCCGTGTCCGCCGTGGCCGGAACGCCGCCACCCTTCTTGATGATGCTGCAGGCGCGCGCGTGGCTGAACTGGATGTACGGCCCGGAGAAGCCGTCAAAGTTGATGGCCTCCTCCAGCTTGAAGGTGTAGTCGCTCATGCGGAGGTTGCGCAGGTCACCAAACACCACCGCGCCCACGCCAATGGCCTCCACCGTCTCGTCGAGGTGGGAGCGGTCGATCTTCTCGGAGGCCTCGCAGATCTCGCGCGCCTTCTGCACCGCCTCGTCCAGCACCTCGTCCAGGAACACCACGTTGCCGCGGCGCGTGCTCATGCCGTGCACCCGGCCAAAGGCAATGTGCGAGATGCGCTCCGCCCAGGGGAAGCCCATGGCGCCCAGCGTGCGCTTGAGCTGGTCAAAGTGCAGCGACTGGTCCGCCGCCACGACGTACAGCGAGCGGTCGAAGTTGAAACGCTGGTGGCGGTCCATGGCCGCGGCGATGTCGCGCGTGACGTAGAGCGTGGTGCCGTCGCGGGTCTTGAGGATGACCGGCGGCTCGCCCTCCTTGTACGGGAGGTCCACCACGGTGGCGCCTTCGCTGATGCGGGTGCCGGGCTTCTCCGCCACGCGCTTGACGGTGTCCTCCAGCACGTGGGTGTAGAAGCTCTCACCTTCCAGCGCGTGGAACTGGATGCCCATGCGCTTGTACACGCGCTCGAACTCCGCCACCGACGTCTCGCGGTACTCCTTCCACTCGGCCAGCGCCTCCTTCTCACCCTCTTCGAGACGCTTGAGGAACAGGCGCGCCTCGCGGTCGCGCGCTTCCGCCTCGGGCAGCTCCGCTTCCGCCTTCTTCTTCTCGGCGTCCAGCTCGGCGTACCAGGCCTCCAGGCCCGTCAGCGGGTCCCCGCTCTCCATTCCCCGACGGGCGCGCAGCTTCTTCTCCAGGCCCTTCACCTTCCCTTCGGCACTCTTCTTGGCCTTGGGGTCGGTGGCCTTCTCCGCTTCCGCGCGCGCGGCGGTCAGCTCCGCCACCTGCTTGCGGACCTCCTCGGGCGCGGCAATGGCGGCCTTGCGACCTTCCACGTCGGCGTCGCGGTTGGCCTTCACGTACACCTCAACCAGGTGCTTGGCATCCGCGCGCCGCTTGGGGTCTCCGTAGCGACGGAAACCGGTGGCGAGCAGACCAAACTGCTTGCCCCAGTCGCCCAGGTAGTTGATGCCCACCACCTTCCATCCCTGCGCCGCGTGCAGGCGACCAATGGCCGCGCCAATCACCGTCGAGCGGATGTGGTGGAAGGCCAGCGGCTTGGCGATGTTGGGCGAGGAGAAATCGATCACCACCGTGCGACCACGTCCCGCCTCGGAGGTGCCGTAGTCGCCCTTGCGCGCCTCGGTGAGGACGGCGCCGGCCAGCGCGGCGGGAGCAATGTGCACGTTGACGTAGGGGCCCACCGCCTCCACGCGCGCCCAGCGTGCATCCTTGCCCGCCGCGTCGGCAACGCGCTTGGCCAGCTCGGGGGGCTGCAGCTTCAGCCGACGGGCGAGGTCGAACGCGGGCAACGCGAGGTCACCGCGGCCCGCCTCGGGGATGCGGATCTGCTTGAGGAGCGCCTCCAGCGCGGAGGCCTTGTCTGCGTCGGGAATGCCGGCCACGTCCACGGCGGTGCTGGCCAGGGCGTGACGGAAGGATGCCAGGGGAGATGCCATGATGCGGGGCAAGTAGAGGACAGCGGACGGTTTGGCAACGGGCTGGCGACGTCCCGGGGCCCGCTCGGCCGTGCGTCACCTCCGCGCCGCGGCAAGCGTGGCCTCCACCCACGACGTGACGTCGGCCAGCGCGTCCAACACCAGCATTCCCGTCGTGTTCCACGGCACCGACGTTGTTCCAGGCAGGTAGACCACCAGCGGCTTGGCGTAACGCCGTGCCAGCGCCACCTCGCTCGCGGTGCCCAGCCCGCCGGGCAGCGCCACGATGACGTCGGAGCTGAGCACGTTGATGTGGTTGCGGCTCATGGGTTCCATGCCCTGCGCGCCGCTGAGCGGGAGATGCGTGTGCAGCGCCAGCTCGACGTGCGGATGGGGATACCCCTCCCGCGGGTGGTGGCCATGCGCATCCACCTCGCCGGGAATGACGCCCAGACACAGGCCAGCGCGCGGCGTGACGGAACAGAAACCCCGGCTCACCGACGTCATCACGCCACAGCCACCGCCGGTCAGCAGGTGGTATCCCCGCGTGGCAATCCAGCGTCCCAGCGGCTCGGCCCAACTCGGGTGCTCGTCGGTGCCGGAGCCCATCACGCCCACCACGGGACGACGTCCGCTGCTCATGCGCGTGCTCCTCGTCGTGTGCGCATCCTGCTGCCGGACCCAACGGCGTTGCAATTCACGCCGACGTGCCGCGCGTGCTCCTGGCCCATTGCGGCGCCTGATCACCCACGCGCACCACGATGACGCAGTTGGGCGCGCCCCCGTGCATGCACTGCCGCTCCACCATGCCCACCGGCTCGTCGTAGTGGCGCGCCAGCGCGGTGATGATGCCCTTGGCCACGCCGCACATCTTCCGCGCGGAGCCGTAGGTGATGGTGACCTCGTCGGTGCCGCTGCGGTTGCACACCAGCTCCGGCGGCGCCGCCCCCTTGTTCTCGATCTGCACCACGCGATGGATGGCCCCCTGCGTGTTCAGCAGGACGTCCAATGTCCGCCACTCCGGCTTGATGAGCCGCTGGTACTTCTTGACGAGGTTGGGACCGATGAACTCACCGAACGCCTCCAGCAGCACCGGCACCGGCTTCCCCGTCAGGCGTGACGCCGTGGTCACCAGCGCCAACGCATCCGCGTCGGGATACCGCTCCATGGGCAGGAACATCCTCCCGGACATGCCGGCGGCCTTCAGCAGCTCATCCCATGCTTTCTCGCCCAGGTTCGCGCCCACAAAGGCGCGCAGCTCGGCGAAGATGACGCCATGCATTGTGTGTCCCTTCAGTTCACGTCGACGTGCGGGAGCGCCAGTCAAACCCGGCACAGCGCGTCCCAACCAGCGTTGGCGTCATCGACCGGTGGTGCCGCGCAGCCGCCGCTCCAGGGGATGTTCCACCACGACGTGGAGCAGCCACGCCGCCACCACCGACGCGCCCACCATGGCCAGCGCCACACCCAGCTGGTGCGGAAGCGGCAACACGCCGAGCGGTCCCCACCAAGCATGGAACACCTGCGCCAGGGGCAGGATCACCAGCTGCACGTGCACCAGGTAGAACGCGTAGGACCACATCCCCAGTTTCACCATCACCCTCGACGTGCGGGGCGCCTCCGCGTCCAGGTTCTCCTGCGCCACCGCGGCAATGAGCAGGGCGTACGGCACCAAGGTCACCGACGCGTAGCGGAACGACTCCGGCACCACGCCCGCCACCAGGTACGCCAACACCGCCAGCACCAGCGCCACCGGCGCGCGCACCGGCGCCCGCGTTCCTTGCAGCATCTCCACCGCCACCAGCGCGCCGAGGAGGAACTCCGGGAGCCGGCCGAGGGGAAGGATGTAGACCAGCCACTGGCTCGTCGAGAAACCCTCCACGGGATGACACGCCCAGGCCAGCGCCACGGTGATAACGACCAGGAACACCATCAACGCGCGGCGCGGTGTCGTCGGGAGCGTGGTGAGGCGCGGCAGGATGAACGGGAACACCGCGTAGAAGAAGGCTTCACAGCTCAGGGACCAGGAGACGTTGTTGACGGCGTAGTAGACGCTGGGCTGCGGCACCCAGGCCTGCACCAGCACCAACGACGGATACACAATCCACGGCAACGCCCCCACGTGGTAGACCAACCGCCCCGCCGCGATGAGCCAGGTGACGAGGTGCGCGGGATACACCCGGGCGAAGCGGCGCCGCCAGAAACGCCGCGGCGTGTCGTCGGACGGGTGCGACCAGGCGAGCACGAAGCCGCTGAGGATGAAGAAGAACGAGACGCCGGTCAGGCCCTGCCGCAGGAACGGCGCGAATTCACCGCTGAGGATGCCGTAGGCCTGCAGGTGGAACCCCGCTACCAGCAACGCGGCCCAGAAGCGCAGACCGGTCAGCGACTCCAGCCGTCGTCGTCGCTGCGGCGCGGGCTCCATGGAAACTGTGTACCGACGGGCGGAAGGCGGCGTCAAACCGCGCTTGACCCCGCGACACCCGTGCACGATGGGTCCACGCATGGAGAAGCGGCCTCTGGGTGCAACGGGGATGCAGGTCTCGGTGCTGGGCCTGGGCGCGGGTCACGTGGGCGGCGCGGAGCTGTCCGAGGACCACGTGGGCTGGCTGCTCAACGCCGCGTTGGACCTGGGCGTCAACCTCGTCGACACCGCGCGCGGCTACGGGCTCTCGGAAGAGCGCATCGGGCGTCACCTGGCGTGGCGACGACGTGATTTCGTGCTGGTGAGCAAGTGCGGCTACGGCGTGGAGGGGGTGGCGGACTGGACGCCGGAGTGCATCCGCGTCGGCGTGGACCAGGCGCTGCGTCGCATGCGCACCGACCACATCGACGTCATGATGCTGCACTCCTGCCCGCGCGCCACGTTGGAGCAACCGGGGCTGCTGGACGCGCTGGACGACGCGGTGCGCGCCGGCAAGGTCCGCCACGCGGGGTACTCCGGCGAGAACGAGGACCTGGCCTACGCGATCTTGACGGGGTGTTTCACGGTGTTCGAGACGTCGGTGAATGTGTTTGACCAGCGTGGCCTGTGGGAGCTGGTTCCGCGCATGGGCGCCGCGGGGGTCATTGCGAAGCGGCCGGCGGGGAATGCGCCGTGGCGTTTCGTCGAGCGGCCCCACGGGCATTACGGCGAGGTGTACTGGGAGCGCATGGTGCAGTTGGGGCTGCGGCCTGGTCCGCTGTCCTGGACGGAATACGCGTTGCGGTTTGCCGCGCATGCGCCGGGAGTGCACTGCGCCATCGTCGGGACGTCCAGCGTGGAGCACCTGCGGGAGAACGTGCGCGCGGTGGAGGCGGGGCCGTTGTCGTCGGAGGTGTTTGCCGAGGCGCGCGCTGCGTTTGAGCGGGTGGGGAGAGATTGGCGGGGGCAGGTGTGAGGTCCGGTCCCAGCGGCGCGCCGGCCTCCCGAGTCAGGGCGTGAGCGTGGGCCGGCTCTCGGACTGCGGCATGAAGTGCCGCTTTGCCTTGGTGCACCCATTGAGACCGGGGTCGTCATGCGGCCGAGCGAAAGCGGTACTTCATACCGCAGTCCGAGAGCCGGCCCCCGCTCACGCCCTGACTCGGGAGGCCGGCGCACCGCTGCGACCTCACGCTTGCCCTGGCCAATCACCCCCAAAGCCGGCCCACGCTCACGGATTGACTCGGAAGGCCGGCGACGCCAAACGCACTCGTCACCAACGCCTCACCCCAACGCATCCATCGTCAACGCGCGAATCTCCGCCTCACCCATCCCGCGCGCCGGCCGCATCACCCCATCCACGTAGCGCCATCCCCCGCCCTCCCGTCGGAACGTGGACCGCTCCACGAAACCCACGTCCCGCGCGCCGTCCTGCACCTGCGCCCAGAACAGCACCCGCGCCACCCCGCTCTCGTCGGGGCCATCACTCGCCAACACCACCAGGCGCGGGTAGCGGAACCGGTTGCAGTTGCGCTTGAGCTCACGCCGCACCTCCTCGCGCGGGCGCTGCGCGTCGGGGTTGCTGCTGTGCAACGTGCGCCACAGGTGGTCCACCTGCGCCAACGCAAACGCGGCGTAGCGCGAGCGCATCAACGCCTCCGGCGTGGGCGCCTCCACCCCGTCCTTGTGGAACGGCCGACAACACTCCGCATACCCGCGCCCCGACGAGCACGGACATTCCCGCGGCTCACCCATGTTCTTGGCTCACTCCGGGTCGCACATCCCGTCGCAGGTGGGCTCCACCACGCCATCCGGCTTGAGGAACCGCTTCTTCATCTCGATGGCCGCCGCGAGACGTCGCACCGCCTCGTGCGTCTCATTCCCTTCCGCGGCCTCGTTGGTGGGCGGGGGCGTCTTGCTCACCGGCACCCCGAAGTACACGTACGCCGACGGCGCCGTCTCCACCGTCTCAAAACCCCACGGCGTGCGTGCGCTCTGGCTGAGCAGCGGCAACCCCGCCGTCCCGTACACCATGTCGGAGGCCAGGTTGGGGACCTGCGCGTCGTCGGTGCCAATCTGCGAGAGCACGTAACGCACCGTCGAGCCCGGCAGCGGGTCCTTCACCACGTGCGGCGCATAGCTCACCGGGTCCGCGTAGTCCCACAGGCTCTGGATCATCGCCAGGATCACCTGTCGCTCCACGGGCACGCGGTAGCTGTCGTCGAACACCAGCGACATGGCCGGCCAGTTGGCGCTGCGCTGGATCATCATGGACCAGTTGCCCGCGCCCACCCCCACCACGCCACGCTCGATGTCCGGCGTGAGCGCCAGGAACGTGAGCCCCATGATGCCGCCCAGGCTGTTGCCGTCGTAGTAGGTGGTTCCCTCGTCGATGAGCCGGCTCCCGTCGGCGCGCTGGAGCTCGGGCGCGTCGCCCAGGATGCCGCGCACGGTGCGCGTGAGCGCAATGGTGTCAATCACCGCCTGCTGCAGCCGGGAGGCGGTGCGGTGGAACAGGCTCATGTCCCGCAGCGCGTTGGTGACAATGCCCACGTCCTGCTCGGTGAGGCCGGTCCAGTTGGTGGCCGCCACCACATAGCCCAGCTCCTCGGCGAGACGACGCACGTGACCGCTCTGGATCTCGTCATAGCCGGAGCCCAGCAGCCCGTGCCCGTAGATGAGCAGCGGCACCGGCCCCGGGGCGTTCATGGCCTTGGGCGGCACCACCACGGTGAACTCACGGTCCCATTCCCCCGTCGCCACCGGGGTGCCGGACGCGTCGCGCGCCAGCGTGGCGGTGAAGCCGCCCTCGTCGGTGAGGAAGAGCGGGGAGCGGAAGGTCCCGTCCACCAGGCGCGCCACGTCCGGGTACGTGTTCTCCCGGGAGCGTGAGATGGCATACGCAATGCCGCGGTTTCCCAGCGTCGTCAGCGCCTGCTCACGCATGCTGAGCAGCGCGCCGGTGATGGCTTCCTGGGAGGCGGTGTGCACCTCGAACGCGAGCAGCAGGTCGTCCCGGGTGAGCCCCAGCTGCGTCGCCACCTCCATGGCCTCCACCAGCGACGCCCGACGGGACTCCAGCCGCGCGCTGGTGGTGGGCAGACCGTCCAGCACCGCCTGGAACCCCGCGCTGCGCGGCACCGCGCTCCCGTCCAGCGCACGCACCCGGTGCGTCACCACGACGAGATAACGCGCATTGTTCCGCAGCCGCCGCATGGGCCGGATGATGAGCGTGCGCTCGCCGGGCTCCTCCACGGTCATGTCCAGCTCGGAGAAATGCGGCACGCGCTCCCGGCGCTCCACGTCGATCAACACGGTCCCGCTCTCGGCGGTGAGGCTGCGCGCAATGTCATCCTGCGGCGGCAAGGCGGTGTTGGAGATGGCCACCGGGAAATGCACCATGTACGGCGCCGCGGGCGAGAACCCGTCCTGGTCCAGGGAGGTCACATCCACGGGAATTCCCTCACTGCTCAGCGGCGCGGCGCCCTGGGGGATGCGCACGCGTCGACCGGTGACGGTGCTGGCGTCGACTTCCAGGTACATGCTGGAGGGGAACGGGTTGAGGCACTCCGGGCCGTAGCCCAGCGGATTGCACGGCTCCGCCGCCACGTTGACCGCCGGTGGCGTCCCCGACGTGGAAGAGCAGGAAACCAGGAGCAACAGGACCCACAACGGTTGACGACCTTGACGCATGACCGCGACCTCCGACGGGTGCGCAGTCTGCCGCCCGATGATGCATTTGGCCAGTCCGTCGCCATCCGACAAACCGCGGCTGTGCTAGAGAGATGGGTGATGCGCATCCGGTGGGTGATGGTGACGTTGCTGGGCGTGGCGGCGTGTCTCCCGGTGGTTCCCGAGTCCCCGTGCGAGACCAGCGACGATTGCGACGTGGAGCACCATTGCGTGGATGGGAGCTGCGTGCCCCGGGACCAGGGTTCCTTCTCCACGTCGTCGTCAGCGGTCGCGAGCACTTCCTCCAGCGCCAGCTCCTCGAGCAGCGCTTCCTCTTCCGCGTCCTCCGCCGCCGTCAGCTCCTCGAGCGCGAGCGGAACCGCCAGCACATCCGACGTCACCTCCTCCAGCAGCGCCACGTCCACGTCGGGTGCCACCTCCTCCACCGGCGGAAGCAGCACGTCGCAGACCTCCTCCACCTCGTCGGGCAGCTCCACCACGTCGGCGGGAACGTCCTCCCCCAACGCCACCAGCAGCACCACCTCCACCAGCTCGTCCGCCACCAGCGCCGCGTCCACGTCGAGCAACACCACCTCGACGTCATCGACGGGGAGCACCACGTCCTCCAGCGGCTACCACGCCCCGCCCTTCTTCACCGCCTACAATGACCTGGCGTGGTTCTCCGGCCAGACCACCACCAGGATCAGCACGCTCACGCGCGGCCAATCCGGGAATCTCGTCGACGCCAACACGGGCGTGGCGCTGGGCGCTTCCCTGTCCATCAGCGCGGGCGGCGCGGGCCCGTACGACACCTATGGCGCCATGCCCGCCCCGGGGACGGAGGCGCACAACTTCTTCGCGAGCCACGTGGATGGGGCCGGGCTCATCAGCTTTGACCCCTCCGACCTGGTGCTGACCTTCAGCTCGCTCCCCACGACGATGCGCTACGAGCTGGTCTTCCTGTGCAACCGCGACAACGCCACCTACACCGACCGGCTCACCCGCGTGACGCTTTCCGGGATGACGACACTCATCAACGACAGCTCACCGGGCACGTCCTTCCAGCCGGGCACGGCCTCCACGGTCTTCTCTTGCGGTGCCAACGCGGAGGGACGGGTGGCGCGCTTCGTGGGTGTGGACCCCGGCTCCGACGGCGAGCTGGTCCTCACCATCTCCGACGGAGGCAGCCCCACGCCGCCCGCGTACTACGCCAACGCCGTCATGATCCGCGCCTTCCCGCCCGGCACGCTCTACAACGCGCGCCCCGTGGTCGACGCCGGCGCGGACTTCACCACCTCCATGGGCGGGCTCACCTTCCTGGCCGGTTCCGCCAGCGACGACGGGTATCCCGCCGCGTTCACCGCGCAATGGACGCCGGTCACCGGTCCGGGCACGGTCTTCTTTGGCGATCCCACGCAGCTCCAACCCGAGGTGAGCTTCTCCGCGGAGGGCACCTACGTGCTGCGGTTGGATGTCTCCGACGGAGAGCTGGTGGGCACCGACACCGTCACCATCTCCGTGACGCCCTGAGCGGAGGACGGCGGCCAAATTCCGCGGTGGTTATATCCACGGTTGCGCGTGTGACGTCACCCAACCACGCGCCACAACCCTCACGGATGCCGCAACACCTGGGCACGCGTGTCAGACACCTCGCGGCGTTCCCGCGGGTCCGGTTGGAGCCGCCGCATGGTCACCTTCACCTCGCGTTACACCCGCTGGCTCCACTCCGTCTCGACCCACGACGTGGCCGCGGTGGGCACCCGGAACGCCCTGCTGGGCGAGATGGCACGCACGCTGGGGGCTCGGGGCATTCGCGTGCCCGGCGGGTTTGCCATCACCGTGGAGGCGTACCGCAGCTTCCTGCAGGAGAACGGGCTCTCCCGTCGGGTGACCCGTGCGCTGGACGACCTCTCGCTCGGGAAGGTGACGTTGGAGGAAGCGGGTGCGCACCTCCGTGAGCACTTCCTCCGCGCCGAGTTTCCCGAGGAGCTGGCGCTGGCCATCCGCACCGCCTACCGCGAGCTGTGCCACCGCCACGCGGTCGACGAGGTGAACGTGGCGGTCCGCGGCAGCGCCACCCTGGAGGAGCATCCCCATCCCGACCCATTGCTCAACGTGCGTGGTGAGTCGGCCCTGCTGGAAGCCACGCGCGACTGCTTTGCCGCGCTGTTCAGCAACCGCGCCATTGCGTGGCGTCGGGACGGTGGCGTGGATCACCTGGGGGTGGCGCTCAGCGTGGGCGTTCAGAAGATGGTGCGCAGTGACATGGCGTGCGCCGGCGTGATGTCCAGCATGGACCACGAGACGGGCTTTCCCCACGCCGTGATCATCCAGGCCAGCTGGGGCCTGGGCGCGCTTCACGCCGACGACACCGCCGACCAGTACACCGTCTTCAAGCCGCTGCTGCGGAGCCGGGACCACCGGCCCATCGTCGAGAAACGGCTGGGCACGCAGCGGCGCAAGCTGGTGTACGGGCACAACGGCACGCCCACCACGTTCGTGGACACCTCCCCGGACGAGCGCGGCTCCTTCATCCTTGACGACGAGGAAATCTTGGAACTGGCGCGCCGCGCCTGCGCGGTGGAGGAGCACTTTGGCCGTCCCGTGGACCTGGCGTGGGCGCGCGACGGGTTCACCGGGGAGCTCTACGTGGTGCACGCGCAGCCGCGGGCCCCGGCGCGACTCGGGACCGACCCGTTCCCGACGGACACGCCCACCACGCGCACGCAGATCATGATCAACCTGGCCAACCCCGCGGCGGCATTCCGCGCATGGAAGCTGCCCAGCCGTGGCATTGGCCTGGCGCGCCTGGAGCTGATCATCAACCACTGCGTCAAGGTCCATCCCATGGCGCTGGTCCGCTACGACGAGCTGAAGGACGCCGCCCTCCGCGCCCAGGTCGACGGGCTCACCCGGGGTTATCGTCGGAAGACGGACTACTTCGTGGACTCGCTGGCGCGCGGGCTGGCCAAGCTTGCGTGCGCGCAGCATCCCTACCCGGTGATGGCGTGCCTCAGTGATTTCCGCAGCGACGAGCACGCCGGTCTCGTCGGCGGAGCGCTGTTCGAGCCCAGGGAGGTGAACCCCGTGCTCGGGCTGCGCGGCGCCTCCCGCTACTACAGCGACGCCTACCGGGAAGCGTTTGCGCTGGAGTGCCAGGCCCTCCGCAAGGTGCGCGAGGAGATGGGACTGAGGAACGTGGCGGTGATGGTCCCGTTCTGTCGCACACTGGAGGAGGCCGACCGGGTGCTGGAGCTGATGTCGCTGCACGGGCTGAAGCGCGGTGTCGACGGGCTGGAGGTGCACGTCACGGCGGAGGTCCCGGCCAACGTGATCCTGGCCGAGCAGTTCGCGGAGCGCTTTGACGGCTTCTCCATTGGCAGCAACGACCTCACGCAGCTGGTGCTGGGCGTGGACCGCGGCAACGGACCGCTGGCCGCGCTGTTCGACGAGCGCAATGACGCCGTCAAGGCGATGATCCGACAGCTCATCCGCGTGGCGCACGCGCGCGGACGCAAAGTGGGCATCTGCGGCCCGGCTCCCAGCGTTCACCCGGAGTTCGCCCAGTTCCTCGTCGAGGCGGGCATTGACTCCATCTCCCTGCACCCGGACTGCGTGCTCGCGGTGCAGGAGCGCGTGGCCCAGGCGGAGCGCGCCCGCTACGGCGCCTGAACCGCGGTGGCGACGGAGCACGCCGTGGGTTGACACGTGCCGCCAGATGGGATTGCCATTCGCCGCACGAACGAAGTGAGGCGAAACATGAAGCGGCGGATGGCGGTGCTGGTGGTGGTGTGGGCGGCGGCGTGCAGTGCGGGCAGTGGATCGGGGACCAGCGGTGCGTCGTCCTCCAGCGGGTCGGTGGAGTCCTCTTCCACGTCGGAGAGCGGCTCCTCCACGTCGGAGGGCTCCACCTCGTCGGGTGGGACCGGTTCCTCCAGCAGCACCTCCGGCGGCGAGACCCGGAGCTCCTCCACCAGCAGCGCCACGACGACCTCCACGTCGAGCGCGACATCATCCACGGGTTCGTCGAGCGCCACGGCCAGCTCGTCCTCCAGCTCGTCGTCCAGCTCCTCCAGCTCCTCCTCGGGAGTGGCCGTGGATGTCTCCGCCGCCAAGCGCGCCTATCTCACCAGCGCCGCGGCCTACGAGGTGCCGGTGGCCACCAGCGCGCTCGTCGTCGACGCGGTGTACACGGCGAGCATCCTGGGCGCGCAGGGCCAGGCCATCCTGACCACGGGGACCATCACCCAGGACGGCAACGGGCAGCTCAGCTACAGCAGCTCGCCGTCGGACCGGCTCCGCGTGGTGTACAGCGCGGGCGCCACCGTCGAGTACTTCATCTCGCAGATCGACGGGAACTTTGCCCTGGACTCCAGCGCCTTCCTCACCGAGGACCACGCGCTGAACTTCCGTTACGTGAACAGCGGCGTGGCGGACCTTCAGGTGGTGGCCTCGCGTTCCGGCAGCACCCAGCAGGGAAGCATGAACGGCACGCTGGTCATCGAGTCGGTGAGCCACACGGTGAGCTGCTCGCGGCAGGGCACGGTCACCAGCCAGGTGGACTCCGGCTTCGCCCGCACCGACAGCAACGAGACGGTGACCGGGACCATCACCGCCGCGGACTTCTCCATGACGGTGAATGAGCAGCGCGTGAGCGCCTTCCAGGTCTACAACGGGCAATCCGTCAACGACATCTCCCGGACCATCGACGACGCGTGGACCACGCAAGGCATTCCGTACACGCTCTCCGGCGGGCTCATCCAGAAGAGCTTCGTCGACGGCGTGGCGGCGCAGCTGGACTCCTACTGGCGCGCCGAGGGTCCCCTCACGCGCGACGGCGTGCCGGTGGGTGGGCTGGGCTGGGGTCAGGACGGCCTGGCCATCCAGGTCTGGCTGGACGTGGGTGGGCAGCGCACGGTGCTGGAGACCTACAGCGCGCCCCAATCGTGACGGAAGCCAGAAGTGCCCTTGCCCTGCCCGTGCCCGTGCCCGGCCTGTAGGTTCTCTCAGCGCAGAGGTTGTCTGCGGAGAACCCTCGTCGGGCGCTGAGCCCTCAAGCCGGGCACGGGCACGGGCAAGGGCAGCGTTTCTGGGATTGGCCGACACACCCTCAGTTCCCGTCGATGCACTTGCCGAAATACACCGACTCGCTCACCGCCTCGCCTTCCCCGTCGGTGAACTCGCCGTAGAGGCGGGGATTGCCGCCCACGCCGCCAATGGAGGGCTGCTTGGCGATGTGGATTGGGCCGTCGGTGGGCGTGATGACCATGTCCACCGTGGTCTCATACGGGTCCGTGGTGTGCGTGCCCTTGGTGTTGTTCTTGAAGCGCATGCGGCCGTTGAGCCCGCTCATGACAATCGCCTCGTCGACGTAGATGTAGGGCCCGGGATGGTTGGTGCAGCCGCTGAGGTCCACGTACGCGGACAGGTCCGTGGGCAGGTCAAAGTAGAGGTCCTTGGCGCCGAGCCCCTTCTTGCACCGGCCGAGATAGAACTCATCCGTGATGGGGTTCCACTTGTCGTCGAAGAGCTGCATGTAGATCAGCGGATTGCCGCCGGCGCCTCCCGCCGCCACCGACTTGGGGACCTGGATGGATTGCCCGTAGGGAATCATGTTGAGGCCAATGGTGGCCTCGATGTCACCGGACTTGTGCGTGCCCTTCTCGTTGTTCTGGAAGATGAGGTTCATCCCCGCGCCGCCCACGTACATCTCGCCGCTGATGGTGACGTAGGGACCGCCGGACTGCTCACACCCCGTCACGCTGGGTTTGAGCTTGAGGTTGCCCCGCGTGGTGGTGGTGGCCGTCATGACGTGATCCGTGTACTGCACCGGCGCAAGCGCGCTCCCGGTCTCCGGGCTCGTCGTCTCCGGGCTGGCGTCGGCATCACATCCCACCGCCAGCGCTCCCGTGAGCAACAACCCCGCTCCCTTCAACATGCACTCCGCGCGATGGTAACGACCCATGTGCATCGCTCCCTCTGCTTGTCGACGGGAACCCGGCGGACAAGCTGGTGTCATGCGTGGCCCGTCACGGCCGCGCGTGGCCCTGCTGCAAATGGCTGTGACGGGTGATTCGGGCCGCTGCGCGCTTCCCCTGCGGGGGACAACGCCAGCAGCACGTGCAACGAGCGCCGCGGCTTGAGGGATGCCCTCAGCGCGGACGTCACGGCCAGCTATCCTAACGGTGGGAGGCGCCCAAGCCAGCGCTCACTCGACGTCGACAAGGCAGTCAACGTGACAACGTGCGCCGAGGCCCCGGGACACCGGGCGCGTGCCCGCGTCGGAAATCTGCAACCCGCTGAAGACGGCGTCACGGCGACACCAACCAAGTTGACGACGTGGGAATCAAGCCAGCGTCCCAGGCGCGGTCCGCTGGTGGCACCGCGGGACCTCCTCCAAGCGCGGAACGTTGCGGCGCGGTCCGCAGGTGGTGGAAGCTCCGGGGGTGTTGGCGTTGTGGATAGGCACCTTGGTGGTGGCGGGCGCGGTGACGCAGGACGCGTCGGTGGCGGTGTTCCCACTGCGAGCGGAAGCGGAGCTGAAGGAGAGCGTGGCGCGGCTGCTGACGGAGTCGCTGGTGGAACAGGTGCGCAAGAGCGGAAGGTTCTCCCGGGTGGTGACGCCGCAGGAGATTGCCGCCACCATGCCCGCGCAGCAGCAGACCGTGATCATGGAGTGCGCTCGCAGCGAGTGCGGGATGGTGGACACGGAGCTGGCCGGGGCGTTGGGGGCAACCCACGTGCTGGTGGGGACGGCGGGGCGGCTGGGGAGCACCTACGTGCTGGCCTTGCGGCTCCTGGAGCTGCGGAGCGCACTGGTGGTGGCGTCGGTCACCGAGAACGTGAGCGGCAGCGGTGATGAGGTCCTGTTGCGTGCGCTGCCGCGGATGGTGTCCCACCTGCTGGGGCAAGCCGGGTTGATGCAGACGCACGTCGTGACGTCCCCGGAGTCCACTCGTCCTCCCCTCCGACCCGCGCTGTGGAGCGTGGGCGCCGTGACCGGCCTGGGCGCCGTGGCGGGCCTGGTGCTCGCGGGCGGTCTCGGCGTGGCCGGCGTGGGATGGATGTGGCTGACCTATTCCGTGACCCCGCGCTTCGCTCGCCTCCTGCCCGTGGGGCCGCTGGAAGACGACACCGCGCTGCTGGCGCGACTGGTCGGACCGGCGTCCATCCTGTTCGTGCTCGGTGCTGGCGTGGCGGTGCTGGGATTGGTGCTGGGCGGCGTGGCGGTGGGTACTGTGGCTGCCGGCTTGGGAATGGAGTGAAGCCGCTCATGACCCGACGGTGGCTACCGGTGATCCTGGCAAGCCTTGCGGCATGGGGCTGTCCCAGCACGGAACAAGCGTGCGACACCACGGAAGACTGTTTTGCGGGAACGGAGTGCGGCCCCGACGGGCGGTGTCATCGCATCACGTCGTCATCGCTTTCCTCCACGTCGGCCACGTCCTCTTCGGGCTCCGCGGCATCCTCCGCCACAAGCTCCGCCTCGGCGTCGTCGTCCTCTTCTGCCTCATCGGCCGCGGTGGGGACCTCAACGTCGTCCTCATCGTCCGGCGCCTCGGGGGTGGCCTCGACGAACAGCGCCACCACGACCAGCACCTCCCAGGCGGCCTCTTCCAGCAGCAGCTCCAGCGGCCAGAGCACCTCCCTCTCCACGGCAGCGTCGTCGACAACGTCCTCCTCGTCGTCGTCCACGGGCGCCACGTCATCCGCCTCCGCCGCGGCCACATCCACGAGCGGCGGGACAACCACGTCTTCGGCGGCCGTTTCCTCGTCGTCCTCGTCGTCCTCGTCGTCGTCCTCGTCGTCCTCGTCGTCCTCGTCGTCTTCTTCGTCGTCCTCGTCCAGCAGCGGGTGGGCGGTGAGCAGCTCGTCGTCCGGGCAGCCACACTGCGGGGGCCCGCCGGCATTCACGGATGACTTTTCCAGCACCTATGTGGACAGCGCTCGCTGGGTCGTCACGGCGGAGGGCGTTTCGGTCAACCAGTTTTCCTCCAAGCTCTCCGTCTACTTTCCCGCCAACGGCGAGCAGGATCCCCACGGCGGCGTGACCACGACGCTGCGGTACGACGTCAGGGGCTCGTATGCGTCGGTGAAGGTCGACTCGGTGGGAGGCGAGCAGATCGCTCCGTCGCTCGCCATCACGGATCCGGACAACCTGGCCCGGGGCTTCATGCTGGAGCGGCAAGCCGGGGAGCTGGTGTTCATGGTGGACGGGGTCGAGCAGGCGCGCGCGGCCTTCGTCCCAGGCACGGATGTGTGGTGGCGGATCCGGGAGGCGTCCGGCGTGGTGTACTGCGACACGTCGGCTGACGGGGCCAACTGGGCAACGCGCTTGTCGGTGATTTCCTCCCAGAGTGCATTGGACCTGTCCCGCGCCGTGGTGGCGTTGCAGGCGCGGCACCTGTCGGGCGGGCCGGGTGATGGCAGCTCGGCAAGGTTCACCAACTACAACGGCGGGGGCGTACCCGCGGAGCCGTTCTGCCCAAGTCTTTCGTTCTCGCAGGACCTGACCCGGCCCCTGCCCGATCCGGACTTCACCTTCGAGGGGACGTGCCCCATCGCCGCCACGCCAGGCGGACTGAGCTTCACCATTCCCGGCACGGCGTGCTCCAGCGCCTATTCATCCGCCACGGCCTACAATCTCGTGGACTCCGCGGTGTTCGTGGAGCTCTCCGACGGCACGAACGCGAGCGCGTACATGGGGCTGGAAGTGAGGACCGCGGACGGGCTGTACGCGGCGTCGTTCTCCCGGGTCAGTGGTGGTGGGTTCTACGAAGCGCGGACCATCGTGCCCGGCATGTCCTCGCCGGTCCGGAGCGATATGCTGGGAGGGGTCCAACACCTCTGGCTCAAGATCGCGCAGGAGGGCACGCTGCTCGTCTGGTACTACAGCAGCGACGGGCTCACCTGGATCGCATTCGCCAGCACCATCGCGGACACGCCGTTCTCGGACGTGCGGATCAAGCTGTTCTTCTCGAGCAACGGCCAGCCCAACGGGTCCAGCGCGCTCTTCAACCACCTGAACACGTCGCCGTGACGGGCGCAGCGACGGCAATCCGGCGGACCTGGCCCCCTTCACGCGTGGCGGTGATGACCCCGTGACCACAGTACGGAGCCGTTCCGTGCCCGCGTCGGTCATCAGCGACGCGCCATGGATGTCCAGCGTGTACCTTGGATGCCCACGTTCCCGTGCGGCCGCCGCCGTGAACGGGTCCGCATCCCATGGCAATCATTGATGATTCTCCCCGCGGCCTCGCGCGCCTGGGCCTGGGCACGCTCCTTGGATTGTCGGGTGGTCACAAGGAGAAACCACCATGCTGACCACGCTCACCCTCGCCCTGCTCGCCCTCACCGCGGAGCCGCACGCGCCCACGTGCGGTGAGGTCGCCGCGCACCAGGCCGCGCTCCTCTCCCGCAACCTGGCGCCCCTCTCCCGTCCCACCATGACGACGGAGCTGGAAGCGCAGTGCCGCGAGGAGGCGTTCAGCGTTGCGCTCCGTCGGTGCGTGGTCTCCGCGCGCAGCTTCACCGCCGCGCAGCGCTGCACCGCGCCCACCCCGGAGATCGTCGTCGACGGGAGCACGCCCTCCCTCTTCTTCGCCCTGCCCCGCCCGGACCGGGTCATCCGCATCGCGCGGGCCACGCTGCCGCAGCCGTCCGCACCGGAGACCACGCGCACGGTTTCTGCCGGGGCACCGCGTCGCTGAGGGGCGTCTCGACGCCTGCGCTCGCCGTGTCCTCCAGCAATTCCGACGACGAGCGGGTACCCGGACGGGTCCGCCTCACGCCTCCCGACGGCGGTACCGGCGCGACCAGACCGCGATGAGCGGCGTGATGACGACGGTGGGCGCCAGCCACGCCGCCAGCATCCACTCCCCCGGCAGCACGCGGTTGGCGTTGGTGACCAGGAACGCGGTGAGCGTGGCGATGCAGGAGATGAGCATGGCGCCCAGGTGCTCCCGCAGCCACCAGCCCTTCTCCGAGGGAACCGCGCGCATCCGTCGGAGCTGCGGCACCGCCACCAAGAGCCCGAGCGGCACGAAGGTCATGCCCAGCACGTAGCCCACGCGCACCGACTGGACCCCCAGGGCCACCGTGGCCACGACGAGCATCAGCGGGAGCACGTGGTCCACCACCACGCGGTGCGGCGCGGTCCGCGTCTTCTGGCGCAGCACCCTCACGCCGTAGAAGGCGGTGGTGAGCGACATCAGGCCCACGTAGCCCAGGAACAACACGCCCATGGGATTGCGCTCCGGGTTGTGCACCAGGCGCAGCGGCACCACGCAGAACGTGGTCAGCGCGGCCACCATCATGGCCGCCACGTAGGCCACGCCCACGCGTCGGTGCACCGTGTTGCCCTTGGTGACGACGAGCGGGACCCAGAAGGTGGCCAGCGCAACGCCACCGGCGATGACGTGCAGGGCAATCAGCGCATCCATCAGCGTCGACACGCGTCACCTGGAGTCCGGGCGCGGCTCAGCCGCCGTCGGCGACACCGCCGTCGCGCGGGGCGGGCAGCTGGTCGCCGGGCAGCGCGCCCCCCGCGATCCAGGCGCGGATCAGGGCAATGCGCTCGTCGGACAGGCGCGTGCCGATGGGCATGCGGGAGCCCCCGCCGCTGGGTGGACGGTCCACGACCTTGATGTACAGGAAGCTCTCCTCGGGGACGCCGGGCTTCACCTGCGGGAAGTCGCTCTTGATGGCGTTGGCGCCCTGGCCGTCCGGCCCCAGCAGCGCCTGGTAGGCCGCGCCCGCCACCAGGCTGAGCTGGCCAGCGGGGTTGGCGCTGCCGTCGTGGCAGTCGGCGCACTCCGGCGTGAAGATGGTGGCCTGGATGTTGTTGAAGGTGGGGGGGCCCGCGTCGGGGGCGGCCGTGCCCGCGTCGGAATCCCCGCCGGAGGACGAGCCTCCCGAGCCGGTGGTGGGCCCACACGCCACCGCGGCCATCACCAGCGCCATCCCTGCCCAGCCCGCAGCCTTCATGCCGTGCTCCTCACCCCCTCGGGGAGGGGAAGGAAACCGTGCGCCCGGGCGGCCGTCAATTCACCGCGCCCGCCGGCAGACGGTCCAGCACACGCCTCAGCGCCTCCCGCAGCTCCTCCGGGCGGAAGGGTTTGCGCAGGAAGGCCGCGTGCCCCCGGCGCCCCACCTCGTCGGTGATGTGGTCCTCGGTGTAGCCGCTCATCAGGATCACCCGCGCCTTGGGGTCCAGCTCCAGCAAGCCGCGCAACACCTCCAGCCCACCCATGCCGGGCATGGTGAGGTCCACCACCGCGGCGCTGATGCGCCCCCGTTCACGCGCGTACAGCTCCAGCGCCTCCGCGCCGTGACGCGCCTGCAGCACCGTGAGCCCGGAGCGTTGCAGCACGCTGGCCACCAGGGCGCGCACGCCTTCCTCGTCGTCGACCACCAGGATGGTGCCTTGCGCGGTGAAGGGCGGCGGCGTGGGACGACGCGCGGGCTCGGACACCCCCTCCGCCACCGGCAGCAGCAGGCGGAAGACCGAGCCGGCGCCGGGAGCGCTCTCCACGCGCAGGGCGCCCCGGTGCGCGCGCACAATGCCCAGCACCGCCGCCAGGCCCAGGCCGCGCCCGGCGAACTTGGTGCTGAAGAACGGCTCGAAGATGCGCGCGCGCGTGGCCGCGTCCATCCCGCTGCCGGTGTCCTGCACCTCCACGTAGACGCACCGCCCCGCCGCGGTGGTGATGGGTGGCTGGCACTGCGCCAGGTAACCGTGATCCACGTCCATGACGCCGGTGCGCACCGTGACCTCGCCGGGCTGCTGGGCCAGCGCCTCCACCGCGTTGATCACCAGGCTCAGGATGGCCTGGCGCACCTGCGCGGGGTCGGCCTGCACCGGAGGCAGCGTCACACCGTTCACGTGGTGCAGCGTGGCGTTGCCGCTCAGCGAGGGGCGCACCACCTTGGCCGCGTCCTCCACCAGCGTGCCCACGTCGACACGCCGCATCTCCATCCGGTTCTTCCCGGCGTAGGACAGAAGCTGCTGGCACAGCTCCGCGGCGCGCACGCTGGCGCTCTCAATGCCCTCCAGCCATTCCAGCGCAGGGTTGTCGGGCTGCAGCCCGGTGGCGGCCAGCGCCGCGTGGCCCAGGATGACGGAGAGCAGGTTGTTGAAGTCATGGGCAATGCCGCCGGCCAGCACACCCAGGCTGTCCAGCTTCTGCGCGCTGATGAGGGCCTCCTGACGACGCTGGCGGTCGGTGATGTCGCGGATCACCACCAGCATGCAGCGCTGCCCCTCCAGGGTCACGCCCTTGATGGAGGCCTCCACCGGCACGCGGTGGCCGCGCTTGTGGATGATGCGCGTCTCGTGGTGCTCACTGACCGGTCCTCCCGCCTCCCGTCGACGACGTCGCTCCAGCGCCTCCGGCACGTCCTCCGGCGCCACCACCTGCAGGTACGTGGGCCAGGCGCGCATCTCCTCCTGCGTGTAGCCGTTGATCTGGGAGAGGGCCTCGTTGGCCAGCAGGATGCGCTGGCTCGCCAGACCCACCACGCACACGCCCAGGCCCAGGTCGCTCTGCGCGCGCAGGATGGCCTCGTACAGCGCGGTCTGCCGCTGCAGCTCCTCCTGCACGCGCTTCTGCTCGCCAATGTCGCGCATGGCCACCAGCCGCGCGGGCATCCCGTCAAACCGGCAGGAACGGGAGCAGAGCTCCAGCATCACGCGGGAACCGTCGGAGCGGATGCCCACCACCTCGTAGCGGCCCTCCAGGTTGTCCTGGAACCGACGGTTCACCTCCGGCAGGCTCTCCGGCGCCACCAGCTCACCCACCGCGCGCCCCACCAGCTGCTCCCGCGGCGCGCGGTAGATGCGCTCCATGGCCGGGTTGCACGCCACCACCCGCCCGCGCTGGGCCACCACCACGCCGTCAAACGCCGACTCCACCAGCCCCAGGTAGCGCTCCCGGCTCTCCTGCAGCTCCTCCAGCTCGGCGCGCTGCGCGGTGACGTCGCACAGCATCGAGACCACACGCTCCCCGCGGACGCGCAGCTCTTCGCGCAGCCACATCGTCCCGCCCGCCGCACGCTGGAACCGGTACTCCAGCACGTGGCTGCCACCCGCCTGCAGCGCGCGGTGATACGCGGCGCTGGTGGCCGCGCGGTCGTCCGCGTGGACGTGGTTCAACCAGAAGCCCTGCTCCTGCAACCACCGGTCCGCGACATGACCGGTCAGCCGTTCCGTCGGCGCGCTAACATGGGTGAAGGTCCGGTCCGGCCCGTGGGCCTCCGTGACCGCCACCTCCAACTCCTCCAGCAGGTGCTCGCCTGGCCTGCCGTGCCGCGTCTCCATGGCCCCTCCGCCACCAGCCGGTAGGAGAACCCACCGCAGGTGTCAACACGAGCGGGCGCAAGCCGGGGCGCTTGACGTCGCTGGAGCAGGCCCGTGGTGCGTGCTAGCTGGGCGCGCCATGAGAGCTTCCCTGCTGCCCTGGTGCGTGCTGGCCCTCGTCGTGGTGATTCCGCTGGCGTCCGCGCAGACCGAGGAGACCGAGCCGCCGCCGCGCACGCTGGCGGAAGTGGGAACGCGCTACCAGACGGAGTGCCCGCCGCCGCTCTTCAAGCTGCAGAAGCCGGAGACGGTGAGCGCGGCGGGGCACAACTTCGTGGTGGAGGGCAGCACCATGGTGCGACAGGGCGGCCGGTGGCAGGGGCCGCTCACCATCGGCGTGCTGGGCGCGATCAAGGACGCCTCGCCGGAGACGGCGCAGAACATCAGGAAGGCGCAGGCGGAGTTCCACAAGCGCGGCGTGCAGCTGGTGGTGGCCAACGGCGACATCTCCGAGGGCGAGTTTGACCTCGAGGATGCGTTCAAGCTGGTGGGCCGCGAGGTGAAGACGCCGGTGCTGGCCTTCATTGGCAACAGCGAGGGGAAGGGCAGCTTCACGCGTGCGTTCCTCAAGGCCCGCGCCGAGCACCCGCACCTGTTCAACATGACGTGGATGCGACACGTGGACCTGGGCGGCATCCACCTCGTGGCGCTGCCTGGCTACTACAACCTGAAGTTCCTGCACGGCCGCGCGGGCTGCCACTACCAGGAGTCGCACGTGCGGGAGCTGGGCCGGCTCGTCGACAGCCTGAACACCAAGGGAGACCTGGTCATCCTCACCGCGCACGGTCCGCCGCAGAGCTTTGGCAAGGCCGCCATTGACGTGGCGCACGACGCCGGCAACGTGGGCGACCCGATGCTCACCGACCTCATCGAGCGCTCCGCGATCCCGTTTGGCATCTTCGGCCACATCCTGGAGGCGGGCGGGCGCGCCACCAGCGACCTCAAGCGCGGCACGCCCCTGAAGCTCCCCGTCAAGAAGCCGGTGGACAAGCTGTACTTCAACGCCGGCAGCGCCTCGGCCAGCCCGTGGGCCATGCTGGATGGCAGCCAGAGCTACGGGATGGCGGCGGTGCTCTCCATCCAGGACAAGAAGGGCACGCTGGAGTTCATCAAGCTGCGCTGAAGTGCCCCGCCCAGGTCCCGTCCGCGTTCCTACGGCGGTTCCCGCCCAGGTCCGCCGTGGCGCCCGGTGCAACACCACGCTGACGACGTGCACCATGTCGGGGCTGCCGAACCGCGCTCTTGACACCATCCCGCCCTCCTGCTCGCCTGGCTGCGTCGTGGGAACGGGCGTGCGGACGGGCGGCGCGCCCTCCGGACCGGGAGGTGGTCATGTCCGCTGAGATGAGCACGCCGCGGATCATCGTCGTGGGAACGTTGCTGGCGCTGGTGACCGGCGGCGCGTTGATGGTGGCCACCCTGATGCTCGACTCCTGGCGCGATACCCCGAGCACGCCGGAGCGCGTGACGGTGGGCGGGCTCGCGCGCGCGGTCGGGCACTGGGTGGAGATCGCCAACGCAGTGCCGCTGTGTGAGCTGGAGGAGCGCCTCTTCTCGCGCGACCACGTACCACTGCTGGATGAGGCGACGGGACACGTGGTGACGCTGCGCCTGGAGGAGCGCTCCTTCTGCGCCAACCTCCAGCTGCCGGTGCGTGCGCTGGTGCGGACCGGGCCCAGCCCGTCGGTGGCGTCGGTGGCGCAGAAGGCCCAGGGCCTGCTCAGCGCCGAGGCACGGGGACAGGGCGGGGAGGGACGGACGTTCTCCGTCGTCGCGGGCATCCACCTCGAGGAGGACCGGGACCGCAAGCAGGAAGCGCTGCTCGGGATGCTGGGCGCCCTGCTCTTCTCCGTGGTCATGGTGGTGCTGGACGTGGTGCTGCTGATGCGGCTGCGACGTCGTCGCGCGCAGGGGGCGAGCAGCGGCGGCCGGGCGTCATCCACCGGCGTGCCGAACGCGGGCGAAGTGATCGCCTCGCTCGCCGCCAACATGGAGGTCCACCCCACCGACGCGCTCCTGCCCGGTCCCCTCAAGCTCACCGTGGCGGCGCAGCAACGTGCGCGTCGGATGCGTCAGCTGGGTGCGCCGGCCCTGCTGGCGGGTGCGGCCGTGGTGGGCCTGGGCGCGGGGTATTCCGCGCTGAGCATCGTGGCGGACGCGCTGGCGTGGCGCTCCGGCGTGGAGGTGGCGGCGCAGTCCAAGGGGAAGATCACGCGCTACCAGGCCGTGGCGGTCCAGACCGACATCGACGTGATCTACCTGCCGCCCGGCACGGAGGACGCGTCGGAGCGCAGCCCGGAGCAGGTGAGCCTGACGTTCTGGACATGGTTCGTGGGCCCCGACACGTCGCTGGGTGAGGTGCGCGTAGGCTCCGGCGGTCGCGTGGTGATCTCCGACATGGTGGACCTGTGGCCGTGGCGCGCCATCAACCCGCTGCTGCTCATCCTGGTGGTGGTGGGCCTCGCCCTCGGCGCGCGCGATGTGGTGCGCCGGTCACGGCACCTGGCGATGGTGGCGGAAGCGCCGCAGGAGGAGCTGTTCACCGTGGTGCAGATCCTGGAGCACCGCGTGAACGGTGTGCGCAACCACTGGGCCGTGCACGGCCAGGTGGCGGGCAAGGCCATGGAAGTGCGGCTGCCCGCCAGCGACGAGCCGAAGCGTCTCCTCGTCGCCAACGCCTTCGGTCAGCTCCTGCTGGTGCGCGCGCGCAGCCACCCGGAAGCGCACACGCTGGTGCGTGATGACCTGCACCCCTTCGCGGTCGACCACGCGGGCCGGGTGCGCGCCCAGGCCATCCTCAACGCGCGCGGCTCACCCACCCGCCTCGTGGGATGACCAGGACGCCATGTTCCCCGCGCTCCTCCTCCTCCACGCGCTGCACGCCCCCGCTGCCATGGCGTCGGTGGAGATTGTCTGGCAGGGACCGGAGGATGAGTGGCCCCGGGTGGGACCGGCCACCGCGCTCCCCGACGAGGACGTGTGGCTCAGCGCGCTGGTGCGCTTCGCCGACGGGACCTGCGCGGTGCGCACCGGTGCCTACGTCGACGCCACCGGGGTCACGCGGCTGTGCGACACCGGCCTGGAGCGCCTCTCCGACCTGCGCGCGACCTGGCTGAAGCTGGAGCCGGCGGAGTCCCGGATGGCGCGCAGCCCGCGCGGCCTGGGACCGCCCCTGCCCTTCCGCGCCACCGCGTTCGCCACGCTGCACGCCGACCGCCCGCTGCTCGCCGACGCACGCCCCGCGCTCGCGCCCGACGACGAGGGCGCGGAGGTGGGCGCCATGCGCTACGTGGTCCGCATCTCCGACGAGCGGGCCGGGGGAGAGAGCTGGGAGAGCCCGGGCCTGACGGAAGCGCGGGAGGCCTTCCTGCTCAAGGTGCGCGCCGACGACGACTACGTGGGCGTGCTGGAGGAGCTGCGCCACGTGACGCACGCGGACAGCCCGCGCGGCGTACCGGTCACCCAGCATGAGACGGAGCTGGCGCTGGCGGTGGACGGCATGACGCTGCCCGTCTATGGCGCGCGCCGCCTGGGCCTGGCGCTGCCCTACGTGGACCTGGATCTCCTCGGGGCGCACCTGCAGCCCGTCCCGCTGGACCAGGTGCAGCGCGGCGACATCATCCAGCAGGGCCCCCGCGTGGGCGTGCTGGCCAGCGACGGAGGCGTGCGCGGAACGCTGGACGCCGGCGACGAGCTGCTCACCGCCAGCAGCGGCCCGCTCCGACGGGAGCGCTACGCAAAAGACGCGGGAGAGACCCGGGCCTGGCGCATCAAGGACCTTCCCGCGCGCCTGCCGCCCCGTCCCACCCAGCGCGCGCCCACCCGCGGCCGCCCCGCCCGCCCCGACGCGGGCCCGCGCGGCGCTCCCCATCGGTGACAGCGGGGCCTTTTCGGATAGGCTCCTCCGGACCGCGCGCACCCAGGGCGCGGGGGAGGAGCGGTTCATGTTGCGGGCTGGTGGTTGGCAGGTGGTGGCGCGGATGGCGTTGGTGGCGGGCGTGTTCGGCTCGGGGCTCGTCGTCAGCAAGGGATGCAGCGGCACCTGTGAGCTGGACCTGCAGTGTGGCCTGGAACAGCGCTGCGTGCCGGACCCCATCACCGGCGCCAAGTCGTGTCGTCCGCCCTGCACCTCCGACGGGGATTGCGGTCATGCCGGCGTGGTGTGCGCCGACGGCCTGTGCGACCTCGCCAAGCCCATCCTCGAGGTGGACACCCCCAGCGGTGACCTGCAGCTCGGCCAGGGCGTGGACGCCGTCTCCCTGGTGAGCGGCCGGGTCTCCTTCTGGGGCAAGAAGGCCAAGCTCAAGGTGGCGGTGCGCCAGCTGGGCAGCGCGAGCTGCTTTGACGGTGTGTGGGAGTTCTCGCGCACCGTGGAGTTCGAGAATCCCGCCGAGGGCGAGTTCGCCGATGGCCTGCCATTCCAGGTCGAGGACCTGCCGGTGCAGGCCGGCGTCAGCGCGCTGGTGTTCGAGCTCAACACCGTCCCGCCCGGCCTGGTCCCCGCCAAGCTGGAATACAGCGTCACCGCGCCGGCGTGCGTCGACTGCCCCACCGTGCGCATCACGCGACCCGCCAGCAACACGCTCCTGGACGGCGACAACCTGGTGGCCGAGGAGATCACCGGCACCGTGTCCGGGCTGCAGGCCAACTGCGCCACCTGGCGCGTGGTGGCGGAGACCGGGGAGTCCGCCGACGGCGTGTGGCCGCTCGACGGCACGCCGCCCAGCCTGACCTTCGGCCCGCAGCGCCTGCCGCTGTTCCCCGGGCTCAACCGGCTCGTCGTGGAAGCGGGGTTCGAGCCGCGCGTGGGCAGCTGTGAGATCACCATGCGCACGCCACAGGAGGCCGCGGTGGCGCTGCGCGTGATGCTGACCTGGGACAGCCAGGGAGACATGGACACGCACCTCATCCGGCCGGGCGGCTACTACGCCAGCGGCGACGACTGCTACTACGGCAACTGCCAGCGCACGCGGATGCCGTGGGGCAACACGCGGGTCACGCTCGACGTCGACAACACCTACGGGTACGGGCCGGAGAACATCCGTCTCAGCGCGTTCG
This sequence comes from Myxococcota bacterium, assembly GCA_040752415.1. Lineage (GTDB taxonomy): Bacteria > Myxococcota > JACRCW01 > JACRCW01 > JACRCW01 > JBFMGU01. Next base: position 76,389 of record JBFMGU010000006.1, read on the forward strand.
AGTCCGGGACCTACGGCGTGCTCATCGACGCGTTCAGCGGTCAGTCCACGGTGACCACGCGCGTCTACCTGGGCCGCACGCTGGTGGGCACGGTGGGCCCGTGCTTCATCCCCGCCGGCCAGGACCTGGCGGTGGGCGTGCTGAATGTCAGCTCCGCCAACGTGGGCGGCGACGCGTTCACGCCCATCAACCAGCTCCTCAGCAGCCGCCCCACCACCGACCCGGGCCACTGGCTGGACCCCACCGAGCCCTACGGTCCCGGCGTGGTGGCCACCGCCTGCCCCGTGGCCCAACCCATCACCTGCGCCCCGCCTGCCACCGACGGCGGCACGCCGTGACGCACTCCCCCGAGGAGGCGCGCGCACTGCATGACCAGGTCCCCGTGCTGGACCTGCACGCCGACACACCGCTCTTGATGCGTCGGGGTTATGACTTCCTCTCCCGGCACCGGCCTTTTGTCCCCGGCGGCGCGCTGTTTGGGCACGTGGACCTGCCGCGCATGCGGGAGTCCGGGATGACCGCGCAGATGTTCGGCCTGGTCACGCTGCCCTACCTGCAGCGCGGGCTCATGAAGGAGGCGGAGAAGCAGATTGCTTGCGTGGAGGAGGCGGTGGACCGCTCCGCGGGGGCGCTGCGCATGGTGGCCAACGCGGAGGAGCTGCGTGAGGCGCACGCGCGCGGACAGAAGGCGGTGCTGCTCTCCCTGGAGGGGATCCAGGCGGTGGACCGGCCGCAGGACCGGCCCGGCCACGTCGACGTGCTGGAGGCGCTCTCCACGCTGTGTCACCGCGGCGTGCGCAGCGTGGGCCTGGTGCATTTCACCCGCAACAGCGCCGCCACGCCCGGCCTGGCCTCCGGCGACGCCACCACCAGCCTCACGCCGCTGGGCTTCCGCATCATCGAGGCGCTGGAGCAATGGGGCTGCCTGGTGGACCTGGCGCACCTCAACCGTCGCGGCTTTTTGGATGCGGCGCGCCACATGAAGAGCCCGCCGATTGTCAGCCACACGGGCCTGTTGGCCTTCCGCGACCTCAAGCGCAACATCGACAACGAGCAGATCCGCGCGGTGGCCGACAAGGGCGGCGTGGTGGGCATCATGTACAGCCGCCAGTTCCTGGGCAGCGCGGACATGGAGCGCGTGGTGGAGGAGTTCAAGCACCTGCTGAACGTGGGTGGAGAGGACGCGCTGGCGCTGGGCAGCGACTTTGACGGCGCGGTCATTCCGCCCCGCGGTCTCGACGACATCTGCGCCCTGCCCCGCCTCACCGCCGCGCTGTGGAACGCGCTGGGAGAACGCGCCACGCGCAAGCTGCTGGGGGAGAACTTCCTGCGCGTGTTGCAGTCCACGCCGCTGCGGGTGGGTCGCTGGGCGGGCGCGCAGGCCTCCGCCGCCGCGCCGTGACCTGTTGGGACCGTGCCAGGGGTGTCGTCACGCCGGCTGACCATGACCACGCAAGGCAGGGGCAACGCTGTCGTCCGCAGATGTGATTGGCCAGCCTAGGGGCTGCCCCAGAACAAATTGCCTATTGGGTCCGTGAAGGCCTCCAGCGGACCACAACCTGGAGTGCGGCGGCCTGTCGCCGCCCTGGCCAGCGCCGAGTGCGTTCTCAACGTGTGGAACGGTTCTCGACCTGGTTCTCGACGGGGTGTCGACGTCTCCGCGACCGGCGACCGCTGACGAGAGTGCCACTCGCTCGGCGCTGGCCAGGGCGGCGACAGGCCGCCGCACTCCAGGTTGTGGTCCGCTGGAGGCCGTCACGGACCCCAAGGGAAACAAGCTCTGGCGCAGCCCCTCCTTACAGTCAATGGAACGGGCAGTTAGACTGCATATGAACTTCCCCCTAACGCTTGACGCAGCTCGCGTTGCGTTTTGCCAGCTACTCGCAACTACGCGACACCGCGGGGTTCGCACCGCGCGAACGCACATCATGACGGACGCAATGCGCTGCACGCTCCCCTCCGCGTCCCATGAAGAACGCCACACCATGGCAGGACCGCTGCGACGCCAGCAAGGTCCGCGCCTCAGGAACACCACCCCACCCGAAGCGGCGGCCGGCCCCGTCCCGCGCCTCACGCTCCCAGGCTCCTCGTGCGCGCGCGCAGCAGCCTGGCGTAGTGCTTCTTCATCTCGGCGGGTAGGAACGAGCGCTCGACGAGATCAATTGCGGCACTCTCCGCCGCGTGGAAGTCCCGGACCACACGCTCTCGCGCGCGCTCCGTGATGGACGCGTATGCCGCCAGCTCTTTCCATGAGCGCGACGTCAGCTTGTCCTTCTTCCCCGCCACCGAAAGAGCGAGCGTGTCATCGGGGATCACCAGGCGAGTACAAAGCAGATCGTAGACGGGAGACAAGGCCTGCAGGGAGCCCGTGGCCAGCAGCGAGAAGTTCTTCAGGTGCATGTCGCCATTGCCGGTCCACCAGACAAACATGAACAATCGGAACAGCTTGAAGCGCTCGATGCCAGGCTCGGACGCAAACCGCGCGACGAGGCGCATGCACAGCTCCGCCGAGCCCTCGTACTTGTCCTTCGGTGGCTTCCCGGCAAGCTGGCAGAAGTCCTCCTGGCGAAGCTTGGCGGCGTCGGACCGGTCAAAGCGCTTCACGAGGTACGCCAGGGAGCCGTCCTTCAACGTCACCAGCCCACACGCCGGCACGGTGAGACCGACGAGGCGCGCAAGGTTCATCGTCACATGTTCGTTCTCGGGCAGCGACGGAAAGGTCTGGGCCTGGGGCTTGAGGATGTAGCGCCCGCCCGCGACGGCGAGCTGGAGGGTGTTGCGGTCCGCGTCGAGGCGCAGCGAGATCTTCCGCTGAATGCCGGACAGTGACGTGTGCCCCACCATGGCGAGTGCGAGCGTGTGCAGTTTCGCCAGCTCCACGTCGACAGCCGGAGCCACAGGTGTCCCGAACAGGGCCACACTGCAGTGCGGATGGTACGGTCCGCCGTCGGCAACATCCCTCAGGCAGATGAGGCAGGAGCTCACGCGTCCTCCCCATCGGGGATGTCGGCGCCGCGGATGACTTCCACCGCGCCAATGCAGTCTGCGCAGGTTGCCAGCAGCAAGCCGAACGCGTCGTCCTTGGGGATTTTCAGCTTGGCTGTCGAGATCTCCAGCAGCCACCCCTCGGGAAGCAGGTTCTCGAAAAACGGATGGAGCCCCCGGGACACGTACGGCTCGGGCCGCAGGGGTAGTGTCAGGGAGACGGGTTCCGCCGCGGATTGGGAAAGCCACCCGGCGTCGTACGCAAACACCGTCCCGTCGTTCGTCTCGCGGATGGTGCCAACCCGTTTCCCGTCGAGCCGCACGATGCCCTGGCGCTTCATTCCAAGGGCCTTTCACGGTCCACGACGCCGAGCCGCTTCCCGAAGACCGCGAGGACGTGGTTGACGCGGTCCATGCGCAACGTTGGCTTGCCGTGTTCAAGCTCGAGGAGGAAGCGCACGCCAACACCCGCCAGGTCGGCGAGCTCCCGGAGCGACATCCCATGGGCCTCCCGCCGACTGCGCACAAAGGCGCCGATCCCGGTAGCCTGGCCCTCGACCGGAGCGAGCTTGTCGACGTGCGCGGAGGGGTCAGAGCGCGTGGGCTTCATGCTGTTTCCCGATCGGGAAACACCGTAGCCGGAGACGGCGCGGGCGGCAAGACGCCGGACATGACCTTGTTTTCCTGAGCGGGAAACAGCACGGAGGACCTCTTCGGGGGAGCTCCCGGACCTCGAGCGGGGGCAATCGGTGCTCCGGGCGCCCGCCCGTGACCGAGGGCTTCCGTATCCCGATCGGGAAACACCATGGAGCGGGCCTTTGCGTCGAGAGGAGCCAAGGAGGTGGTTGCTCGGAGGTCACTGTACCCCGATCGGGAAACACGCCATGTCGCACCCGTGCGCCCCGACGAGCGATGAGCAGCGTCGTTGGGGACAAGCACCGGTGACGTCAGGGGCTCACGCCGCCTTGGCGCGAAGCAGGATGAAGCGCTCCAGCCACTCCGGGCCCAGCGCAACCTCCCAGCTGCCCACGTGCTCCAGTCCGCTGACGTGGTCCACCACCAGCGGCGGATCCTGCTCGTAGCTGCGCACGTTCTCCGGCGCCGTGCCCTCCGCGGTTCGCACGGTCACCCGCCGCGGCTCTCCCGTCGTCGTGAAGACGTGGACGCCGCACTCGTGCACCAGCAGCGCCGGCACCTCGCCCTCCACCTGCAGCTCCACCTGCAACGCGTCTTCGCCCCGCCGCACCGTGGTGGCCCCGCCGTGACGCGCGACAAAGTCGACGTAGCGCTGCACCAGCCACTCCAGGTGCGCGACGCCGGCAGCATTCCCCGCACGCACCACCAGCCGCGCGCTGTGGGCCCGCGCGTGATCGCGCAACGACCGACGGAGCGCCTCCGCGTCCAGCGACAACACCGCAAGCACCGAAGCCGGCGCCACACCCACGCCGTCACCCCGCACCACGACGTGGATCTCCGCGGGAGGCCGCGCACCGGAAGCCGCCAGCAACCGCGCCACCGGCGCCACCACCCACGTCTCGACGGCGCGCTTGAGCGGACGCGCCCCGTAGCGTGGATCAAAACCCAGCGAGGCCACCCGCTCCACCACGGCGTCGTCGTAGCGGACGCGCACGCCGCGACGGGTGACACCCTCCCGCTCCAACGCCTGCGCCATCACCTTGCGCGCAATGGCCTGCACCACCGACGCACCCAGCGCGTGGTACGGCACCACGTGGTCCATGCGGTTGAGCAGCTCCGGACGGAAGAACGCCGCAGCGGCGGAGAGATGGTGCGCGGCCAGGTCGGAGGATTCTGGGTTGGAGAAACCCATGCGTCGCCCCACCAGGTCCGCGCCCAGGTTGCTGGTCAGCATGATCACCGTGTTGCGGAAGCTCACCGTGTTGCCGGTTCCGTCGGTGAGACGGCCCTCACCCAGGATCTGCAGCAACAGGTCGTGCACGCCGGGGTCGGCCTTCTCCACCTCGTCAAACAGCACCACGCCAAAGGGCTGCTCCCGCACCCGACGGGCCAGCGCGCCCTCCACGCCGCCGTAGGTGCTCACCAGCCGCTGTGCGCTGCCCGGCGCCGCGTACTCCGCCATGTCAAACCGCGCGAGGCGTTTCTCGTCGCCAAACAGGTACTCCGCGAGCGCCAGCGCGGATTCCGTCTTCCCCACGCCGGTGGGGCCGAGCAGGAGGAAGGAGCCCAGCGGACGTGACGGGTCGCTGAGGCCGGTCTTGAGCGTCACCACCAGGTCGCGCAGCAGCACCATGGCCGCGTCCTGCCCCACGACACGCGCGCGGAACCGGGCCAGCACCGCTTCGGGGTCCAGCGGCGCGCGCGGGTCCATGAGCTCACGCGGATAGCCGGTGCGCGCGCTCAACGCGGTGATGACGTCGGGGGCATCCACCACGCCGCCCTTGCGTCCCTCGTGGGTGGCCGCTTCGCGCAACAACTGGATGGCACCGCCCAGCACGTTCACCTGCCCAAAGCGCTCATTGAGCTCGGAGGCGCGCGTCAGCGCGTCCGACGTGAAGGTCACCTTGTGCAGACGGGTGAGTCGCTGCGCGGCCTGCTGCAACGCGGTCCACGCCGCCGCGGCGGTGAGCGGCGAGACGACGATGCGACGGAACGCGTGCACGAAAGCCGGATGGGTCCGCTCCGCGCGCGCCACGTCTTCCGGAGTGGCCTCACACACCATGGCCACGTCACCGGTCTCCACCGCCTGCGCGAAGAACTGCGCCAGGTCCATCCCCGACTCACCCGCGCGCATGGACATCAGCTCCGCCAGGCTCTCGACGTGGAGCACCGCCTTGCGACCGCGCAGCTCCTGCACCATCTGCGTCGCGCGCTCCTGCCACTGTCCCAGGTAGCGCATGCCGGCGATGATGCGCGAGGCGCTCGTCGTGTAGACCTCCAGGCCCTTCAAGTCACTGCCCGGCGCGGCCGCCTCCGCCCGACGCACCAGCTCATGCACCAGCGCGGTCTTCCCCACGCCGGACGGCCCCACCAGCATGACGCTGGCCTTGCGCGTGGTGAGCGCCTGCATCAGGTGCCCCAGCACCAGGTCCATCTGGAACGCCTGCTGCAATCGGTCGCGCTCCACGTCGTCATTGAGGCGGTGGGCTGCAGCGCCGAGCGTGGGCGGAGGCGGCGTCCTCCGCGCGGGCTTCTTGCGTTGGGTCTTCCGTTTCTCCTCGCGCTCCGCGCGCTGCGTGTACGGCACGGACATCACGTCCACCGTCTCCTCCCCGTCGTAGGCCACGTCCAACAGGCGCCGCAGCGGTGCCAGGTGCAGCTGGTGCCGGATGACCTCCTCGGCGAACGGCATGAGGTCTTCCGGTTGCTTCAACGTGGTCACCACGCCCAGGCGGGGAATGCGCAGCGTGAGCACGTCGTCGACGGGATCCTCGTCGTCGTCCTCGTCGGGCAGCTCGGGGTGGGTGAGCAGGGTGAAGCGCATGGGCACTTCCAGCAGCCGGTTCTGCTGCATGGCACGCAACGTCAGGTCCAACCGACGCAGCTTCATGCCCTGCCAATGCGTGCGCGTGTGCAGGAGGCGCAGCTTGTCCTCACCCAGGAAACGCATCAACGCCACGGAGAGGTCCGCGCGTGCCGCTTCTTCCGTCGCGGCGAACGCGGTGAGCTCCGGGCGGCCCAGCACCGAGACCGAGCAGCCGCCCCCGGTGTGCTTGCGGATGAAGAGGTGGAATTGCTTCTCCATCTCATCCCTCCCCGCCGCGCGCGTGCAGGATCGCCGCCAGGATGCGGTCGCGGCGGGAGAGCCGCGGGTCGGGGTGCACGGCGATACCACTGGCCACGTGACGCATCGGCTCCTCGGGACGACGCTCCCAGGTCAGCGTGCCCGGCACATTGTCAGCCACCGGTTCCTGGCCCGCGCGCCGCGTCCGACGGAACGTCGCCATCTTCTCGTCGCGTGCACGCACCGCCGCCACGCCATCACCACCTTCCAGGAGCTCGACGCGCACCAGGATCCGTCGGGGCGGCATCCCGGGGGCGGCCAGCAGCGCGTAGCCGGTCAGCGGTTGCAGGAGCGCACGGATGCCCGGCCCCGAGTACACCCGCAGCGCGCGCTTGATGGGACGCGCTCCGTGCGCATGTCGATCCCGCCACTCTCCCTCCGCCTCCGCCAGGAAGGCGCGCAGGTTCCGCTCCGGGAGCGCGTGGATGACGTCGTCGATGAGCGCGGAGGCAACGTCGGAGGAGGCGGGCTCCACCAGCACGGTGACCACCTCGTGCTGCGCGCGCGCCGCGGCGTGCACCTGGTGCGCCAGGATGGTCGCCCGCTCCCACAGCGTCGCAATCCGCGCCCGCGCCACCTTGAGCGCACCTTCGCGGTTCACCTGCAGCGGCGTCTCGGTGAACACCTGCGTGGGCTTGGGATTCCTGTCGTCCCTGCGCAGCGCGCCGGTCAGGTCCCGAACGTACGTCTCCTCGAGGTACGTGGTCTCCGCCAGCTCCCCTTCGGCCAGCTCCTGTACCTGCTCCGCCACCGACGAGAGCTCGTCCAGCAGCTCCAGCGCGCCCACGTGCGTGGGGTCATCCCCGCCGGCCTGCAGCATCCGTGAACGGGCGTCCTTGAGACGTTGCACCGCCTCGGAATCCAGGAGGCGCTGCACCAGGTCCTGCGTGGCTCGGAAGCGCTGCGCCGTCTCGACCGTGCTCCAACGCTCGCTGTCGACGACGCCAGGCAGCGCGTCCGCGGGACGCAGCGCGGTGACGGTCAATCCCATGTCCTCGCCACGACGGAACAGCTCCACGCGGGAGAAGTCCTCCGTGCGACGACGCACCAGGTGATGCGCCAGGGGCACGGTGAGCTTGCGCTCCAGGGCCCGCTTGAGCGGTCGTGCGCCGTAGCGCGGGTCAAACGCCTTCTCCACGAGCAGGTCAAGCAGCTCCGGCTCCACCTCGACGAGGACGTTGCCACGCTGGATGCCGCGCCGGCCCAGCAGGTCGGTCAGCGCGTGCTCCACCACCACGCGCAGCGCGTCTGGCCCCAGGGAGCGGAACGGCACCACGCGGTCAATGCGGTTGAAGAACTCCGGGCGGAAGAACTTCCGGGCCGCGGTGATGTAGTGACGTCGGGATTCCTCCTCGTCGTGCGCGTTGAAGCCGGTGCGGGATGCCGCCTCGCGCACGCCCAGGTTGCTGGTCATGATGATGACGCTCTGGCGCGCGTCGGCGGTGCGACCGGTGGCGTCGGTGATGCGGCCTTCCCCCAGCAACTGCAGCAACGCGTCGAAGACCCGCGGATGGGCCTTCTCCACTTCGTCGAACAGGATGACGCGGAAGGGCTGCGTGCGCAGCGCCAGCGTCAACTCGCCTTCCGGAGCGCCGGAGTGGCCCACCAGCCGCGTCACGCTGTACGGCGTGTTGAACTCCGACATGTCGAAGCGCAACAAGCGTGACGCGCTGCCAAACAGGTACGCGGCCAGCGCCTTGGCGGTCTCCGTCTTCCCCACGCCGGTGGGCCCGACGAAGAGGAACGTGCCCAGCGGCTTGTCCGGGTCGCTCAGCGCGTGCTGCATGGCCACCACCACGTCGGTGACCGCCTCCACCGCCTCCGGCTGGCCCACCACCATGGCGCCCAGGTTCGCCTGGATCTGCGCCCGCGTGCGGGCCCGCTCCTGCCCCGTGACGAACGAGGGAAGACCGGTCTGCCGCTGCAGCGTGGCAAAGACGTGGTCGGTCTCCAGGCGTTTCACGCCGGTATTCTGCGCCAGCACGGCCTTGAGGAGCCGCACCGCTTTTCCCGGAAAGGCGTCATGCGCCAGGAAGCGACGGGTGAGATGCAGCACGCTCTCCAGCGCCGCGGGAGAAAGACGCACGCCGGTGGTGGTGCTCTCCTCGCTCTCCAGGTCGCGCAGCGTGCCCAGCAGCACCGGCAACGTCTCGCGGTCCGTGAGCGGCGGAACGGGAATGACACGGAACAGCGACGCAAAGGTGGGCGCCTCCTCACGCAGCTTCTGGAAACGCTCCGGCGTGCACTCCGCAATGACGGTGAGCTCCCCGCGCGCCAGGTGCGGCTCCAGGAACTGCGCCACGTTCGTGCTCCGCTTGGCGGTGCGCCCCGCGTAGACCAACGAGGTCAGGTCGTCGACGTAGAGGATGTCACCGGTGTCGACGAGCTCTTCCATGAGCTTGCGGGCGCGCTCCTCCCACTGCCCCACGTACATCATGCCGGCGATGAACCGGTTTCCGTCGACACGCCACACGTCGCGACGCGAGTTGGCGGCGTGGTGGATGTGGTGGAGCCGACGCGTGAGCTCATGGATGAGCGCCGTCTTCCCCACGCCGGAAGGCCCCACCAGGCACAGCGCCACGCCCTCCCGGGCATGCAACTCGTCGACAAGCGTCCGCACCAACGCTTCCCGGCCGAAAGCACGCTCCAGCCGCTCATCCATGGCCGCGTGGGTGAGATTGCGCGCCACCTCCCGCAGCGTGGTGGCACTGAGGCGTCGACGCTTGCGCCTCTCCTCCTTCTCCTCCGCGGTCTCCGGGGGCTTGGTCTCGTCGGGTTTCCGTCGGGGCGCGCGCAGGCGGGGGCGCGGCGCCGTGGGCAGGATGGAGGGCAGGTATGCATCCACCTCCAGGATGTCCAGACGCTCCCTGCGCGCCGCGTGGTAGTCCACCAGGCGCTCCACGCGGTTCTTCAGGCACCACGTCGACAACGCGCGCGCGGTGGCCGCTTCCAGCTCCTCGGGTCGACGGATGGCGAAGCGCGCCTGCGGCAGACGCGTGGGCGTGGCAATCCACACCTCGTCGCGCGGCCACTTCTCCAGCAGGATGCCCAGCGTCCCCTTCAGCTCGTATTTCCGACGACGGTGCCGGTCGCGCGCCACGGTGTCGACCTTCACGTGTTTCAGCGAGACCTGCGGCGGGAGCTGATAGGCGCCCAGGTGCTCCGCGCCCGCGGCCTCGAAGTCCTCCATCACCGCCAGCGCCAGGTCATCCCGCATCTCCGCCAGCGACGGGCCCACCTTTCGGATGTCCGGAAAATGCGGCAGCCACGCCTCGACGTGACGCGCCGAGTGATGCACCACCACGAGGGGAAGCTTCAGCTCCATGGCTGACGGGTGGTGATATCACGTCGCCGGGCTCGGTCACCTGACGGAGGATCCGGTTTGGTGCGTCGATCCACGCCGGACAACTGACCGATGAAGCACTACCGACGCGCATCGGTCCCCCCCGGGAAACGGATAACTGAAGCGTCCTTCCCTCCGGGGCGGGCTGCCGGAGAGCTGGAGGTTGCCATGCGTCGGATGTCGTTGGTGATGCTGCTGCCGTTGGTGCTGGTGCGTTGCCAGTGCGAGGACGAGCTGAGCGCGGTGGATGGCAGCATCACCGGCAAGGTTTGCGACATCCGCACCGGCAAGGGCGCCGCGGGCATCACCGCCGCCGTCGAGCTGCCGGGCTCCGGTCGCGTGGAGGCCGTAAGCGAGGCCGGGGGCGCGTTCAGCATGAAGGTCCCCTCCGGAACCTATGACGTGGTGATCACGCAGACCCTGGAGGGCGGCCGCACCGAGCAGCGGACCATTCCCGGCGTGGAGGTGCGCAGCGACGAGGAGACGGTGATGGGTGGAGACCCGGCGTGCCTGGCGGAGGAGACGCCGGATGGAACGTGTTGGGTGCGCGGACGGGTCTGCAACCGGCACACCGGCATGTGGGTGGGCAACGCCGTGGTGGTTGTCTCCCTCCCCGACGGAACCGTGATCGAAACCGCCACCGACGCGGAGGGCAACTTCCGGCTCGAGGGTGTCCCCGAAGGCGAGCACGTGGTGGCCATCCAGAGCGCCACCTACCAGCGCGCCTACGCCGTCACGTGCGTGGCGGAGCAGGAGTCGTTGCTGGCCAGCGTGGCGGAGTGTCGTGGCGTGGACCCGGTGAGCGGCGGCGTGGAAGGCCTGATGTGCGCGCCCAACGGCACCGGCCCCATGACCAACGCCCTGGCGTACATCGACGTGGACGGCGTCCGCGTATCCGACGCGCTGGACCTGGAAGGGCACTTCATCCTGACGGGAATCCCCCCGGGCCGGCGCGAGCTGGTGATCCAGCAGGACGCGTACGTTCGCCGCCTCGACGTCGACATCATGGCCAACCAGATTGTCCGCGTGGGCCCCACGGTGTGCACCGCGCCCGACCCCGACAGCACCGGCTGCGTGGAAGGCATGTTGTGCAACCCGGGCGCCAACGGCGGCGCGCTCGTCGGGGCCACGGTGCTCCTGGACGTCCCCGGCGGCACGCTGGAGGACAGCACCGACGAGCTCGGCCGTTTCCGCTTCTGTGGCGTGGAGGCCGGTGATCACCTGATCCGCGTGCCCGGTGAGCAGGAGACCACCTACAGCGTGACGGTGCAGGCCGGTCAGACCGCCAGCGTGATTCCCCAGGCGGTGTGCGACGAGCCCGACGTCACCATCCCGCCCGGCGAGGTGCGCGGCCGCATCTGCGCGCCCAACGGCACCACGTGGCTCGCCAACGCGCGCGTCTGGGTTGAGCTCGCCGACGGCGGAGTCATCGAGTCGCAGACCGACCCCGAGGGGCGCTTCACGCTCACCGGCGTGCCGGTGGGGACGTACACCGTCAACGTGGCGGCGGGCAGCTTCACCACCACCATCCCCGGCGTGGAGGTGCGTGAGAACGAGATCACGCAGGTGGGCGACACCCCTGACGAGTGCGTGCCGCTGGAGGACCGCAAGATCGCCGTCGTCACCGGCGCGTATGACAAGGTGCAGGTGGTGCTGGGTCGGCTGGGGCTCAACCAGATTGACCTGTACCACGGCGGTGACAGCAGCTCTCCGCTCTCCCAGACGCGCGGCGACTACCGCACCGAGCTGCTGGGCAACTACGAGCGCATGCAGGAATACGAGGTCATCTTCTTCAACTGCGGCATGGATGACACCTTCCTCGCCGACGCCGCGAACCGCCAGGTGGCCATCGACAACCTGCGCGCCTTCGTGGCCTCCGGAAAGAGCGTGTACGCCTCGGATTGGGCCTATGACCTGGTGGAGGTGGCGTGGCCGGACTTCGTGGACTTCCACGAGGATGACGGGAACCGCAACCTGGCCCAGGTGGGCGACGAGGGCGAGAACGTGACGGCGTCGGTGACGGACGCGGCGCTGCGCAACGCGCTGGGTACGGCGGAGGTGAGCATCAACTTCAACCTGCAGCGCTGGGCGCTGGTGTCCAACGTCTCCAGCGGCACCACGGTGTACATCCGCGGCAACGTGGTGGGCTGCGTGTCGGCGCACGCGGGTCCGTGCACCAATCCCATCCAGGCCAACAACGCGCCGCTCACCGTGGGCTTCCACCCGTCGGCGGACAGCGGCAAGGTCATCTACACGTCCTTCCACCAGGAAGAGCAGGGCACGCAGGACATGGACACCATCCTGGAGCTCATGGTGTTCGAGTTGTGAAGGAGTGAGCTGGCCGTTTCGGAACGGCACCGCGACCCACGTCAACACGGGTCACGAAGCGGGACACCGGGAAGAGCGGCGCCCTGGAGAGGGTGTCTCGGAATATCTGGCGGCGATTGAACCGGAAACCCCGGTCACCCGGCCGCGAGGCGGAGGAGACCCTTGTTCCAGGCCGGGAGCAGCTTCCTCAGGTTGTGAGCG
>JBFMGU010000060.1:0-46290 GCA_040752415.1 Myxococcota bacterium
CTGGTTTGACAGGAGAGCGGCGCGTCCTTGGTCTTCGGCGGGATGCCGTCGATGCGGTCCGCCAGGTACCTCAATGCGTCGTTGAGGACGCGGTCGCGGATCTCATCCTTCTCCATCAACATCTCGTGCAGCGCGCCGTCCACCCAGATGCGCTCACAGCTCAACGCCGACTCGCACACCGCGCGATGCCCGCTGCTGCGCACGGTCTGGTCGTCGCCGGCGGTGAAGATGAGGACGGGCGTGGTCAGCTTGCTGGCGTCGTTGCGCAGCGCCTTGGTGGCCTGGATGGCCTCGTGCGCCCAGTTGAACGTCACGCCGCCGCGCACCAGGTCCGGGTGGTCCTTCAGCAGCTGCTCCGCCTGCGTGAACCGCGCCTCGCTGTGCGTGCCCTTGTTCTCCTCGAACTTGTTCTCCTTCCGGTCGCCGTTGCCCAGCGCGTATTCCTCGCCCTGACCCGCGCTCACGTAGCCAGCCGCGAGCAGCGCCGCCACGTCCTCCGGGTACTGGCCGGTCACCATCTCGTGCATCGGCGCCAGCAGCACCATGGCGTCAACGATGTCCGGGTGGGACTCCGCCAACGCCGTGGCGATGCCCGCGCCCATGGAGTGCGCCAGGATGAAGATGCGCTGGTGGCCGGCGGGACGGACCACGTCGTCAATCAGCTTGCGCACGTCCTCCACGTAGTCCTGGAAGCGCTTCACGTGCTGCTTCTGCGGATGGTCGATGGTGCGGCCGGAGAAACCCTGGCCGCGGTGGTCCATGGCGTAGATGGTGAAACCGGCGTCACGCAGGTCAAAGAAGACCTCCGCGTACTTGATGTGGCTCTCCGTGCGGCCCGGCAGGAGCACCAGGGCGGCGCGCTCCGTCGAGCTGGGGAACTTCACGAAGTGGATGGGCACGCCGTCCACGCCCTCGAACGTCCCCGCCTGCTGCTTCTGCAGGTAGTAGGGCATGACGTTGAGGTCGTAGATGGCCTTGTAGTCCTGCTCGCTGATGGCCAGCGCCAGCGTGGGCGAGAACAACAGCGTGAGGAGGGAGAAGAGACGGACGGCGCGCATGGGCGCGTCCCTATCACGTCAGATGGCCAGCTTCATCGCGCGGGGCTCACGCGCCAGCAGCTCCGGGACCTCATCCCGCGGCGTGGCGGCGGCCAGCTGCAACGGCTCCGACGAGAAATGCGGGCTCTGCAGCAGCTTCCCGCGACGCCCGTCGGCGAAACGGTTGGCATCCGCGAGGTGGGCGAACCGCTGGCAGAACTCTTCCTGGCTGGGCGAGGTGGCCATGACCCGCGTGAACATGGCGCGCGTGGCCGTGGGGCCGTTCTGCACCGCGCTGTCAAACAGCAGCGCCACCGCGCGCTCACTGGTGATGCCCTTGCTGCTGGCCAGCTTCACCACCGGGTCCAGGTACTCCCGACGCGCCACGCTGCGCTGCACCGCCTGCATGTCCGGATCCTGCGCCGCGCGCTGCATGCGCTGCTTGAGCTCCGGCGTGTTGAGGTTGGCGGTGCGGACCCAGCGCTCGTCGAGGAGGTTGTCCGCGTGCGGACCGAAGTAGGCGCGGAACTTCCCCGGGTGCTGCGCGTTCATCTCGCGCAGGAGCGCGGGGAGGTGGCCCGTCTTCTGGTTGAACTGGATGATGCCAAAGCTCACCCCGCGACCGTTGTCGCTGGCGTTCCACGCGTCGTAGCGGCCGCGCCCTTCCACGCGCGCCACCTGGTCGATCATGCGGTCCACCGGGCTGGCGCTTGCGGCCGGCTGCGCCACGACGGGAATCCCCTGCGCCGGCGTGCGCCGCACGAACCCCGTGGCCGCGGCGTTGGTGGAGCCCACCGTGAAGGTCTTCCCGGCCGCCACGTCGGGGAGCCGGATCACCGAGCCCGCCTGGATGCGGTTGGCGTCCTTGATCTGCGGGTTGGCGGCCAGCAGGGACTGCACCGAGACGTTGTTGCGTCGCGCAATGGCGCCCAGCGTGTCCCCGAAGCTCACCACCTGGGCCCGCGGTTGGACCGGGGCGCTCACGCGCGGCGTGGTCGCGGGGGCGAGGGCGGGGACGGCGCTCATGAAGCCGTTATCGGGACCCCCGCGGCGCAGGACGTACGGCATGTGGGGGATGGGGGCGGATCACGCCGTCCGTGCGACCAGCGGAGCGAACCCAGAGCCTTCATCGGTGCGGCGCATCTCACGCACCAGGAGTCGTGGGGTCACCCGCAGGCGCGGTCCACGACGAGAACCACGCTCACGGTGACGCTGGCGCGCGCGTGGGCGCGGGATTGGGGTAAGGTCGCGGCGGTCATGGCCAACGCGAGCCCCAAGTACGTCCCGTCGTGGATGGCGCAATCCAAGGTGCTGCTCTTCGCGGCGGCGGGCCTCCCGCTGGGCGTGCCCATCGAGGACATGCTGCGCCTGGTGCCCGAGGAGGACGTGTTGCCCATGCCCCTGGCGCATCCCGCGTTGGCCGGGGTGATGCCCAGCCTGGAAGGCGTGTCGCCGGTGTTCGACCTCGCCTTGCTCACGCCGGAAGCGTCCCGACGCGCACCGGCCCGCAAGAGTGAAGCGTTGGTGGCGTTGTTCCCGCACTCGGAAGGCTCGGTGGGAATCCGCCTGGAGCGACTGGCGGGCCTGGTCCCCGACGTGGACCCCATGTCCGACGCGTTGCAGGCGGGATTGCTCAGCGCCCTCCCCTCGGGCTTGCGCTCGTTCATCACCAGCGCGGCCACGGCGAAGGGGCAGTTGTTCTTCTTCTTCTCCAAGGACGCGTTCCTGGCGTGGGTGGCCGCAGGCGGCGTGGAGGGTCCGTGAACGCTCAGCCCTCCGCGCCCTGACCACCGCGCGCAATGGCCACCACGATCACCTCCCGCGCGCCTGCCGCCATCAATGCGCTCGCGGCTTCCCGCACGGTTGCTGACGTCGTCACCACGTCATCCACCAGGGCCACGCGCTTGCCCGCCACGCCGCTGGCGCGGAAGGCATCACGGACGGTGGTGGCGCGCTCCTCCGGCGCCAGGCCGGCCACGGGTGCGGTGTTGCGCACGCGCTGCAGGGTCCGGGAGAGAATCGGCTTGTCCATGCGTCGCGCCAACGAGACCGCGACGAGACGCGCCTGGTTGTAGCCGCGCTCGCGGTGTCGGCGGACGTGGAGGGGCACGGGAACCAGCGCGTCCAGCGTCGACCAGTCCGAGGGCAACGACGGAAACGCGAGCTCCGCGAGTGCGTCGGCGATCCAGGGTGCGTCGTGGAACTTGAGGTTGCGGATGGCGTCCTTCACCGTGCCGCCGTACACCAGCCCCACGTCCACCCGCGCGAATGGCGGTGGTGACGACGTGCAACGCGCGCACAAGGCGTCGGAGACCAGGTCGGCGCAGCGAGGACAGCCGCCGTGGGAGGGCATGCGCTCCAGGGCAACGTCGCACACGTCACAGACGAGCCGGTCCGGCGGGAGCATCGCCGCGCACCCGATGCAGTGCGGCGGAAACACCAGCTCCAGGAGGCCCTGCGCAACCTCCAGCAGGTTCACGCGCCCTTCTCGCGACGCTTCAGGATCACGCCGCTCTTGCGTCGCTCACCGGTCAGCGCCTTGTTGCCCTGCTTGGTCTCGATGCCGAGGAAGCAGTCGCTGCACACCACGGGATCGTCGTCGGGCTCCCGCGGCGCGCTCAGGATGCTCTGACGGATCTTCGCCACGCGGCCGCAGCGGGGACAGGTGAACTCGACGGTGGGGTCGCGCTTGGCGGGGTCGCCGTGCTCGTCAAAGCCGGCCACCTCCAGGGTGCACGCGCGACACATCTGCTTGGCCGGATCCTTCGGCTTGAAGGCGAGGTAGTCCTCCTTGCCGCAGCGCACGCAGGTCACGCTCTTGGCCACGCGCGTGCCGAACTCCGTGCGCGCCCCGCCCGCGAACCGGGGACGACGCCCCTTCTCGCTCCGCTTGACGCAGTTCAGGCACAAGGTGGCCCCGGGGACGCCCACCGGCGTGCCGCAGACCAGGCAGGGATCACCCTGGAACGGACGCGAGCGGGGAGAGGACTTCTTGGCGTGGGGCTTGGACTTGGGGGGCTGCATGGTGAACTGGCCTATGACGGAAGCTTCAAGTGCGGCAAGACATAACTCCGAACTGCCCGCAATTCAGCCTCCTCTGCTAGGGTCCCCGCCCGTGCGACCCGACGGCCGATCCCCCCAGGAGCTCCGCCCCATCTCCCTCGACGTGGGTTTCATCAGGAAGGTCCCCGGTTCCTGCCTGGTGGCCTTTGGTGACACCCGTGTCCTCACCACCGTGACCGTGGAGGACCGCGTCCCGCCTCATCGCCTGGGCAAGGGCGGTTGGCTGTCCGCGGAGTACGCCATGCTTCCCGGCTCCACCCAGGAGCGGAAGCGGCGGGACCAGGGCAAGCCCGACGGGCGCAGTGTGGAGATCCAGCGTCTGCTGGGCCGTGCGCTGCGCGCGGTGACCGTGCTGGAGGAGCTGCCCGGGGTGACGTTGTGGGTGGATTGTGACGTCGTGGAGGCGGACGGCGGCACGCGCTGCGCGGCCATCACCGGGGCCTACGTCTCGCTGGCCGTGGCGGTGGCGCGACTGCAGAAGCAGGGCGTCATCAAGGCCAGCGCCAGGCCCCTGCTCCACAGTGTGAGCGCGGTGAGCGTGGGGCTGGTGAGTGGTGGGATCGTGGTGGATCTGAACTACGTGGAGGACAGTGCCGCCGAGGCGGATCTCAACATCGTGTCCACCGGCGAAGGGAAGCTCGTCGAGATCACCGGTGCCGCCGAGAAGCGCACCTTCGAGCGTGAGCAGCTCAACGCGATGATCGACGCCGGGCTTGCCGCCAACCAGCGCATCAAGGCCCTGCAGGAGCAGGCGGTGGCGGACGCCATTCGCCGGTTGTGACCATGGCGCCCCGACTGCTGCTCTGCACCTCCAACACCCACAAAGCGCAGGAGCTGTCCGCCATGCTCGGCGGCGCGGCGGAGGTGGTGATGCCGCGGGACCTGGGGCTCGTCGTCGACGTGCCGGAGGACGCGGAGACCTTCGAGGAGAACGCGCTGCAGAAGGCGGACCGGGGGTACGCGCTGAGCGGCATGCTCACCCTGGCCGACGACAGCGGGCTGTGCGTGGACGCGCTGGGCGGCAAGCCGGGTGTGCGGAGCGCGCGGTTTGCGGCGGACCACGGTCGCGGGAGCGGGGATGCGGCGAACAACGCGCTGATGCTGGAGCGACTGCGCAACGTTCCCGACGAGAAACGGGGTGCGCACTTCGTCTCGGTGGTGGCCATTGTGGGGCCGGGCATCCGCACCACGTTCCGCGGTGAGCTGCACGGACGCATGGGGCATGAGCTGCGCGGGAGCCACGGCTTTGGCTACGACCCGCTGTTCGAGCTGCCGGATGGTCGCGCGCTGGCCATGTTGCCCGCCGACGAGAAGAACGCGATCTCGCACCGCAGTCGCGCGCTGGCGGCGGCGCGGGAGACGCTGATGCGTGAGCTGGGGAAGTCATGAAGAGCGGGGAAGCCGCCCGTCGGAAGCGCACGCCCACCACGCTGGCGCCGCGAGGGAGGAAGAGCCGCCACGGGGTCAGCCCCAGCGGTTTCACCCTGGCCGAGTATGTGAGCGAGGAGGTCTACGCGCAGCGCAAGGACCTGCCGCGTTTCCTCAACGTGATCCCCGCCAGCGAGTCGCCGTGCACGGGTTGTCACGCGGAGTGTTGTCGGGCGCGGGTGGTGATGAACGTCCCGGACCTGGTCCGGCTGGTGGCGCCGCTGCAGATGCCGCCGTCCAGCGCGTGCGACCTCGTCGAGTGCGAGACCCGCAACGGTGAGCCGATCCTGATTGGGGAGACGCCCAAGCAGATCGTGCTGCGCAAGGGTGACGACGATTTCTGTGTGTTCCTGATGAACGTCGACGGGCACCGGCGGTGCGGCGTGCATGCCATCCGGCCGGCCATCTGTCGGATCTATCCGTTCAGCTGGGAGCGGGGGAACATGCGCTACCAGATGGGCTACGTGGCCTGTCCCAGCATGTGGGTGGTGGGCGAGGCGCGGAAGAACGCCGTCCTTGACGACGTGGAGAGCCACGAGCACGACCGCGTGTTGGACCGCAAGCTGGTGCGCAGGTGGAACGCGCGGCCCGCCGAGGAGCGCACGCCGCAGGGGTTCTGGCGCTTTGCCATGGTGGAGGGAGCCGCCGAGCTGGGCCTGGACGTGGGGTACCTGACCCGCCCCGAGCCGAGGACCAGGCTCAAGCCGGCGTTGTGGTGACACGGACAGGGCGTTATGAGATGAGGCTGCAGGACGGGGCGTAGGTCAGCTTGGTAGACCGCCTGCCTTGGGCGCAGGAAGTCGTTGGTTCAAATCCAATCGCCCCGACCAATTCAACGCCGCGTGTCCGAGGGAATCCCGGCTCGCGGCGTTTGTCTTTCGACGCCACGGGAGCGCGCCCCTCAATCCCTGACGACGTGGCGCTCCAGACGGTGAACAGGACGAACTTCCCCTGCGTTCCACGGTGCGTCGATTCTGTCTTCGACGTTGCCCTACCCATCAACCCACGCCGTGAAAACGGCGATACGCCTCAATCCACTCCACGCCACGCGGTGGCGGGGCAGGCAGGGGCAGGTCAAGCAGTGGGATGTTCTGCTTGCCCGCCTTGTTCCGGCACACGGCGACGACGCTGCCGTCATCGCTTTCCGCGAGTCGCTCCACGGTCACGGGAAGGCCCAGGACCTCCGTTTCAAAAGGACACTCCACCCCCTCCGCCACCGCGATGGCCATGCTCATCCGTTCCTCAGCTTCGCCATAGCTGTCGACGAGCGCCTCGCTGATCAGCTCGTCAATGTCCTTCTCATCGGGCGCTTTGGTCTTTCGTGGCTTCGCGCGTGCCATGAGCCCCTCCACCGTCGGTCAGGTCCATTCCGGCGTTCACTCGCCAGGCCATCGGAGTGATCGCATTTCAAGTTGTACGCAGCGAGATCCCGACGTCACGACCGCTCCTCGCCCCCGCCTCCGTCCGCGCCACGTTCCCCAGGAGTGATTCACCGGATGCGCGGGGCGCCCTCCTGTGTTACGGCGCCTCGCTCGGGAACCAGCGCCATCGGCTCCCGCGAGGAGGAAGGCCGTGGCTGCCAAGACCAATCCCGCCGTTGCCAAGCGCCAGAAAGAGCTCACCCGTCAGAAGCGTCAGCAGGAGAAGGCCGCCGAGCGCGCCGAGCGTCGGCAGGAGCGTGCTACGCGGCAGGGCGCCGACGAAGGTGAAGACCCCGACATCGCCGGCATCGTCCCCGGCCCGCAGCCGCGTCGCGACGACTGACCGCGTTTCACCGTTTCACGGCGTCCAGCAGTGCGCGGATCGCGGGTCGCATCGCCCTCATCGCCGCCGAGGCCCCCTGTCCGAGCGCGTTCTTCCCTGTCTCCTCCCAGCTCCGACGCAACTGCACCCGTGACGTCAGCAGGGCGCGCTGTGCTTCCGTCAGCGTCGTGACCGCGTCCGGGTGGCTCTCCATCAGCCAACGGACCGCGAAGGCCACGGGCTCCACCGGCTGGATACCGTCGCAGTACCGCTCCAGCACCTCCAACAGCTCGGCGCGCGTGGGCGGCTCCACCAACGGAGTTCCCGTCGTCAGCTCGGCCACCAGCGCATCATCCGGCTCGGTCAGCGGTGAGGCGCGCAGCAACGCGAGCTGCTCCGGTAGCCCCCAGGCCAGCGCTCGCTGCCAACGTTCCACCATCTCCTCCGCGCGCGCGGTCACGGGCCGCACCATCACCGCCGTGGGCTCGCCGGAGCGGTCCCCCGTCGACACGCCCAGCCTGACCAGCCGGTAGCCGAGGGAACGACGAAACCGCAGCAGCTCCGGCGTGGCCCCGAACAAGGTCCCGAAGAGCTCCGCCTCCGGATGCGCGCGGTGCACATGATCCACCAGCATGCTCGCCACGCCGTGTCGTCGGAAGGACGGGTGCACGGCGATGCGCACGCTCCGAATCATGCGCAATGTCCCCGCCGCTGGGGTGGCGCAATGGGAGACCAACGTGTCCGCCAGCGCATGGCCCTTCACGCGCGTCGCTCCGTGCGCCATGGCGTGACAGAGCTCCTCGGGAAACGCTCCCTCCCTGGCCACAAGACACGCCGCCACGACGGAGCGCTCCCACAGCACCGCGTGCAGCTCCAGGTTGGGAGCATCCAGGGCGCGCTGCAGGTCGGAGGGCGTGGTCCGGTAGTGCGCGTGCACCAGCAGGCCGAAGAACTGCTGCAGCATGGCCTCATCGCGGGCGAGCGCGTCGCGGTCCAACGTGGCTGCCACCAGGGCGCTCGTCGACGGGATGGTCTCACCCACCTCCGCGGGACGCGCGCGCATCAGCAACAGGTCCGACACCAACGACTCCAAGGGATCGTTCTCGCCCCAGCGGATGGGTTCACTGAGCTGCAGCGGTTCTTGTGCGTGCGGCTGCGCCTGGCACCACTCCATGAAACGCAGGAGGAATCCGCGACCCGTGCCTTCATACCCGGCGACCGTCGTGGAGAAGACGACGCAGGCACTCGCGTGACGTCGCGCCAGCGCCCGCAAGACGCCCACGGGTAGCTGCGCGGCTTCATCCACCACCAGCACGTCGACGTCACCATCCGCCGGGAGCGCTTCCTCCGCCGACATGCAACGGGTGATCTCCGGCGCAAAGCGCATCACTTCCGTCGCTGCTTCCGCAGAAGGTGCTACCACCGCGACACGCAGGTTGGGCCGGTGCGTGAGCGCACGATGCACGGCGAGCCCCAGCGCACTGGACTTGCCGCGACCCCGATCCGCCGTGAGCGTGAACAACGCGGGGCGCCCGGCCGTCATGGCGTCGGAAAGGACGTCCACCACGCGCGCCTGTCCCGCGGTCCCTCCCACGGGATGCGGCGTGGATTCCGGCAGCGGGTTCGGAGGAATCACTGCGGGTGAGGCCCGGAGCCCGTCGAGGACGCGCCGCCAGAAGCGGGTGCCGACGGCGCTGGCGTCGAACGGATGCACCACGAGGCGCTCCTGGAGCCGCGCAGGCAGCTCGCCCTCCGGTGGCAACCGCAACATCAGCACGCCACCTTCCCAGATGAACCCCTGGCATTGCGCAATCACGTTTGGGTGAACGTCCCGGTGCAGACTCAACACCACGACGTCGAACGCCTGCCCCAGGAGCTTGCGCACCCCACCTGGTGCCACGACGTGGAACGTTCCGGCACCCACCGGGGCGCCGTCATCCACCCACAGCACCCCCGACGACGGGCACGCAGCCACCCACGCCCTGGCTTGCGCCGCGGTCTCCGTCGGGGTTCCGCGCAGCGTCATGCACCGTCGAGGGCGGGGGGATGCGTCCAAGCTCGATCTCCGGATCAACACGCCACGCTCCCAGCCAACATCGCCCGTCTCACGACGACAGATGCCCACTTTGGCATGATTCTTCCGGACCTGATCCGCGCCCTGGCTTGCGTTCGATCCCGCCGAATGACATAGCAGCGCTCACGCGAGGCTGGTTCGGAAGACCGAAGGGCCCGCGTCCCGTTCCCTCCATGTTGGTTGGGCGGTTACAGGGTGCGTCACAGACGCGCTCATAGAAAGCAAGGGCAAGATGCCAGTCGGTACTGTGAAGTGGTTCAATGATGCCAAGGGTTTCGGATTCATCGCGCGTGAGGGCGGCTCGGACGTGTTCGTCCACTTCAGCGCCATCACGGGCAGTGGGTTCAAGAGCCTGCAGGAAGGTCAGCAGGTGGAGTTCGAGGTCGTCCCCGGTCGCAAGGGGGAGCAGGCCGCGGACGTTCGGCCCATTGGCTGAGCACATCGGATCCCATTGAGATCCTGATGCCAACCACGAGAGACCCGCGGGCAACTGCGGGTCTTTTCGTATCCAGGTGCGGTCGCGCGAACATTCCGTGCGCCGTGGGGTCCGGACGAGCTCCCCGTCGTCAACGGGTGATGCCACCGCGACGCCCGAACAAAGTCGCAAGGCAGGAGTTAGCAAGTTGAATACCCAGACAATCGAATTCACGTCGCTGCGGCTGTCCGCGGCCTCTCTCAACGCGTTGAAGCGTATGGGCTTCACGCACCCCACGCCCATCCAGGCGCGCGCCATTCCGCCCGCGCTGGAAGGCAAGGACGTCATTGGCTGCGCCGCCACCGGGACCGGCAAGACCGCCGCGTTTCTGCTCCCGCTGCTGGAGCGTCTCGACGGAAAACGGGGCACCCGTGCCCTCATCCTTGCGCCCACGCGTGAGCTGGTGGACCAGATTGCGGATCAGCTGGAGAAGCTCGGTCACGGTCGGACCATCCGCGGCGTCAGCATCATCGGCGGCGTGGGCATGGGCGGGCAGCAGGAGGCGCTCCGTCGTCAGCACGAGGTGATCATTGCCACGCCGGGACGGCTGCTGGATCACATGGACCGCGGCGACGCCTCACTGAAGGACCTGGAGCTGCTGGTCCTGGACGAGGCCGACCGCATGCTGGACATGGGCTTCCGTCCCCAGCTCAACCGCATCATGGCCAAGGTGCCGCGCGTGCGTCAGACCATGCTCTTCTCCGCCACCATGGCGGGCGAGGTTGCCGAGTTTGCCAGCAAGCACCTCAAGGATCCCGTGCGCGTGGAGGTGGCCCGCTCCGGCACCACCGCGGCGCGCGCGGAGCAGCAGGTGTTCCTGTGCGCGCAGGAGGAGAAGACCCCGCTGTTGCTCACGCTCCTCGACGCCGACACCGACAGCACCCTGGTGTTCACCCGCACCAAGCACCGCGCGGACAAGGTGGCGCGTGCGTTGGAGAGGGCAGGGCACAGCGTCTCGCGCATCCACGGCAACCGCTCGCAGAGTCAGCGGCGTGCGTCGCTGGAGGGCTTCCGTGACGGGACGCACCGCGTGCTCGTTGCCACCGACATCGCCGCCCGCGGGATCGACGTGGAGGCCATTGGTCACGTCGTCCTGTACGACCTTCCGCACGTCCCCGAGGACTACGTGCACCGCGTGGGTCGCACCGCGCGTGCCGCGGCCGCGGGCCGGGCCTCCAGCTTCTGCGCTCCGGACGAGGCGGATCTGCTGAGGGCCATTGAGAGACTGACGCGCCTGGCCTTGCCGCGCGCCACCGTCCCGCGCGACGCGCCGATCTTCACCGCGGCCCGTCAGGCCCAGGCCACGCGGCAGCCCGTCGCGGAGCGCCCGCACGGACAGCGCCAGCACGGCGGTCCGTCTCAGCCGGGGAGGAACAAGCCGGGCCACGCCAAGCCCACGGGTCACAAGCCCGCCCGCGCCCGCTCATCGGGCACGTCGTCGGGAAGCGGGGCGGCAGCCCGCGGAGTCAAGCTGGGAAGCTGGAAGCCCCGTCGCCGCTGAGCCCGCGGTCAACGCGGCGCGCGGAGATCAGAGCGACATCAGGTTCCACAACGCGTAGACCACGACGAGCACGAACAGCCCGGCGCTGTAGTACGGCGTGAGTTCCTTTTCATCGGTCTTGAGCGCGTGCATGGTTGCCTCCTCGAAACGGGCGCCATGTACTGCCAGGCTTTCGTCGCCGCAACGCGATCAATCGCCGCAGGTGTGGCGTCATGCCGCAGTTCCGCCACCCCGGAAAGAACTGCGCACGGCCTCCGGTTCAGCGCGGTGGCAGTCGATCGGTGTGGGGCCCGTCGTCGGGTGTCGCAAATGCCTGGCGTTTCATGGCGTTAGGTGCGTCGTGGTGAGGTGGCGTGCGTGCGCTGCGCTGCGTCGTCGACGTTGAGACGCGCGGTGCACGACGGGAAGCGACCGAGTAGCGTCGGGACAAGGTCGCCCATCTCCCACACTGAGGTCACGCCATGCCCTGTCCCCAGGGACACGACGTCGCTCGTCCATTCTCGAAGCGCCACGCCAGTGACGACGTCGCCGAGGCGCGCTGCCGGGATCCCGCCTGGGACGTGAACGGTTCGCGCTGATGTTGGCCGTGTCGCTGTTCAGCGCCTGGGGCTGCACCGCAACCGGCACGAATGAGGGTTCCTGCGTTGACCAGGACGGCGACGGGCACGGCGTGGGTAGCACCTGTTCCGCCCCCGACTGCGACGACACCGTGGCCGCCTGCACCTCCGACTGTTCCACCGACGTGGATGGAGACGGCGCCCGGGACTGCGACGACGGCTGTATCGATAGAGACGGCGACGGAGCGTGCCTGGGCGCGGACTGTGACGACGCGGTTGCCACCTGCGCCGCCGACTGCGCGCGGGATGTCGACGGGGACCAGGTGCGCGACTGCGAGGACGCCTGCCTGGACGTCGACGGCGACGGGGCGTGCCTGGGCAACGATTGCGACGACACCGTGGCGTCATGCTCGGCGGACTGCAGCAGCGACAGCGATGCTGACCAGCAGCGGGACTGCGACGACCCATGCGTGGACGTCGATGGCGACGCGGCCTGTCGTGACTCAGACTGCGACGACGCGGTGGCGGTGTGCGCCGCGGACTGCAGCACGGACGCGGATGGCGACGGCTCCCGGGACTGCGATGACGCGTGCGTAGACCTGGACGGCGACGGGGCCTGCCGGCCCGCGGATTGCGACGACGCAGCGGCTGCCTGCGCCCTGGACTGCGTGACCGACGCGGACAACGACAGCCTGCGGGACTGCGACGATTCCTGCGTCGACGGGGACGGTGACGGTGTCTGTCGCGAGCAGGACTGCGACGACGCGGTGGCCGCCTGCGCCGCGGATTGCACGACGGACCTGGATGGCGACCAGGCGCGGGACTGCTCGGACAGCTGCGTCGATGTGGATGCCGACGGGGTGTGTCATCCCGCCGACTGTGATGACGCTGTGGCCGCGTGCGCCCCGGATTGCGCCACGGACGCCGACAGCGACGGCGCGCGGGATTGCGACGACACCTGTCTGGACGTGGATGCGGACGGAACCTGCCGCGGCGCAGACTGCGACGACGCCGCCGCCGCCTGCACCACCGACTGCACCTCCGACGCCGACGGTGACGGCTCGCGGGATTGCGACGACGGGTGCATCGACGTGGATGCGGACGGGACGTGTGGCACGGCAGACTGTGATGACGCTGTGGCGGCGTGCGCCGGCGACTGCGCCACCGACGTGGACGGCGATGGCGCGCGGGACTGCGACGACGCCTGTGTGGACGTCGACGCGGACGGGACGTGTCGGGGCGCGGACTGTGATGACGCCGTGGCCGCCTGTGCCGCTGACTGCCAGACCGACTCCGACGGTGACTCGCTGCGCGACTGCGACGACGCGTGCGTGGACGTGGATGAGGACGGACTGTGTGTCAGCGTCGACTGCGATGACGGCGTGGCAAGCTGCGCGCTGGATTGCACCACCGACGCGGACGCGGACTCCCAGCGCGACTGTGACGACACCTGCGTGGACGTGGATCAGGACCTGAGCTGTCGCGGCGTGGACTGTGATGACGCCGTGGCGGCCTGCGCCGCTGACTGCAGCACCGACCTCGACAACGACCTGGCGCGGGATTGTGACGATTCCTGCGTGGACGCCGACGGGGATGGTGTCTGCCGCCCCACCGACTGCGACGACGCCGTGGGTGCCTGCGGACAGGATTGCAGCTCGGACACGGACGGAGACGGCGCCCGGGATTGCGACGACCCCTGCGTGGATGTCGATGGCGACAGTGCCTGCTCCGGCTCCGACTGTGATGACGCGGTGGTCTCCTGCGCCGCGGACTGCACCACCGACGACGACCGGGATGGCACCCGCGACTGCGCCGACGCCTGCATTGACGTGGACGGTGATGGCGATTGCCGCGGGGCCGACTGTGATGACGCCGTTGCCACCTGCTCCGCGGACTGTCTCACCGACGGTGACGGTGACTCGGTGCCGGACTGCGAAGACGCTTGCGTGGACGTGGACGGCGACGGTGCCTGCACGCCAGCCGACTGCGACGACAACTCCGCCACCTGCGCGGCGGACTGCCTCACCGACGTGGACAACAACGGCAACCGCGACTGCGACGACGCCTGTGTGGACGTGGACCGGGACCTGGTGTGTCGGGGCCAGGATTGTGATGACGCCGTGGCGGGCTGCGGGTTCGATTGCACCGCGGACACGGATGGTGACCTCCAGCGTGACTGCGACGACCCGTGCGTCGACGTGGACGCGGACGGAACGTGCCGGGGCGTGGACTGTGATGACGCCGTTGCGGCCTGCGTGGCGGACTGTGCCACCGACGTGGATGGCGACGGAGCGAGGGACTGCGACGACGCGTGTCTCGACGTGGACCGTGACGGTGTCTGTCGTCCCGCGGACTGTGATGATGCCGCTACCGCGTGCCGGGCGGACTGCAGCGACCGTGACGCGGACGGCGTGATGGACTGCCGCGACCGCTGCGTCGACGTGGACGGCGACGGCGCCGGCACCGGCGGAGGATGCCGCGGCGACTGCGATGACGCCGCGCCCACCTGCCGGACCGACTGTTTCACCGATTCCGACGCCGACGGATGGCGCGACTGCGACGACCCGTGCATCGACGTCGACGGTGATGGCCACGGCACCGGCGCGGGCTGTCCCGCCGACTGTGACCTGCTGGTCGCGGCGTGCGCGGTGGATTGCCTGACCGACGCCGACGCCGACGGCGCCCGGGACTGTGATGACGTCTGTGTTGACGTGGACCGCGACGGTGTCTGCCTGACCCAGGACTGCGACGACACCGCCGCGTCATGTGCCGGTGATTGCGCCACCGACGTGGATGCGGACGGATTGTCCGACTGTCGCGACCCGTGTCTGGACGTCGACCGGGACTCGGTGTGCCGGGGTGTGGACTGCGACGACGCGGTGGCGGTGTGCCAGGCCGACTGCGCTACCGACACCGACGGCGACGGCGCACGGGATTGCGACGACGTGTGCGTGGATGCGGATGGGGACGGGCGCTGTGTCCCGGCGGATTGCGACGACGCGGTGGCGGCCTGTGGGGTGGACTGCCTGACCGACGCCGACGCAGATGGTGCCCGCGACTGCGACGATCCCTGCATGGACGTGGATGCCGACGGCACGTGCGTGCCACTGGACTGCGACGACCTGGTCCTGGCCTGCGCGGCGGACTGCACTTCCGACGCCGACGGGGATTCCGCGCGGGACTGCGACGACCCCTGCGTTGACGTGGACGGCGATTCCCGTTGCGCCGCTGGCAACGATTGCGACGACACCTCCGCCGCCTGCGGTGCCGCGTGCGAGGACGTCGACAACGATGGGACCTTCGACTGTCGCGACGCGTGCGTTGACGCGGATGCCGACGGCTCCTGCCGGCCCACGGATTGCGACGACAATGCCGCAACCTGCGCCCTAGATTGCACGACCGACGCGGACGGGGACTCCGCCCGTGACTGTGACGATCCCTGCGTGGACGTCGACAACGACACCGCCTGTGAGCCGGGCGACAACTGCCTGGGCCTCGCCAACCCCGGGCAGGAGAACGCTGACGGGGACCCGCGCGGCGACGCCTGCGACAACTGTCCCGCCGACGCCAACCCGAACCAGGCGGACGTGGATGGCGACGGCCTGGGCAATGCCTGCGACGACGGAGATTTCGACAGCGACGGGATCGCGGACCGCAACGATGTCTGTCCGGGGGTGGCCGACCCCGCGCAGCTCGATTCCGACGTCGACGGTCTCGGTGACGCGTGCGACGCCTGTCCCAACGACGCCGCCAACGACGTGGACGGCGATGGGGACTGCGGTGACGTCGACAACTGCGCCGCCGTTGCGAACCCCGGTCAGGAGGATCTCGACGCGGACGGAGTGGGAGACGCGTGTGACAACTGCCCGGGCGTGGCCAATCCCGACCAGGCGACCAGTGCCGGTGGCGGAGGCGGCTTCCTGGAAACCTTTGACGGTGCCGCGTTGGATACCGGCGTGTGGACTCTCACCGACGGCAGCGCGGAGACGGAGAACGGGGACCTGCTGCTCTACCGCGAAGACAGCTACGCGCAGATGTACTCGAACCAGTCCTGGGGCGACTTCCGGTTCGAGAATGTCTTCAGCGCGCTGGTGCCCAACACCGTGGGCGTGGACCTGCTGGCTGACGGTTACAACTACTGCAACACGCTGGGCGCCACGCTCACCATGAGGGGCACCGGCGACGTCGACGTGGACTGGTACGACTCCGGGAGCGACTGCGGTTGGGCGGATTGGGGTACGGTGACCCTGACTGGCGCGGCGACGGACAACCTGACGCTGCGGATGGAGCGCCAGGGCAGCCAGTGGTCGGTGGAGCTCTACGCCGGGGGAGCGTGGCAGACCATTTTCAGCGGCGCCACCACGCTCGTCAGCGCCGCGTACCCGGTGCAGTTCTCGCCCTGGACGAACCTCACGTACGTCTGGCCCGGTTACCAGTATCCAACGCGGGGAAGGTTCCGCATCCACGAGATTCGTGAAGGCGCTCCGGCTGGGAGTGACGACGGCGACACGGCCGGCGTTGCCTGTGACAACTGCCCCATGGTGGCCAACAACGACCAGCAGGATACCGACTCCGACGGTCTGGGCGACGCGTGTGACAACTGTCCGGCGACGGCCGGCGCGCCGCAGGATGACGCCGACGGCGACGGCGTCGGTGACGCGTGTGACCCCTGCATGGACCTTGACCAGGATGGCCTTGGCGCCGGTGCGTGCAATGGCCCGGATTGTGATGACGCCAGCCCAAGCTGCGGCGCGGATTGCGTCACCGACGTCGATGGCGACGGAGCTCCCGATTGCCGGGACCCGCAGATCTGCGGCAACAGCACCCGGGAGCCGCCGGAGCAGTGCGACGACGGAAACCTCGTCAACAACGACGGCTGCACCAGCACGTGCCAGGTCGAGCGCTGTGGCGACGGAATCGTCCAGCCGAACGAGCAGTGTGACGACGGGAATTTCAATCCCTGGGACGGCTGCGCCTGGCCATGCATCCGGGAGTACTGCGGCGACGGCATCATCCAGTGGGGCATGGGCGAGAACTGCGATGACAGCAACAGCCTCCCCGACGACGGCTGCAGCGACACGTGTCAGCCCGAGCCCTGCGCGGTGTTCACCGTCCGCCTGGACACGGGCTCTGCAGGCGCCGGGACCCAGTGGAGCATCCTCTCCGCCAACGGCAGGGTCTTCCAGGGCCCCGCGAACACGGTGGCGAACCAGACCTACGTCCAGCACGTGGACCTGTTGGGCAACGGGTCCGTGGGCCCATTCGAGTTCCGCCTCAACGCGACACCGGGCAGCCCCTTCGGCCCGGCGAGTTGGTCGGTGGAGGACCGCTTTGGCGGCCAGATTATCTTTGGCAACAAGGCGGACTTAGATGCCTTCGGCACCGGCGTTGGCCCCTTCAATGCCTATTGCGCCTACCGTTTCTGCGGCGACGGTGAAGTGCAGGCCGACCTGAATGAACAGTGCGACGACGCCAACCTCGACAGCGCGGACGGCTGCGACACGCACTGTCGCATCGAGGGCTGCGGCAATGGCGTGGTGGACGTCGGCGAGCAGTGTGATGACGCGAACGCCGAGCCGCTGGATGCGTGCGACAACTGCGCCCTGACGACCTGTGGCGACGGCATCATCCAGCCCGGGCGCGGCGAGTCCTGCGACGACGTCAACCGGGCCTCCGGGGACGGCTGCGACGCCCAGTGCGTGTCCGAAGTCTGTGACAACGGCGTGTGGCAGCTCGGCGAAGCGTGCGACGACGGCAATGGCGACGAGACCGACGGGTGCACCTCGGCCTGTACCATGAACTGCGCGCCCCACCGCCTCGTGATGCACCTGTTTGACGAGGCCTGGACGGTGCGTTGGCGCATCACGGACGCCCGCGGCGTCGTGGTGCACAATCAGAACAGCTACACCTTCCAGGACAACTTCACCGTCGTGGAGACGCCGCTTCCGATGTGGCGCGGGCCGCACACCTTCGAGATGTTCTACTCCCTGACCAACGGCTGGCGTGGGGCGTGGTACGAGCTCTATGACTTCGAGGGGAACCTCGTCGACTCCGACAGCCCGCTGCCGGACAGCGGCGTCCAATCCGCCAAGACCATCAACATCTCGTGCATCTCCGGCTGGTGCGGGGACGCCCAGGTGCAGGCAAGCCGCGGAGAGCAGTGCGACGACGGCAACGTGATCAGCGAGGACGGGTGTTCCGCGACGTGCGAGGAAGAATACTGCGGCGACGGGCTGCTGACGCTCACGGACGGCGAACGGTGCGACGATGGAAACACCCAGAGCGACGACGGATGCGACGCCACCTGTCAGCCCGAGCCGTGCGAGCCCCACACCATCCACTTCTTCTCCGGGTACGGCACCGCGCCCTACGCGTACGACCAGAACGGCAACCCGCTCTACGCCTCGTCCGCCGGCTTCCAGCTCTACGACGCCGACGACAACCTGGTGCTGGAGCGTCTGCCCAGCAGCTTCGCGAACGGGACCGCCTATGACATCCCGGTTCCCCTGCGGCTGGGCGCCTACCGCCTGAGACGGCTGGCATACACGCCGGACGGTGACATGGGGTGGAGCCGCCAGGTCTCCCTCGAGCTGCGCGACGCCGGTGGCGCGGCGGTGCAGACCGTGGGTGCCTACAACATCCTCACCGATTCTCCAGAGGTCGCGTTGCGGGTGACCGCGTGCGTCCCCTCCTGCGGCGACGGAACGCAGGGCCAGTTCGAGGCCTGCGACGACGGAAACCGCGTGAATGGCGACGGGTGCAACAACTTCTGCGTCGTCGAGGTTTGCGGGGATGCCGTGGTGCAGCCGGCGCTGGGTGAGGAGTGCGACGACGGGAACGCGGTCAACGGTGATGGCTGCGACGTGGGCTGCGTGTTCGGCTTCTGCGGTGATGGGCTCCTGCGCGCGGACATCGGCGAGCAGTGCGACGACGGGAATACCAATGCCAACGACGGCTGTGGTCCCACGTGCCAGGTCGAACGCTGCGGCGACGGCGTGGTCCACGCAGGCGCGGGTGAGGTGTGCGACGACGGCAACAATGTCCCGGGTGACTCCTGCAATGCCACGTGTGGCGTCGAGCCCTGTGCCCGTCACCGCGTGCGCATCCGGACCGGTTGGAACACCAACATCGCCTGGGAGATCCGGAACGAGGGTGGCGCAACGGTGGCGAGTGGGTCGGGCTACCAGCAACAGCAGCGGGAGTATTTCTCGGACGTCACGCTCGTCGCTGGTCGGTACAACTTCATCGCATCCGCGCCCTATCGCAGCTGGCAGGGCGGCATCTTCGAGGTTCTCGATCCGGCGGGTGACGTCGTCACCACCGGTACCTTGGAATGGCGCGGCCCCACCGGTCCGGAGAGCGAGGCCTTCCCGTTCCAGACGTCCTGTGCTCCCTCGTGCGGCGACGGCGTCACCCAGGCCGACCGTGGCGAGGACTGCGACGACGGCAACCTGACGAACCAGGACGGCTGTGACTCGCAGTGTCGCCCGGAGGTCTGTGGCAACGGTGCGCTGCAGTTCCCGGAGCAGTGTGACGACGGAAACCTCCAGGCCGGCGACGGCTGCAGCGCGACCTGCACCCATGAAGCGTGCGCGCCGCATGTGCTGCACATCGAGGTCGGCGGAGACCGGCTGTGGCAGACGGTGGGCTGGGAGATCAGGGATGCCTTCGGCCGCAGCATGGCGTCGGCGGCGCAGGGGACGTACTCAGGCGGGCTCAGCGTTGACGTGGACGTGGCCCTTGGCACCGGGGCCTACACCTTTGAGCGCCTTGGCGACGGGTGGGGCGGCGCGCGCTACCGGCTCACGACGCTGGAGGGCGAGCTGAAGGCCACGGGTTACGGGCTGGCGTTGGGCACGCGGGAATCCATCACCTCGCTGTGCCGGACGCGCTGGTGTGGCGACGGCGTGATCACCACCACCGCGCAGGAAGTCTGTGACGACGGGAATCATGCCGACAACGATGGCTGCGATGCGTTCTGCCAGCCAGAGGGGTGCGGTGATGGCGTGGTGCAGACGGGAATCGGCGAGATCTGCGACGACGGCAACCTCCTCCCCGGTGACGGCTGCGCGGCCGACTGCACGAGCGAGGTGTGCGGCGACGGCGTCACCAGCGACCTGGTCGGCGAGGAGTGCGACGACAACAATGCTCTCGACGGAGACGGTTGCGGTCGCTCCTGCCTCCTCGAGCGGTGCGGCGACGGGTTGGTGCAGCGTTGGAGTGGCGAGCAGTGCGACTCGACGAGCGAAGTGGGCTGTACCGCGTGTCGCACCGCGTGCGCGCCCTACACGCTGACGATCAACTCCAACTTCGACCGCGTCTTCAATGAGTGGCGCGTGCGCGACGCGCTGGACTCCGTGGTTGCGTCCCCGGCCATTGACCCGGGCCAGCGCGGCTACCAGACCACGACGGTGCAGCTCCAGCTCTCCGCGGGGACCTACCGCCTGGACATTCCGCCCTCCTATCTCCCGTTCCCAACGTACACGCCGTGGGGCACCTACGAGCTGCGGGACTGGCGCGGCGTCCTCGTCAAGCAGGCGGACCTCCCGTGGCTGACGCCCGCAACCCTCCCGCTGACCTGTGAGCTGCAGTGGTGCGGCAACGGCGTCCCCGACAGCACGGAGGAATGCGACGACGGAAACCGCCAGGATGACGACACGTGCTCGAACAGCTGCGTGGCAGCGCGCTGCGGAGACTCCCGCGTCCAAGCCGGCGCCGGCGAGGAGTGCGACGACGGAGGCCAGGCGCCCGCGGACGGCTGTGGTGAGACGTGCAAGGTCGAGCGTTGCGGTGATGGCATCCCCCAGGTGTTCCGCGGCGAGGAATGCGACGACGGCGCCAACGTCAACGGCGACACCTGCGACGCGGAGTGCTTCACCGAGCGGTGTGGCAACGGACGTCCCCAGGTGGGCGAGGGCTGCGACGATGGCAACACCGTCGACGACGATGCGTGCTCGAACCTCTGTGTCGCCGCGGTGTGCGGCGATGGCATCCACCAGCCCGGCGCGGGCGAGGAATGCGACGACGGCGGGACCGCGCCCGGCGACACCTGCGGCGAGACCTGCCTGGTGGAGCGTTGCGGGGACGGGCTCGTCCAGACGTTCCTTGGCGAGGCCTGCGACGACGGGAACCAGGCGACCAGCGACGGATGCTCCGCGAGCTGTGCGTATGAGGCCTGTGCTGCACACACGCTGCGCCTGCGGTCGATGGACAGCGTCTTCATGGTCTGGTCACTCCGGGACAGCGACGGGCGGACGGTGGCCCAGGGGCGGGCGCAGAACCGCTACGCCACGCTGGACACGCCGCTGCAGCTCACCGCCGGTCAGTACGAGCTGGTGGCGGAGGCGCCGGTGGGTACCTGGTACGGTGGAACGTGGGAGCTCGTCGGGCCCGCGGGTGTGGTTGCCTCCGGGACCGTCGTCAATGGCAACTGGGTCGCGCAGACCGTTGTCACGCCGGTGACCATCAGCTGCGCGGCGTTCTGCGGTGACGGCGTGGAGCAGGCCGCGCTCTCCGAGACCTGCGACGACGGAAACCGGGCCGGTGGTGACGGTTGCGACCCCCAGTGTCAGGACGAGATCTGCGGCGACAACGTCGTCTCCCTGGGCGAGGAGTGCGACGACGGCAACCCGGTTGACCTGGATGGCTGCTCGCACCTGTGTGTGAGGGAAGGCTGCGGCGACGGCGTCACCCAGGCGTCCTTCGGGGAGCTCTGCGACGACGGCAACTCGGTGGTGGGTGATGGTTGCGGTCTCAACTGCCAGCCGGAGTCCTGCAGCGACGGGATCGTGCAGCGCGCCTCGGGTGAGGTGTGCGACGACGGCAACAACGCCCCGGGCGATGCCTGCGCGGCGGACTGTACGGCCCACACCTGTCGTCCACACGAGATCCGGGTGCGCACCGCAAACGCTCCGGACCTGATGGGCTGGCGACTGCTGGACGAGTTTGGCGTCGTTGTCGCGTCCGCGGATCCGGGTACGTACACGGGTGCCAACACCCTCTACACGCAGCCGGTTTCCGTCTACAGCGGCGCGTACACGCTGGTGCTGCAGGACCCCACCGCGACTGCCTGGGCGGGCGACGGAGAGGTGACCCTCGTGGCGCCGTCCGGAGTTGTCCTCGTGGTCGCCCGCGCATGGTACGGCTCCATCGACACCTTCCTTCCGGTCACGCTGGGGTGCACCTTCTCGACGTGCGGCAACGGTCTGCTGCAGGCCGGGCTTGGTGAGGAATGCGACGACAGCAACGTGGCGGTGGGAGATGGCTGCGACGAGCAGTGTCGCGTCGAGGACTGTGGCAACGGCGTGGTCCAGTACGGCGAGCAATGTGACGACGCCAACGCGGTGGAGACCGACGGCTGCGACTCGCTCTGTCGCCTCCGGTGCGCGCCGCACATCGTCCACGTCGCCTCACCTGCCGAGCGGAATCTGGGGGCGTGGCGGATCCGGAACAGCGACGGCGTCGTCGTGGGAGCCCCGACCGGCACCTCCACCGGCGCTGAGGCGGACTTCGAGGTTGCGTTGCTCCCCGGTCCGCACACCTTCGTCCAGCCCAGCCTCTTCGGGACCGACGTGGGCAGCTGGTCCATCCAGGGTCTCGACGGGACTCCGGTGGCCGGCGGTGACCTCTTGTCGGCGTGGAGGCAGCCGGCAGCGTTCAACGCCATCTGCCTTCCGGTGTGGTGTGGTGACGGCGTCATCCAGGCCCCCGAGCAGTGTGATGATGGGAACCGTGTGAGCAGCGACGGGTGCTCCAACACCTGCTTCACCGAGGGCTGTGGCGACGGGGTTCGCCAGGCCGGGGAAGGGTGCGACGACGGCAACACCACGCCGGGCGACGGCTGCGATGCCTCCTGCCAGACCGAGCGCTGCGAGCCCCACCGGATCCGGATTGAGACCGGCAGCCTGGGCTACGACGTCGTCTGGCTCATCCGTGACAGCAACAACGTCGTGGTTGCGGTTTCCAACAACCCCTACCGCCCGGGTCAGGTGGTCGAGGTTCCCGTCGATCTCCGCTTGGGCGCGTACCGGTTCGAGATGGCTGACGACTTCGGAACCCACTGGGGCTTCGGCGCCCGGTTCACCGTGCTGGACCCCACCGGAGCGGTGGTCGCCACCGGCGGCGCGTTTGCCCCGGGCGCAGGGGTGGTGCCCTTCAACGTGACGACGTGCCGTACCACCTGGTGCGGTGACGGCGTGCCCCAGGCCGGGGAGGCGTGTGATGACGGCAATCAACTCTCCGGAGATGGCTGCACCGCCGCGTGCGTGGCCGAGTACTGCGGTGACGGCATCCCGCAGACGCAGTTGGGCGAACAGTGTGACGACGGCAACCTGGTGGACAGCGACGGCTGCGGCGTGACCTGCAACCTGGAGCGCTGCGGCGACGGGGTCATCCAGGCGGGCGTCGGCGAGACCTGTGATGACGGCAACACCTCACCCAACGACGGATGCAGCACCACGTGCCGGGTCGAGGCGTGTGGCGACGGCGTGATCCAGCTTGTCCGCGGTGAACAGTGCGATGACGGAGCAACCGCCGACAACGACGGCTGCGGCGCGACCTGCCTCGAGGAGGCGTGTGGCTCCCACCTGCTGCGGCTGCGCGCCGAGTACGGCGGTCAGTCGCTGGCATTCCAGGTCCGCGATGACACTGGCCGCACGGTTCTGGACCTGCAGCCGGGTGACCTGCCGTGGCGCCTGGACATGGCCTACGCCCTGCACCTCGGCGCGGGAACCACCACCGTGCAGGTCACCGCCGGGGCCGCCGCCGAGGGCACCTTCGAGCTGCGCAACCACGTCGGCGACCTCGTCGGTACCGGCGCCTTGCCTGCTTCCGGCACGCAGGCGTTCCCCGTCGCCACCTCCTGCCTGACCGCGTGGTGCGGCGACGGCGTCATCCAGCCTGAGCTCGGCGAGGCCTGTGACGACGGGGCGCGCGTGGATGGGGACGGGTGCTCCGCAACCTGCATCGTGGAGCGGTGCGGTGATGGTGCCGTCCAGCTCGGTCGCGGTGAACAATGCGACGACGGCAACACCGCACCCGCCGACGGGTGTGATGCCACCTGCATGAACGAGGCGTGCGGCAACGGCATCGTCCAGGCGGGCGAAGGCTGCGACGACGGAAACCTGCGCGATGGCGACGGCTGCTCCCGCACGTGCACGCTGGAGCGTTGCGGTGACGGCGTGGTGCAGACGGCCACCGGTGAGCAGTGTGACGACGGTGGCAACACCGCGGGGGACGGCTGCGGTGCAACTTGTCAGCTCGAGGCGTGCGGCAACTACACGTTGCGGTTGCGGACGGAGGACATGGGCTCCGCCCACGGCTGGGAGCTGTATGACGGCGCCGGACGCCTCGTCGCCGCTGCGCCGCTCGGCGTCTACACCAGCTACACGACCAGCAATACCCCGCTGACACTGACCGCGGGCTCGTACCGCTTCGTGATGTTGAGCACGCACAGCTGGGGCTGGGGCTTCCAGGCCAAGGGCGGCTTCCAGATCCTCAACCACGCTGGCGACGTCGTTGCGTCGGGAACGTTGCCTGCCGGTCGTCGTGGCGAGGTTGCCTTCACCACCACCTGCGTCACGGAATGGTGCGGCGACAACGTCTTGCAGGCCAGCCGCGGCGAGGCGTGTGACGACGGCAACCGCAGCGCGGAGGACGGCTGCTCCCCCACCTGCGTGGTCGAGCGCTGCGGCGACGGGATCCTGCAGCGGCCGCTGGGTGAAGCGTGTGATGACGGCGCCAACCTGGGCAATGACGGGTGCAGTCCCACCTGCGCGCTCGAGGCGTGCGGCGACGGCATCCGCCAGGCCGCCCTCGGTGAGGAGTGTGACGACGGCAATCCCCTCGATGACGACGGATGTGGTGCCACCTGCCTCGCGGACCGTTGCGGTGATGGCCGGATCCAGACCGGAATCGGTGAGCAATGTGACGACGGGAACCTGGCCGGGGCCGACGGCTGTTCGCCGGCGTGCGTGATTGAGCTCTGTGGCGACGGCCTGGTCCAAGCGGGTCTGGGCGAGGCCTGCGACGACGGGAACACCGTGGCCGGCGACGGGTGCAGCCGTGAGTGCTTGGTCGAGCGTTGTGGTGACGCGCGCATCCAGGCGGGGCTGGGTGAGCAGTGCGACGACGGCGGCGAGGTGGATGGTGACGGGTGCAACGCCCTTTGTCGCCTCGAACGCTGTGGTGACGGCGTGGTCCAGGCTGGCCGCGGCGAAACCTGCGACGACGGGAACACGGTTGGCAATGACGGCTGCGGTCCTGGCTGCACGGTGGAGGGCTGCGGCGACGGGCTGATCCAGTCCGTGCTCGGTGAGCTGTGCGACGACGGCAACACCGCCGCCCACGACGGTTGTGGACCCACGTGCCTGGTCGAGCGTTGCGGCGACGGCGTCGTGCATGCGGGCGAGCAGTGTGATGACGCCAATGCCACCAACGAGGATGGCTGCTCCGCGGCCTGCGTGGTGGAACGGTGCGGCGACGCCGTCATCCAGGGTGGACGGGGCGAGCAGTGCGACGACGGCAACAACAACAGCGACGACGGCTGCAACGCCACGTGCCAGCTCGAGCGCTGCGGAGATGGTCAGGTCCAGGCCGCCCTGGGCGAACGTTGTGATGACGGGGGCCCGTCCACGGGGGATGGCTGCGACGCGTCCTGCGCCTTCGAGGCTTGCGCCCAGCACACCGTGGCGGTGCCCATGCGGTCCGGTGGTACCGTGGGCTTCCAGATCATCGACGCCGCTGGCCGGGTGGTCGACAACTACCCAAGCGTCTTCCTGGGCGGTTTCACCAACCTCCAGCGTCCGGTCTCGCTGGCGGCGGGAGCCTATCGCGTCGTCATCAGCTACGGCGTCCCGTCCATCGACGGCGTCTTTGAGCTCCGCGATCCGGGTGGCGGTGTGCGCCTGCGCGTGGTCCTCCGCGGTTCGCCTGCCACCATCGAGCGCACGGTGGACGTGGTGTGTGGCACAGCGTGCGGCGACCTCGTCGTGCAGCCGCTCAACGGCGAGAACTGTGACGACGGCAACCGTGATGACAACGATGGCTGCAGCGCGCGCTGTCTCATCGAGGATTGCGGCGACGGCATCATCCACGACGCCTTTGGCGAAGCGTGCGACGACGGAAACACTGTCAACGGCGACGGATGCAGCGCGGCGTGTGAGTTGGAGCGCTGTGGCGACGGCGTGATGCATGCGGGCCTGGGCGAGGCCTGTGATGATGGCGGGCTGGTGGATGGCGACGGCTGTGATCGGGCCTGCCACGTCGAGTCCTGCGGCAACGGCATCCTGCAGACGGGCGAGGCTTGTGACGACGGCAACACCGACAGCGGCGACGGTTGCAGCGGCGCGTGCGTGGTTGAGCGCTGTGGCGACGGCGTGGCAGCCCGCGCTGGGCGAGCAGTGTGACGACGGCGGCACCGTGGTGGGCGACGGTTGCGATGGCGTGTGCCGTTACGAACCATGCGCGCATCACGAGCTGGCCGTGAACACCACCATCCTGGCGGGCCAGGTCGGGTGGGACGTCGTGGACGCGCAGGGGAACGTTGTGATGTCCGTGGCGCGCGGAGCCCTGGAGGACAATCAGTCCTATCTCTGGCCCATCGACCTGTTGCCGGGTGCCTATCGGGTCGTGCTGCGCACCACGCTGTACCCCAATTGGAGCGGCGGACGTCTGCGGGTTGCCGACCACCTCGGCGGCGGCCTCGTCGACGAGCTCATTGGCGACCCGCTCACCGTCAACAGCGCGGTGCCCGACGTGCGTGGGCTCCCCTTCGTGGCCTCCTGTGACCAGCGCTGCGGCGACGGCGTGGTGCACACGGTGTTTGGCGAGCAATGTGATGACGCCAATGATCTCCCCGGTGACGGTTGCGAGCCGGGCTGCGTGGCCACGGAATGCGGGCCTCACACCGTGCGCGTCCGCACCACCTACCTCGGCAGCCACGTCGCCTGGGAGATTCGCGACGCGGAGGGACAACGCGTCGACGGTGTGACCGGGTACGGCGACGACGGCACCTTCGCGCGCGAGGTGATGCTTGCGCCGGGCGACTACCAGTTCGTGGCGTACTCCCAGTACGGGGACTGGTTCGGTGGTTCCTACGAGGTGGTCGACCCGAACGGAGGCGTGGTGACGTCGGGAACGCTCTCCGGCACCGTGCGCGCGGTCCGCTCCTTCAGCACCCGGTGCGACGCGGAGTGCGGCGACGGCGTGGCTCATCCCGCCCTCGGCGAGCTGTGCGACGATGGCAACACCTCCCCGGGCGACGGCTGCAACGCCGCGTGCCAGACCGAGCTCTGCGGCAACGGCATCCGCCAGCCGGAGCTGGGTGAGGCCTGTGACGACGGCAACATCGCGAGCGGCGACGGGTGCTCCACGTCCTGCGTCGTCGAGTTCTGTGGTGACGGCACCACCCAGGCTACGCTGGGGGAGACGTGTGATGACGGTGCCCACGTCGACGCCGACGGTTGCGACGCCGACTGCAACAGCGAGGTCTGCGGCAACGCGCGCCGCCAGGCGGGCGAAGGCTGTGACGATGGCAACCTCCGCGACGGCGACGGATGCGACGCGTCCTGCCACCCCGAGGTCTGTGGCAACGGCATCCTCCAGTACGGTGAGGCGTGCGACGACGGCAACACCACCAACGGCGACGGTTGCAGCGCCTCCTGCCGCAACGAGTCCTGCGGTGACGGCGCCATCCAGGCCGCACTTGGCGAGGAGTGCGACGACGGGAACACGCTCGACAACGACGGCTGCGCCAGCACGTGCCGGGTCGAGCGCTGCGGCGATGGCGTCGTCCACGCCTACCGCGGCGAAGTCTGCGACGACGGCAACCAGGCTGCGGGCGACGGCTGCTCGGACACCTGCACCTTCGAGGGGTGTGCGGCGCACCGCCTGCGCGTCCGCACGCTGG
Source organism: Myxococcota bacterium (assembly GCA_040752415.1). GTDB lineage: Bacteria > Myxococcota > JACRCW01 > JACRCW01 > JACRCW01 > JBFMGU01. The sequence goes on from JBFMGU010000060.1 coordinate 27,786, forward strand.
ACGGCGGCGACTCATTGACGTTCACCATCGGCTCGCGCGCCGGGGTGGTGGCCTCGGGCGCAGCGCAGGCCTACAGCGACGTGGAGTTGCCGCTGCAGCTCGCCGATGGCCCGCACACCTTGGTGGTTGCGCGGGATCCCGCGAGCTACGCCTGGTATCGCGGTCCCAACACCTTCGAGCTCGTCGACGGCGTGGGCACCGTGCTGGCCGCGGTGGACATGGCCAATGGGTGGTCCGGCCCCACGGTGGTTGCGTTCGATGTGAGCTGCGGCAAGGGCTGTGGTGACGCCTGGCTGTCGCCCGGCCTCGGGGAGCAATGCGACGACGGGGCCACCGCCTCCGGCGACGGCTGCGACGGGGCGTGCCAGTGGGAGCGCTGCGCGCCACATCGCCTCCACGTGCGCGCCAGCGCCCCTTCCGTCCCGGTGGACTTCCGCGTGCGGGATCCGCTCGGCAACGTCGTGGCGAAGCACATCACCAGCGAGGATGGCGCGTATCCCAGCCACGCGGACATCTACCTGCCGCTGGACCTGCGCACCGGGTCCTACGTCGTGGAGATGGATGGTCAGCCCGGGATTGGCTGGCCCACGGGCTTCCTGGAGGTCCTTGCACCCAACGGGGCGGTGATCGCCTCGGGCAGGCACCGCGGTGTCTTGGTGACCGAGCGCTTCACCGTGGCGCCCTCGTGCCAGACCGAGTGGTGCGGTGACGGCGTCGCACAGTCCGCCCGCGGCGAGCTTTGTGACGACGGCAACAACTCCGGCAATGACGGCTGTGACTCCGCCTGCCGCCCGGAGGTCTGCGGCGACGGCATCCTCCACGCCGCGCTGAACGAGCGCTGCGACGACGGAAACGGCACTCCCGGGGACGGCTGCGACAACACCTGTCAGCGCGAGGCATGCGCTCCGCACCTGCTGCGGATCACCCCTGACAGCGCCACGTCGCCGGAATGCCGGCAGGCGTCGTGGGTTGTGCGGGATGCCTTCGGCGACGTCGTGGCGCAGCATACCGCCGCCACCGTTCCGACCGACCCGGCCTGGTGGCCCGCGGGGACCGTCATTGAAGTGCCGCTCCCGCTTCGTCTTGGGGGTCATACCTTCGAGCTCACCAAGGCGTGTCCCGGTGTCTACTCCAACCCCCGCTTCTCCATCATTGACAACGCCGGAACGCAGGTCGCGTTCGACGGCGGGCAGTGGGGTCCGACCCTCCGCGCGGACATTGCCGTCGCGAGCTGCGCAACGCAGTGGTGTGGCGACGTGGTGGTCCAGTCCGCGCGTGGTGAGCAGTGTGATGACGGCAACCGCGCCAACGGCGACGGATGTGATCGGGCCTGTCGCGTCGAGGCGTGCGGCAATGGCGTGCTCCAGCCGGAGAACGGCGAGGAGTGTGACGACGGAAACACGGTCGAGGATGACGGATGCACGTCACGCTGTCTCTCCGGGAGCTGTGGTGACGGCATCCCGCGCGCGGAGATGGGCGAGCAGTGCGATGATGCGAACCTGGTTGACGGAGATGGCTGCACCGCCACGTGTCAGCGTGAGATCTGTGCGCCCCACGTGCTGCGCGTGGTGACACCCGCTTTCCCGTACCAGATCAGCAGCGACGTCACTTGGGTCCTGCGCGACTACTTTGGCGAGGTGGTGGCGCAGCGCACCGACGCGGACCCGAAGTACTACACGAACCGCGTCTATGACATCCCGCTCTCCCTTGGCGTCGGCCCACACACGCTGACGCTGGATTCCACCGGCTACGGTATCTGGCCCGGTCGCATCGAGCTGTTGACTCACGATGGCACGCTGGTGGGGGTGGCGCAGCTGCAAGACTCGCATGTCCGAACCGTGACGCTCACGGTCGCCACCTGCGCCGCGGAGTGGTGTGGCGACGGCATGGTCCAAGCCGCGGGCGGTGAACAGTGTGACGACGGCAATCGGCAGGACGGGGACGGGTGCTCGGCCTCCTGCATTGTGGAGCGCTGTGGAGACGGATTGGTCCACGGCGGACTGGGCGAGAACTGCGACGACGGTGCCACCGGGTCCGGCGACGGATGCGACGCCACGTGTCGCCTGGAATCCTGCGCCGCCCACCGCCTCGTCGTCGAGAACTGGCTGGGCGACGTCATCGACACGTGGACATTCCGCCACGTGACCTCCGGTCGTGCGGCTGCCAGTGGACGCGGCGTGGTCATCGGACGTGACGGTGCGCCGGTGGCGCTTCTCGACGGCACCTACCGGCTCGAGCTGTCCGGTCCGGCCCATTCCCACGAGCTGCGCTGGCGCGTGGTGGATTCCCTCGGCGGCGTGGTGTCCCGTGGCCAGGTGCCGGCGGGCGCGGCCTTCAACACCTCGAGTGATCCCTTCACGGCGACCTGCGCGGCCGGCTGCGGCGACGGCGTCCCACAACCGCTCGCGGCCGAGTCGTGCGACGACGGCAACATCGTGTCCGGCGATGGCTGCGGCAGCTCGTGCGTCGCTGAGGCGTGCGCCCCCATGGTGGCCCGGGTCCGCGGTGGCGCGTCCTCGATGAACCTGCTCTGGCGCATTGTTGGACCCACGGGCACGACGGTCCTTGAGCGCGCGGGCCTCTACGCACCGGGTACCACGACGGAAGAGCCGTTCCAGACGGGACCGGGGCACCACACCCTCGAGCTCATCAGCTCCGGGATCATTCCCGGCACCGTCGAGATCGATGACGCCTACGGTACCCGGGTGCTTTCTCTCGGAAACCTCAATCCCGGTGGGTTCCCCGTCGCCATGGACTTCGTCGCCGGGTGCCGCACGGGTTGGTGTGGCAACGGTGTCGTTGAGGAGCTGGCGGGCGAGGAATGCGACGACGGTAACGCTGGTACCAGTGACGGCTGCGGCAACTGCATGGTCGAGCGCTGTGGCGACGGGATCCGCCAGGCCGCCGAGCAGTGCGATGACGGCAACGCCGACGAGGCCGACGGCTGCACCACCTCGTGCACCGCACACTGCGCGCCCCATGAGCTGACCGTGACCACGCCCACCGGCGAGGAATCCCCGTGGAAGGTGTACGACCAATTCGGTGTCCTGGTGGCGCAAGGGTACAACACCGGCACGCGCTACGAGGCGTACCCGATACCCGTTTCCAGCTACACGGCTCCCTTGGCGCTGCTGCCCGGCGCGCACCGCTTTGACGACGACACCTACGGGACCTTTGGTTACCGCTACACCATTCGCGACGTGGAAGGCCGCACCGTCTACGACGGGACCAATCCGTTCCAGGTGGCCTGCATCGCCACGTGGTGCGGCGACGGCGTGGTCAACGGCACGGAGGAGTGTGATGACGGAAACCGCGTCGGCAGCGACGGATGTTCGGCCTCCTGCGTGCAGGAGCTGTGTGGCGACGGCATCACCCAGGCGAGCGAAGCCTGCGATGACGGGAACGCCGACGAGAGCGACGGTTGCACCACCACGTGCGCCCGCACCTGCGCGCCGCACGTCCTGCGCCTGACCGGCACCACCAGCAGCGCTGGCACCTTTGGCCGTTGGCGCATCCTCGACGGCAACGACTTCGTGGTCCTGGAGTCTGATTGGATTCAGGTGCAGAACCTGAGCCGGGACGTTCCCCTCGCGCTCTGGTCGGGCACCTACCGCCTCGAGCTCATTGTTCCCAACGCGAGCAACCGCACCTTCCGCGGTGAAGTGCTGGATACCAACGGCGCCCTCCTGGCCACCGCCGTGGTTTCAAGCGCGGTGTCCTCCGCGGAGGCGGTGTTCACGGCCACGTGCGACCCGACCTGGTGCGGCGACGGCATCACCGAGGCCGGCAACGGCGAGGAGTGCGACGACGGAAACAACGCGAGCGGCGATGGCTGTCGTCCAGATTGTCGGCAGGAGATCTGCGGCGACGGCATCCAGCAGGCCACACGCGGCGAGCAGTGCGACGACGGCAACGTGGCTGACGGTGACGGTTGCACAGCCGGCTGTGTGATGGAGGCCTGCACCGCCCACGCGCTGAGCCTGCTGGGTGGCGTGCAAGCCAACCTGATCACCTGGCGCGTCGTCGACACCCAAGGCAACGTGGTGGTGCCGATGCAGTACGGTCCGCCGTTGCTGCCGCCCAACCTCGGGAGTCCCGGGACCGCTCCGGCGTCACTCAACGTGCTGCCGGGCACCTGGCGCCTCGAATGGTTCGACTGGGTGCAGTACCACACCGCGACCGCGACGTACGCCTTTGAGCTGCGTGACGGTGCCGGCGCCATTGTCACCCACGGCAACGTCGTCGCCATCCCGCGGTCCAACCCCAACGGCGTGCAGCCATTGCCCCTTGCAAGCTTCACGTTCACCACGCGTTGTGGGAGCGGCACCTGCGGCGATCACGTCGTCGATCTCGCGCGGGGTGAAGACTGTGACGACGGCAACCTGGCCGCGAGCGATGGGTGCACCGGGTCTTGCCAGCGTGAGACGTGTGCGCCGTACCGCGTGCGTATCCACACCGACGATCCGGAGTGGCGTTACACCCACTGGCTCATCCGTGACGCCGCGGGACGCGTGGCGACGGAGCACGCGCCCACGGACCTGCCCGGCTACGAGGCGGGCGAGACGTACGAGACGGAGGTCTCGCTGCCTACCGATGTCGCCTCGGTGACGGCCCATGGCGTGGGCTCGCGGGTTGAGGTGCTCACGGTGGACGGCAACACCCCGATCGTCGCCCAGACCGTCACGCCGGCCATGCAGGGAATCGGGGCGACCCTGCACTTCCCGGTGGTGTGCCAGCGGGAGTTCTGCGGCGACGGCGTGGTCCAGTCCGCCCGCGGTGAGGAATGTGACGACGGCAACCGCGCTGGCGGAGATGGGTGCACGGTGAGGTGCAACGTGCCCCGCTGTGGCGACGCCATCCTCCAACCTGAGCTTGGCGAGCTGTGCGACGACGGCAACACCGACGCGGGCGACGGCTGTGACCCCGCATGCCAGGCCGCCTGCGCCCCGCACATCCTCACGTTGCGCACCGGCGCCGACGCATCCGCGAACTGGGTCCTCACCAACCCAAGCGCCGCCATCGTCGCACAGCAACGGATTGGCGAGCTGCTGCCCTACCACCAGTACACCTTCCCCCTGGACATCGCCCCCGACGCTGGCGTGCCGTGGGACTTTGATTGGTGGCTCCGTCTCAACCTCGATCCCGAGTCCGGCGGTTGGTACGAGCTGCGCAACAACCTCGGGGTCGTTGTCGCCAGTGGACCCGGTCGGAGCAGCAGCGACGTCATCATGCTCACCACGCCGGTGTGCGTCGGAGCGTTCTGCGGCGACGCCGTATGGTCTCCGGACCATGGCGAGGCGTGCGACGACGGGAACCTTGAGGCGGGAGATGGTTGCTCGCCGCGATGTGTGGTCGAGGGCTGTGGCGACGGCGTCCTGCAAACGGGCGAGGAGTGTGACGACGGGAACACCTCGTCCGGTGACGGCTGCTCGGACCTGTGCGTCGCGGAACGGTGCGCACCTGTCGAGGTGGAAATCCAGTACAGCTCGCCCGGCACGTTCACCGCCGGCTGGCGCATGCTCGATCCGCACGGACGCGTCGTCGTTGATCGGTCGTCGCGGGGGTACCGCGTGCCGGAGACGACGCCCGCGACCCGCGAGTTCGTGGCGGCTCCGGCGGGATCCAACATCATGGAGACGCGGTCGCAGCTGAATGATGTCTGGAGCATCGCCACGTTCATCATCCGTGACGTCGAGGGAACGGAGCTGGCGCGGGGCACGCATGGCTCCCGGTTGCCCTATGAGAAGGGGCACCCCATCACCGTGCCGTGCATCACTGCCTGGTGCGGCGACGGCGTGGTTGCTGACGGCGAGGCGTGTGACGACGGGAACATGGTGGACAATGACGGGTGCAGCGCGGACTGCGTGGTCGAGGTGTGCGGTGACGGCATCCTCCAGACCGGGATTGGCGAGCAGTGCGACGACGGTGATGCGCTGACCGGCGACGGCTGCTCGGACACGTGCCAGTTTGAGGACTGCGCGGTCCACACCCTGACGGTGCGCAGCTTCTACACCTATGACGCGCACTGGCGCATCTTCGACGCCGGCGGCAATGAGGTGTTCTATGCGCACGGCGACGTCTTCCGCGACCGGACGTTCCAGGCGCAGGCCTTCCTCCCCGACGGCGTGTACACGTTTGAGCAGACTCTGGCTCGCCCCACCGACTCCCACGATGGGACCAGCTACAGCTTGCTGGACAGCCTGGGTGGACGGGTCGCCGGTGACGTCGTGAACCCGAGTGAGCCGGTGCACCGTGAGACCTTTGTGGCCTCCTGCGCGGCCCGCTGCGGCGACGGCGTGCAACAGCCGCTGCTGGGTGAGCAGTGCGACGACGGCGACATCACGCCTGACGACGGCTGCTCGGAGACGTGCCAGCTGGGCACCTGCGGACCTGTCGCGGTGGTACGGCAGGCCACGCAGTGGGGCATCTACGCGTGGCGCGTCGTCGATGCGCGGGGTGACGTCGTGGCCACGGCCCCGGACGAATACGCCGGCGGCTACCACACTGAAGAGCAGGTCACGCGCCTCACGCTGCCGCCCGGCGTCTATCAGCTCGAGGTGATGAGCTCAGAGGAGCTATGGACGGACGCTTCGCTGCGGGTGCAGGACGCCGCCGGGGAAGAACTGGTGGACGTGGTGTACCCGGGAGACGTCTTTGTTGCGCGGTACCAGTTCACCGTGGCCTGCGCGCTGACCTGGTGCGGCGACGGCGCCACCCAGCCCCAGAGCGGCGAGGAATGTGACGACGAGGGTTACGCCAACGACGACGGTTGCTCCGCCACCTGCCGCGTTGAGCGGTGCGGAGACGGCGTACGCCAGCTCTCCCGCGGTGAGGCGTGCGACGACGGCGACCTCGATCCCAGCAACGGCTGCGACGGCACGTGTCAGCCCAGCCGCTGCCCGCCGTACACGCTGCGTGTCTCCAGCGGCGACAGCCTGGGTGAGCGCGAGTTCAATTGGAGCATCACCGACGAGACCGGCGCGGTGCTGCACGAGCACAACGGGATCCGCAACAACCTCCTCCTCCCCGCTGCGGACCCGCCGTATCCCGCCCACGGGTTCACCGAGGTCAAGCTTACGGGGTTGCGCCGTCGCACCTACACGCTCCGCGCTTCCACGCGCAGTGTTCACGGCACAAGTCAGGCGCGCCTGGAGGTCGTCGACGGACGCAGCATGGTGGTTGCGAGCCTGGCGCTGCCGCGCGACGGCGTGTTCGAGACGCAATTCACGGTGACCTGCGACGCGGGAACGTGGTGCGGTGATGCCCTGGTGGGCAGCAACGAGCAGTGCGACGACGGCAATGAGGTCGGCGACGACGGCTGCAGCGACACGTGCCGGGTCGAGCGCTGCGGCGATGGCGTGGTGCAACCTGCGCTGGGCGAGGCGTGTGACGACGGAGACGGTGTGGCCGGAGATGGCTGCGCAGCGTGCGTGGCGGAGAGCTGCGCTGCACACACGCTCACTTTCAGCATGATCGACTGCGAGTCGTGCGTGGAGAGCGTGGGCTGGGAGATCCTCAACGCCCACGGTCAGCCCGTCGCCGGCGGCCGCCCGCAATCCCATGGCGGTGTCGCCTCCGCTCACGCGTTGACGCTGCCGGCCGGCACCTACCGGCTGCGTCTCTACGACGAGGGCACCTACTACACCTTGACCAGCGCAACCTTCAACGCATCGGGCGTCGCGCGCATCACAAACGGCGTTGGTGACGACGTTGCGACCACGGTTCTCAACGGCGGCGCCCTCGAGACGCTGGTGGCGTTCACCACGGGATGCGGCGCCGCTTGCGGCAACGGCGTCCAGGAGGCGTCGGCCAACGAGTCCTGTGACGACGGAAACACCGTGTCCAGCGACGGCTGCAGCAGCTCCTGTGTTGCGGAAGCGTGCACGCGGCACCGCATGGTCACCACTGTGCGCGACACCGTGCTCACGGACTGGCTGCTCACCAACGCTGCGGGTGACGTCGTGGCCTACCAGAACAGCGCGCTGACCTTTGATCTCCCGCGTTCCCCGTTCCCGGAGCCAAACACCAGCTTCACCAGGGGCGGGCTCCTGCCCCCGGGGCGGTACTTCATCACCCTGGCGGGCAGTCGGGACGGGTGGGGCGGCGGTTCGCTCACCGTCGTCAATGGCGCGGGTGCGTCCGTCTACACCGGGACCCTGGGAGCGGCCGTGTACCAGCGCACCGACTCGTTCGTCGTTGGAGGCTGTACGTCCAACAGCTGCGGCGACGGCGTTCGCACGGCTGGCGAGCAGTGTGACGACGGGAACGCCCAGTATGGCGACGGCTGCTCGCCGACGTGTCGCCTGGAGGCGTGTGGCGACGGTCAGACCGGGGTGGGTGAGCAGTGCGACGACGGCAACACCGCCTCGGGTGATGGCTGCTCCGCGGCGTGTCGGCGGGAGTACTGCGGAGACGGTGTGGTGCAACCCGGTGAAGCGTGTGACGACGCCAACACCAACTCCAATGACGCGTGCACCACCGCCTGCCAGCTCAATTCCTGCGGTAACGGCGTGGTGGACCCCGGTGAGCAATGCGACACCGGCACCAATGAACCGGGCTATGGCTGCAACAAGGCATGCGAGTTTGAGGCGTGCACCTACCACAGCGTCTATCTCGAGGACCTGAAGCACACCCTGCAGCTCAGCCCCAACGAGACGGACACGGCGGAGACGACCGCGCTGTATGACCCCTGGTACTGGACGCTCTACCGTCGTGAGGCCGCGCGGTGGCAGATCGAGCGCGTCGACGACTCGGGCAATGTCCTGGGCGTGGTGAGCGGAGTGGACGGCTACGCCATCGGCCAGGAGTGGTTTGCGGACGTCGTCAGCGGGTCCGGCCACTTCCGCCAGCTTAGACTCAAGGAAGAGTTGATTGACCGGGACTACAGCGAGGTGCGGTTCAATCACCTGGGCGACTTCTTCAGCCGGCCGTATCCCGACTTCGTGATGCTGGGGGATGGCAGCGCCAACCGGACGCCCGCGTTCTCGTGGCTACACCAGAACGTCATCCTTCCGCCGGGCCGCTACCAGGTGCGCCTCCGTTACCGGTACCTGCACAGCAACCCCGGCGGATTCTGGCGGCACTCGAAGATCCTTGTGCAGCAGGATGTCTCGCCGCAGAACGTGGTGGCTTCCTCCGCGGGCTGGAGCGTGGCCACCGACGTGATCCTGGGCATTGAACCCGCTCCGGAACTGGTGCTGCCACTCCAGGTGGGTGCGCGCGCGGGCACCACCGGTCCATGGCGCTGCGGTGCGTACTGCGGTGACGGGCAGATCCAGGCCGGCATGGGGGAACAGTGCGACGATGGCAACCAGGCCGACGGCGACGGATGTGACGCGCATTGCCAGGCCCAGCCCCATGTCGCGCGGGTTCGCGGTGGGACCTTTGTGATGGGCAGCCCGGTGACGGAGATTGGCCGCGAGGCCGACGAGGCGCCGCACGTCGTGACGGTGGGCGACTTCGAGATGTACCGCCACGAGGCAGACCTGGGCCATTGGGTCTACTACATGCAGCGGTACAACCCCGGCGGCACCGGCTGGTGGAGCCCGTTTGACCTTGCGAACGGTGAGCTGGCGGCCCGCGGTCAGCCCACGTTTGACATGAACGGCGCCTGCGGCACGCCGCTGGATGCGGGAGTGCCCGGTGAGCGGTGCGCAGTGGGCTGGCTCAACTGGCACGACGCCGCGGCATACGCCAACGCGGTGTCGCTGAGCGAGGGCCTGGAGACCTGTTACAGCTGCACGCTGTCGGCGGACCTGCTGAACTTCAGCTGCGTCCAACGTCTGTCGCCGCGTCAGTGTCATGGGTACCGCCTGCCCACGGAGGCAGAGTGGGAGTACGCGGCCCGCAGCGGTGGCGACGTCACGGGAGCCTTCCCGTGGGGCGGCGACCTCCAGAGCGAGGCCGATGTGAATCAGTGTCTCCCGACGAGCACCACCGACGGAACGGCCATCACGGAGGCTGCCTGGGCCTGCTACAGTTACCAGAGTGATCCGGTCCCGGTTCCGTCGCGGCGGCCCGGTCTATTGCCGCCCAACGCGCTGGGTCTCCACGACATGGCCGGCAACCAGGCGGAGTGGGTGCACGACTACTACGGCACCTACTCCGACGTGGCCTCCAACCCCTCCGGCCCGGCGACGGAAGCCAGCGTGTGCTCCGCGGTGGCCACAACCTGAGCAAGCCGGACGACCTGCGCAACGCCTCGCGCGAGCCGTCCTCGCCCAACGCGCACGGCCAGCTCTACGGCGTCCGCCTGGTGCGCACGCTGCCCTAGCGTCGGGTGATTCCCGCGAGGAGCAGAGTGGCGCGCCTCGCGGGATTCGAACCCACGACCCACGGCTTAGAAGGCCGTTGCTCTATCCAACTGAGCTAGAGGCGCGTGCGGCTGACATACCACACCCACTGCGGGTCGTCCTGCACCCGGCTGGTGTGCTCCCGGTGGCGCCCGGGCTCCGCTCAGCTTGCGGCAAAGATGGGCCGGCTCATGTCCAGCGGGCGCCGCGTGGCGTCGGGCGCAATGATGTCCAGCTCCAGGCGGAAGTCCTCCGTCATGCGGACCTCCATCTCCACGCTGCGCACGCCCGGCGGAATGCGGTCGCGGTGGAGGCGGACGCTGCCCAGGATGTCGCGCTCCGTGCTGGTGGCGTGCACCGACTCGTAGAACATCAGGAGCGCGGGCCCTTCCCCCAGCGCCGCCACGTCGACACTGAAGCGGGACACACACGGCAGCGGCGCGTTGGCGCGGATCACCTGGCGCGGCGGTCCTCCCGGAGCCATCACCCAGATGGGCACGCTGACGGCGTCGACGAGGCCCGGGCCCGCCGGTCGCGTGAGCCCGTGCGCCAGCAGCGCCGCACCCTCGGAGACCACCAGCTCGGGGTGCACGTCGGTGCGGGGGGCGCGGTTGAAGACGGTGCGGAGACGCTCCTGCAGCATGGGCATGCGCGTGGGACCACCCACCAGCACCACCTGGCCCACGTTGCCCGGCGTGAGCCCAACCCGTCGCAACAGCTCCTCGCACGCGCCCACCATGCGTTCCACCAGCGGTGCCACCGCGCCCTCCAGCATCTCGCGCGTGACCTCGCACTCCAGGTCCAGCATGCGGTTGCCCACCGGCATCAGCGGCAGCCGCACCGTCGTGGACAGCTCACTGCTCAGCACGATCTTGGCCATCTCCGCCATGTAGATGAGCCGCCGCATGGTGATGCGGTTGCCCTTGATGTCCACGCCGTGCTCCGCCTCGAACCGCTGCGCCAGCAGCAACGCCAGCCGCTCGTCCAGGTCCGCGCCACCCAGGAATGCGTCGCCGCCGTTGGCCAGCACCTTCACCAGGTGACCCACCACGTTGATCACCGTGACGTCGAAGGTTCCGCCGCCAATGTCGAACACCAGGATGGGGTCGTGCGTGGGCCAGCCACGGACCTGCGCCAGCGCCGCCGCGGTGGGCTCATTGATGAGCGCGCGGACCTCCAGCCCGGCCAGCGTGGCGGCCTCCCGCACGGACTGGCGTTGCCGGTAGCCGAAGTGCGCTGGAACGGTGATGACACACGACTCAAACGGCTCACCCGCGTGCGCGCGCGCCAGCTGGGCCAGGTGCCGGATGACGTGGGATGCCGCCTCCTCCAGGGACAGCGGTTGGCCTCGCACCTCCACCGCGCAGCGACCCGTGGCGTCGGGGATGAGCTTGAAGGGCAGGCGGTCCTTGAGGCGGGCCACGTAGCTGGAGCGGAAGGAGCGGCCGAGCAGGCGCTTCATCCCGAAGAGGGTGTTCGCCGGGTCCTGCATGAGGCAGGAACGCGCGTCCGCGCCCACCCGCACCCTTCCCTGCGGCCCCACCCACACCAGGGAAGGCAGCAGCGCATCGACGTCGGAAACGGGCACGGAGTGCAGGTGCGCGCGGCCGTCCACCCAGGAGGCGCACGTGTTCGACGTCCCGAAATCGATCCCGAGTGCCGGACGCGGCCTCATGGAGCACACCCTTCCTCACCCACCGGGGGCCACCCGTTCTCCTGCTGACGCCACCCTATCCGGTACAAGCGGCACAACGGATCCGGAACCTGAGTGTGAGCGGCGCTTCAGGGCAAGCCCGTGCGTGCCGAAGGGATGGACGACGGGAGGCATGCTCCAGATGCGAACGTGGTCCACCGGCGTGCTCTTGGGATTGTGGTGCCTGCCCGGGCTCACGCTCACGGTGGCCGGAGAAGCCACGGTGTTGCTGGTGGAGGGGCGCCTGGCCCAGGACCAGCGCAATGAGGCGCTGATGCCCGGCGTGCTGGCACTCCACGTGGCGGTGGACGGGCTGGAGCGTCTCTCCGGGCAGGTGGGTGAGCGCGCCGCGGACCGCCTGGAAGCGCAGGTCGGTCAGGTCCAGGCCCAGGTGGCCAGGCTGGCGTCGCAGCCGGGCATGGAGGTGGCCCGCCCCCAGCTTGAGCTGCAGGGTTCGCGCCTCCACGCCTGGGTCGCGGCGGAGCGCGCCACCCGGGCCACGCGCCAGGGAACGCACCCGTTGCCGCAACCCCTGCTGGAGGGCTTCGACTCGCTGCGCGCCATGGTGGAGGCCATGGACCGCGAGGCCGCCGCTCGAAGGGACGCGCTGCAGCAGCGTCGTCAGCGGGCGCGCGTGGTGGCGCTGCTGGGCGTCTTCGCGCTCATCGGTGCCGCGTGGTTGGTCATCCAGCGCCGCGTCATCAAGCCGGTCAACCTGTTGTCCCGCGTCGTCGAGGGTTACCTGCACCAGGGGCAGCCGCCCGCCCCGGTGGAGCTGCCCGCGGCCAATGCCACCGTGGCGTTGCTGGCGCACGGTTGGAACACGCTGGTGGGTGAGTACCTGGTGACGGAGGCCACGCAACAGGCGGACGCGCTCGCCCTCTCCTCGACGCAGCGCAAGATCCAGATCCTGGAGCACACCCGGCTGGCCATCCTGGCGTTTGACGTGCACGGCACCATCGTCTCGTGCAATCCCGGCGCGTGCATGTTGTTGCACCGTCGGAAGGAGGAGCTGCTGGGGCGCCCGTTGCGCCACCTGTTCCCGGAGCCGGTGCACGCCGCGCTGGAGGAGCACCTGCGTGACCTGGAGATCCTCAAGACGCTGGCCTCCACCCCCACGGAGATGCTGCGCGCCGACGGCACCACGGTCCCGGTGGAGGTGAGCGGCGCGTGTCTCCCCGGCACCTCCGGTGAGGACGACGCGTATTTCATCCTGGCGGAGGACATCACCGAGAAGCTGCGCCTCCGCTCCAGCCTGAAGGACAAGATGGACCAGCTGGAGGAGGAGGTGGCCGCGCGCACCGACGAGCTGCGCCGGGAGCGCGACAAGGTGGCCGCGTTCCTGGAGCAGGCACCGGACATGATGTGTGAGCTGGATGCCAACGGGCGCATCACCTACGCCAACCGCGCCATGGTGCGGGAGCTGGGCGTGCCACTGGAGGATCTGCTCGGGCAGCCGGCCACCATCCACCTCAGTCCCTCGGACCGCAGCCGCGTGCTGGAGGAGCTCTCCTTGTGGCTCTCCTCCTCGCAGATTGTGCAGCGCCTGGACCTGGTGACCCCGGAGGGCGTCATTCCCGTGGAGGCGGCCGTCACGCTGGTCCGCGGCGACGAGGGACCACTCACCGGTGCGCGCATCGTGGCGCGTTCGCTGGCGGAGCGGACGGAGGCGGAACGACGTCAACAGCTGCTCCTCTCCGCGCTGGAGAACACCCAGGACGGCATTGTCATTGCGGACCTCTCCGGTCGGGTGATGCACGCCAACGCCGCGGCGCTGCGACTCACCGGTCGTTCACCCGCGGAGGTGTTCGGCGCCCCGCAGTGGGAGCTGGCCGGCCCCACCTCGGAGGACCAGGCCGTGGAGCGCAAGCTGCTGGCCAACGTGGTGCAGGAGCGCGCGTGCAGCGCGTTGTCCACGCGTTGGCTGGGACCGGACATTGCGGTGCCGGTCTCGGTGCATTGCGCGCTCATCCGCGACGCGGAGGAGCATCCCATTGCCGTGGTCTCCGTGCAGCGCGACCTCACCGAGGAGCGGGCGCAGCAGGCGCGGGAGCGCGCGTACCAGGATTCCCTGTTGCGCAGCGAGAAGCTCTCCGCGCTGGGCGGCCTGATTGCCGGGGTGGCGCATGAGCTGAACAATCCGCTGGGCGCGGTGATTGGCTACGCGCAGCTCATTGCCATGTCCGCCACGCCGGAGATCCAGGAGGACTGCGGGAAGCTCACCGGCGCGGCGGAGCGGTGTCGTCGGATTGTGCACAACCTGTTGACGTTCGCGCGCAAGCACAAGCCGGAGCAGCGGCCCGCGGATCTCAACCAGATCGTCCGCGACGCCATTGCGCTGGTGGAATACGAGTTCAGCGTCCACAACATCGTAATCGAGCTGGCATTGGACCCGGAGCTGCCGCTGTTGTCGCTGGACGGGCACCAGGTCCAGCAGGTGCTCATCAACCTGTTGCGCAACAGCCAGCAGGCCATCCTGGAGGCGCGCAAGCGTGGTCGCATCCTGATCTCCACGTCGCTGAGCCAGGGTGAGGTGGTGCTGCGGTTCGAGGATGACGGTCCGGGCATCCCGGAGGAGCTGCGCAGCAAGGTGTTCGACCCCTTCTTCACGACGAAGGAAGTGGGGCAGGGCACCGGCCTGGGACTGTCCATTGCCTTTGGCATCATCAAGGAGCACGCCGGCACCATCCGCGTGGACCAGGGAACGCTCCCCGGTGCGTGCCTGGTGGTGACCTTGCCGGTGATGCAGTCGGCCGCGCCCCCGCCGGAGCTGCCCGCGCCGCCGGTGGAGGAGCGCGCCAGCTCCGGGCGCCGGATTCTCGTGGTTGACGACGAGGAGCCCATCCGCGCCGTGGTGCGCCGGGTGCTCACGCGCCGGAGCCACCACGTGGACACCGTGGCCAACACCGACGAGGCGCTGACGTTGATGGCGCACGCCGCCTACGACTGCATCCTGCTGGACCAGCACATGCCGGGCGGCACCGGCACGGATTTCCTGGAGCGCCTGGCGGCCACCGACGCGTCCGTGTGGAGCCGCGCCGTGCTCATCACCGGCGACACCGTGGACCCGCGCACCTACACCTTCGCGGAGCAGCACGGCGTGCGCTTCTGTCCCAAGCCCTTTGACCTGGCCGAGCTGCAGCAGGTGGTGGAATCCGTCCTGCGCGGCGGCGCGGGTCGGCTGGCCGCCTAGGCTCCACGTCGGGCGGGACCGTGCACCACAACCCGCGCCGCCTGCTTGGGGGGTGAGGGTGCTGGGGCGGAGAGGAGCTACGCCGTCACGGGCGCCGCGGGCAGGCACACCTCGACGGTGGCGCCGCGTTCCTTGCGGTTGCGCACGGAGATGGTGCCGCGGTGCGCGGTGATGATCTCCTGGCAGATGGTCAGTCCCAGACCGGTGCCCGTGCCCGCCGGCTTCGTCGTGAAGAAGCGCTCGAAGACGTGTGGCAGCACCTCGGTGGGGATGCCGCTGCCGGTGTCATGCACGGCCATCACGGCATGGCCTTCACCGGCGGTGCCAAGCGTCACCGTGATCTCGTTGTGGTCGGGTCCCGCCTGGTCCATGGCCTGCGCCGCGTTGATGATGAGGTTCACCACCACCTGGCACAGTTGTCCGTCGTTGCCCATCACCACCGGCGCGGCACCCAGCTCCTGGCGCAGGCTGGCCTTGTGCTTCACCTCGCCGTGCGTGAGTCGCAGCGCGCTCTCCACCACCGCGGCCAGCTCCACGCGCGCCCAGCGCCCGGTGTCGGCGCGGGCAAAGGTGCGCAGGTCCCGGATGAGGCCACGCACGCGCTCCGCGCCGTCGGCGGCTTCCTGCAGTGAGGAGAGGACCTCCTGCAGTCTCGAGGTCACCTGGGCCGCGGAGAGCGTGGCGCTGGGGGAGGTGCGCAGCGCGTCCAGGATGTCCTGCACCTCCTGGATGGCATAGCTCTGGTTCACCAGGTTGTAGGTGAGCGGGTTGTTGATCTCGTGCGCCAGTCCCGCGGTCAGCGTGCCCAGCGACGCCATCCGCTCCTTCACCACCGTGGCGTGGGTGCTGGCCGGGTCCGGCGTGGGGCGCAGCACCAGCGCGCGGCCCGCGGGCGTGTCGTCGTCGTGGAACTGGGGTGTGGTGACGGTGTCCACCGGGATGCGCTTTCCGTCCCGCCCCAGGACCATGCCGCCGGCCTCGTCGGGCCATCCCACGGCGGAGGCGGAGAGGAGGACCTCCGCGAGGGGCCGGCCCTGCAGCTCGCCCGTGCTCCAGCCCATGAGCCGGCTGGCGGCGGTGTTCACAAAGCGGATGCGGTCCACGTCGTCAACCAGCACGATGGCGTCGGAAGCAACGTTGAGCACGCGGTGCAGCCACCCGTCGGAAGCGCGGGGCGCGGACGGGGAAGCCTGGGCGCTGTTGGGGACCACCTGCCCCCGCCACGTTGCGGCCTCGTTGTCCAGGATGTGCCCGCCCATGCTCCGCTCCGGGATCCGTGCGCGCACCAACGCGGCCGACGTCCCAGGGGGTCTTCGGCACCGGCGCGCACCTGCTTGAGTGATCAGGGCGTGCTGGCGCGCTCCAGCGGGTTGCCGGTCACCTGCAGCTCGAACACCACCGTGGCTTCCACCGCCTGGTCCTCGGCGGGGCAGCGCGTGTAGGTGACGTCGGTGGACACGGTCATGGCGCCGGACTTGGCATGCGCCAGGATCTCGATGCCGGGGGCGTTGAGCTCCGCCTCCCCCGTCGCGGGAAGCGCCTGCGCGGAAGCGAAGGCCTTGCGACCCAGCGAGAGCGCCTCCGCGGCGAGCTGCACATCCCGCAGGTGGGAGAGGTCCTGCGCTCCCTGCGACACCCGCAGTGAGACCTGGATGGGCACCACGCTCCGCACGTCGTCCCAGCTCACGCGCTGCCGCTCCATCTCGTCGTCGGCCAGCAGGTCCATGCCCCGGAATCCCGCGAAGACGAGCGGCGGCGGCGCCTGGCCCGGCGTGCAGGCGGGAATCACCGCTTCCGCCTTGCGCTCCACGGTCATGGTCACCAGGGCGGGACAACCCATGAGCAACAACACCGCGGCCAGGACGGGCATGCGCAGCGGCATGTCAGCTCCACATCTGCTGACGCAGGCTCGTCACCAACCAGCTTGCATGGGCGGGGGAGGGCAGCCCTGCCTCACGGGCCACGCCGTGCTCCACGGGTTGCGCCGCCGCGTCGAGCACCTCCGCCACCGCGGCCTCCCGCGCCGCCCGCACCCGTCGACGAGCCCGCGCATCCAGGCGGCCTTCCGCCCAGTGCGCCACGTCCCATGCCAGCTGCGCGTGTCGCGCTTCATCCAGCGCAATGATCTCCATGGCGGCGCGGAATGCATGGTCCTGCGCGTGGAACGCCTGCCACCCCGCCAGCAGCGCGCCGTAGGTCTCCCGCACGCATCCCTCGGCGGCGTTCTCCCCGGCCACCTCGTCGAGCGCGCGGATGTGCGTGGGGCCGTGATGGGGCGTGGGCGGGTGCGCGCCGTGCTGCTTGGCCAGCGCGCCGATCATCCGCGCGTGACGCGTCTCCTCCCGCACCGCTCGACGTGCGCTCCGCACCAACCGCTCCGGCGCGCCGTGCACCGTGAGCTCGGCGGCCAGGCGCTGGAACGCGGGGACGGACGCGGCTTCCAGGTACGCCATGCCCGCCAGCGCGCGACCGAAAGCGTCTCCGTCGGTGCCCACCAACGAGGCCAGCCCCTCCGGTCGACGTCCACACGCGAAGTTGTCGCTGACCACGTAGGTGCACCGGAGCAGGGGGCCCGCGTCGCTGGGGACCTCTGCGCAGTTCGTCACCTCCGCCGCGGCGCTGGCGCAGAGCGACGTGCACGCCACGCTGCCTCCGTCGCGGGGGAGCGCGCCGGCGTCGACGGACGAGAACACCGGACCCGCGTCACGGGCCTCTGGCATGGGGCTGGTCACGGTGTACGTGCCGCTGGAGGGGGCGGGGCAGCAGCCTCCCAGCATCACCGGTGTGGTCAGCAGGATGCGTCGGAACACCTTGCGGACAACCACGCGAGGAGCACTCATGGCCCCTCACGGTAGCAGCCGCGGCGTCACTGGGGGAACGGTCCGCTCCCGGGCGGCACGGGGTTCTCCAGGGCTTCCACCGCCGCGCCAAATGCCTCGTCCTCGTCGGAGCAGCGCCCGTCCATGCTGCTCCCGTCCATGAAGCTCACGTGCCAGTACACGCCCCCCACCTCCGCGCGACCCACCTCCACCGCCACGCAGTGCTCCGGGCAGTCCTGCAGCCACCAGCAGTCGCATTCCTCGTCCCATTCCCAGACGGAGCCGGTGGCCGCGTGGCGTCGTTGGGGCCTGCGGTTCTCGTCGTCGTACTCCATGCATCCACCTCCGGCGTGAGCCGCGCTCCCGGTGTTACAGCGGTTCCCGGTCAGGTTGACCGGTACCAAAGGCGGTGTTCCCCCTCCCTCTCCCCATCCCCATCCCCCTCCCGGGAAGTCAGTGGCACCGGGTCGACGGGTGCCCCCCGGTTTTCCAACGAGAAAATCGACAA
>JBFMGU010000061.1:0-8003 GCA_040752415.1 Myxococcota bacterium
ACGTGGAGCCTGGCGCGGTCACGTCGTGCAGGCGGGCTTCGAGGCCAGGCTTGGTGCATTTCCAGGTGCAGCCTTGGCTGCCGCTGACACCGACGGTCGCCTGACGCGCTGATGCGGATCACGTGGGTCCCGGGAGCGGGATCGGGAGCGGGAAATTCAACGCCCATTCTTACGGCGGTCCTGACCGGAAACCGCACGCGAGTCCCATGGCAATCCACGCACGCTGGGCGTGTCGTCTGGTGACGGCACCGGTCTCACACACCGGAACAGCAGGGTTCGATTCCCTGGTCCAGTACCATCCCGCGGTAGCCCAACTGGTAGAGGCAACGGTTTCAGAAGCCGTCCAGTGAGGGTTCGAATCCCTCCCGCGGGATCCCTCAAGCACGCCGTCGTAGCCCAATTGGTAGAGGCAGCAGGTCGAGAGCCTGTGCAGTGGGAGTTCGAATCTCCCCGACGGCATTTCCCGCCCACGTAGCCCAATTGGGAGAGGCAGCGGTCTCAAAAGCCGCACAGTGGGGGTTCGAATCCCCCGGTGGGCATTCACCCATTGATGAATGGTTTTCCGGAAAAGGAGGTCCGCCATGCACGCGGAGACGCTGGTGTTGGATCCCGGATGGATGCCGGTTGGCCGCGTGGATTGGAGACGCGCCATCACGCTCCTCTGGGAAGGGAAGGTCGAGGTTGTGGAGGAGTATCAAGACAAGGTGGTGCGCAGCGTGACCCTGGAGATCAAGGTTCCCGCCGTCATCCGGTTCCTGCGCGGAATCCGGCATGGCAAGCGCGCCATCAAGTTCTCCCGGGAGAACGTGTACATGCGGGACCGCGGTCGCTGTCAGTACTGCGGCAACACCGTGCCCCGTCCGCTGGCCACCTACGACCACGTCACCCCGCGCGTGCAGGGAGGTCACACGCGCTGGGAGAACGTGGTGATTGCGTGCGCGCCGTGCAATCAGCGCAAGGGTGGTCGCACGCCCACGCAGGCGGGCATGCGGTTGCTCAGCACGCCGGTGAAGCCCAAGCGGCTTCCCGACGGGATGCGTCTCACGTTCACCTTCCAGCACGGCATGCCGGAGAGCTGGCGGGCCTACCTGCGCGACGCGCTGGTGTCCGCGCAGTACTGGCACGGTGAGCTGGAGCAGGACTGACCAGGCGGCATCCCCGTCGGGGAACACCTGGTGCGCAGGGGAGGGCGAGGCGTTGGTGCGTCGATGCATGGTGCTCGCCGTGCCGCGACCTCGCCCTCCCCGACGGCGCGGAGTGGACACCGTCAGCCGTCCCGGTCGGGTGAGACGATAGGGCGTGGCTCTCATCCTGATGCCTCACAGTCACCCGACGAGGGTCCTCCAGCAGCGCGGTGCCGCTCCCTCGGGATAACCCCGCGCTCCCTGCCAATGAGATTGGGTGCGGCTCTTCTGGAACGACGCTTGGCCGCAGGCGTAAGCACATCCGCAGGTGGCCGGCAATGGTCAGCCCGGGGCCGCGCCGTCATGACGACATTAGACGGCACGCGATGCGACCGGACCAACCGATTCAGCGCGCTGGAGAACCGGCCTGCAATGTAGGGGCTGCCCGTTGCCGGTAACGCGTGAACGGTGAAGGTGGCCGGCAATGGTCAGCCCCGGGCGCCGCTGTCATGACGACGGAAACGGTCGACCATGCACCGGCCCCACAGTTTTCCCGCGTCCGGGTCGCCACGGGTGATTCACCCACAACACGCTTCCGCGCTCGGACGCTTCGGACCACTGCTTCGATGCCAGCGGCCACCCGTTCCTCATTGCGGGCCGTTTTCCGTCGTGGCGACGGCGCGGCCCGGGGCTGACCATTGCCGGCCACTTCCACCGTTCCCGCGTTACCGGCAACGGGCAGCCCCTACATTGCTGATCCCTTCTCCGTCGCGTTGAATGACGCGGTCCATGGCGGCGCTGGGCGTTCTCCGTCGTCATGACAGCGCGGCCCGGGCTGACCATTGCCGGTCACTTCCACCGTTCACGCGTTACCGGCAACGGGCAGCCCCTACATTGATGGTCCCTTCCTCGTCGCGTTGAATGAGGCGGTCCATGGCGGCGCTGGGCGTTCTCCGTCGTCATGAAGCGCTGGGCCCGGGGCTGACCATTGCCGGCCACCTGCGGATGAGCTTACGCCTGCGGCCGAGCGTCGCGTTTCAAAAGAGCCGCACCCAATCTCATTGGCAGGGACTTCAGAGCGTCATCCCGGGAGTGCCGCACCGCGCTACTGAAGGGCCCTCGTCGGGTGAGGCTTCAGGATGAGAGCCACACCAAACGGCACTCCGCGACGAGCGCCGCGGACGAAGCCTGAAACAGCTGGAGGATGCATGGCACGGTTGCCAGCGCCGCCTTGAAAGCGGTGGGGCCCGCCAGGGTCCGGGGTTCAACTCCTCCGTCCTCCTCGTCGTCATTTTCTGGAGGGTGTGCATGGCACGGTTGCCAGCGCCGCCTCGAAAGCGGTGGGGCCCGCAAGGTCCGGGGTTCAACTCCTCCGCCCTCCTCCACACTGGATGGTGCACAGCAACGGTTTGCTGGCCCGGCTGGAACCCGGGTGGGCCGACGAGGTCCGGGGTTCAACTCCTCCGCCATCCTCCAGCTTCGGAAGGTGAACCAGGCAAGGCGCCTGGCCGGTTTGCTAAACCGTGAAGGCCCGCGGGTCAGGGGTTCGAGTCCTCCGCCTTCCATTTTCTCGTCGTCAGCCGCTGCCCTGTTCAAGCACCCGCTCCCCCTTGCTGGGGCGCAGTGGGGCGTGTGGCGTCAGCGCGGGATGCGCCACCAACGCCGCAGCAAATTCGGCTCCCCTCCCGCCATGCGCACACGGTGCGGGTTTCCTCCTCGGCGCCCGCGTGGGATCCGTGGCGCGTGCGTTGCACCGCGTGAGGGCCAGGGAGCGCCAATGCCATCCACCGTCCTCTACGACGCCGGGGGACACCGGAACATCCTCATTGAAGAAGCCCTGGCGGGTGAGTCCGAGGTGGAGACCAACCAGCACCTCATCATCCACCACGACGGCGCCATCATCCTGGACCCCGGCGGCCACAACGTCTACGCCCGTGTTCTCGCGGAGACGGGCAAGCAGCTGGGCCGCTCCCGCCTGGAGGCCATCCTGCTCTCCCACCAGGATCCCGACGTGGTGGCCGCCATCAACGGCTGGCTCGTGGCCAGCGAGGCCACCGCGTACGTGTCCCAGCTGTGGCTGCGCTTCGTGCCGCACTTCGGGCTGGATCGCCTGGTGGTGTCCCGTCTCAGGGGGATTCCCGACGAGGGCATGATCCTGGACCTGCGCGGCTGCAAGCTGCTGTTCGTCCCCGCGCACTTCCTGCACTCGCCGGGGAACTTCCACGTCTACGACCCGGTGAGCCACATCCTGTACACCGGAGATCTCGGCGCCTCCATGGGCACGCCGGAGCGGGAGGTGCGGGACTTCGAGGCGCACCGCGCGTACATGGAGCCCTTCCACCGCCGCTACATGGCCAGCAACCGCGCGTTGCGCGCGTGGGTCCGCATGGTGCGCCAGCTCGACGTGGAGATCGTGGCGCCGCAGCACGGGGCCATGTTCGTGGGCAAGCGCATGGTCGACCGTTTCCTGGCGTGGTTGGAGACCCTGGAGACGGGGGTCGACGTGGTGGAGCCGTTGTTCCGTCTGCCGGAGCACTGAAGCGCCCAGCACGGTCCGTCATTCAACCGACTTGAACAGGTGAGCCGGCAGCCGGCCGCGCACGGTAGAGAGGGCGTCGGGGTGGGTTATCCTCGGCCTTGACCGCGCGGGCCGGAAATCCCCACGTGGCGCGGAGAAGGTTCATTCATGCGCAAGCCGTTGTTCGTTGTGGGTACCACGCTGGTGTGTGTGCTGGCGTTCAGCCGCTGTCAGCTCCCCATTCCCGGGCTCACCTCCAGCGAGGAGGAGCCCCCCGTCGACACCAGCACCGGCGGAAATGGCGTCATCAACGTGGGCGGACAACCCACCGACTACACCGTGCTGGCGTCCGAGTCCCAGCTGCTGCTGGCCTCCCTCAAGATGGACGCGCAGGCGTGCAGCCTGTTCCACCACCACGCGGTCTCCGCGCTCTCGGTGGCCTACGAGTTCACGCTGGACCGGGACAACCCCGGCGGCTCCACGTTGACGGCGCGGGTGGGCGCCGCGGGGCTGGACCCGGACAAGGATGAATACCGCGCGCACTTCCCGGAGACGTCGGGGAGCAGCGTGCCGGAGCGGGACCGTCGCGACATCCGCATCAACATGCTGGACCAGCTGGGCGCCTCGGAGCACCCGGTGCTGACCTTCACCGCGCGCAACCTCAGCACGCTGGATGGCAGCGGCACCGCCGAGGTCACCGCCGAGGTGAAGGGACGCCAGAGCGTCTTCACCATGCAGGCCACCGCGCGCTGGGAAGGCGACAAGCTCATCATGGAGGGCACCGGCACCCTTGACGGGACGCAACACGACATCCCGGTGGGCAGCTTCAAGGACTGCATCAATCCCTCCATGCCCCTGACGATGAAGCTCACCCTGGTGCCCGGCCGCAATGACACCACCGGCCTGCCCGACGCCAGCGTCCCCCCCTTCGTGCCCACCCACTTCCCCGACGAGAGCGCGTGCGGCCCGGTGGGTTTTGACGACGTGCGCGACGCGCTCCTGCTGGACTGCGCCGGCTGCCACAACGACCCGCCCATCAACGGCGCCAAGACGCGCCTGATGGGGTGGGATGACTTCCACAAGGACTCCGCGCTGGCGCAAGGCGTGCCGTTGTTCGAGACGGCGGCGGGGCGCATGCAGGACACCTCACCCAGCCACATCATGCCGCCGGATCCCTACGTGCTGGCGCAGGACGAGTGGGACAACATCCTGGCGTGGCTGGAGACGGGTGCGCACCAGCACAAGTGCGACGCCAACGGCAACCCGCTGCCGCTGGGACCGGACCCCGCCGCGCTCACCTGTCCCCCGGGCAGCCTCACCTGGCCCGACGACGAGGAGGAGTGGGACGGCCACAGCGAGTCGGAGATGAATCCCGGCATGGACTGCATTGACTGCCACACCGAGGAGAACGTGCGCGTGGAGGGCCGGCGCATGACGCTGGGCGGCACGGTGATGGCCGGGCTCAACCAGCGGGAGCGTTGCTTTGGCGTGAGCGGCCTGCGCGTCACCATCACCGACCAGAACGGCTCCTTCACGTTGTCCACCAACGCCTCCGGCAACTTCTTCACCACACGCACCGTCACGCCGCCGTACCGCGCGGTGGTGGAGGACCCCATCAGCGGCAACATCCGCGAGATGGTGACCGAGCAGACCGAGACCTCGTGCAACAAGTGCCACACCGAGCGCGGGACCAGCGCCCTTGGCAGCGCGCGGCCGCACGGACGCATCGTGGCGCCGTGAGCGAGCGTCAGTAGCAGACGTCCGACATCAGGCACATCTTGTAGATCCCCGCCTGGCAGCAGCGGCCCAGCTCGCACTCCACGTCGGAGGTGCAGCCGTAATCCCGGTACGTCTCGCACTCGTCCGACGAGAGACACAGCCCCTGCCCGTGGGCCTGGCAGCAGGTGTTGGGGCTGTTGCAGTCCAGCACGTTCTGGCACCGGGCACCGCGCGTGCCGGGTGCGGGCTCACACGCGGTGGCGCCGCCCTCTCCGGAGCCGGCACCCACCGTGTCGCCACTGCAGGAGCTGAAGCTTTCGCGCTGGTCTCCGTCGAGCGTGAGGCGGAAGCCGCTGGGACAGACCACCACCACGCCGCCGCGCGCGGTCGACTCCAACCGGTAGCCGCCGGTGCTGCCACGCGGCGTCAGCTCCATGCTGGTCTCCGTCATGGTCATGGTGCCGCACTCCGCGCCGCCGGGGCCGTGGTAGGTGCCGGTGACCACGCCGGTGATGTCGTTGAAGGTGTATTCCACCTTGGCGCCGTTGCCGTAGGAGATGGTGAAGCTCTCGCCCTGGAAGTCGTCCATGTCGTAGTAGCAGGGTCCCTGCGGCGAGAAGCAGGTGAAGAAGTCTCCCAGCGCGTCGGCGCAGGTGCCGTCAAACGGGTTGCCCTCCGTCAAGCTGTCCTCACAACTGTCCGCGGCGACGCCGCCGTCGGGCGCGGGCTGGCCCAGGTGGATGGTGCCCAGGTCGCGACAGCGCGTCATGTTGCAGGTGGGCGGGAGCGTGCTGCGCTCGTCGCCGGTCTGCACCTCGCGCGTGGTCTGATCATCACGGGTGCGGATGGTGATGCGTACGCGCGCGCGCTGCTTCACCGTCATGCAGAAGCTGCCGTCTCCGTCGGTGAAGTCCACCGAGCCGCCCGCGTAGTCCACCCCGCGCATGTCCACGATGGCGCCCCGCGCCGGCTGCCCGTTGTGGTCCTCCACCATCCCGCGCAGGCAGTAGGGGTCCAGCACCTCGTCGACGTTGTGCGGTGAGAGATGGTCCGTGGTGGCCACGTAGGTGCCGCTCTGCTCGTCGAGCGTGGCCGGGCCCTGCTCCAGCCAGATGCCCTGTGTCTCGTCGCCACGCCACAAGCGCGCGGTGGCGGGCCGCGGCCCGGAGGCCGGCGCGGGAATGTGCAGCTCCACCGTCTTCCCCGACGCCACCTGCAACGCACGACCAGCCTGGCGCACCTCCACGTTGAGCACGCCAAACGTCTCCAGCTGCACCTGGTCACCGCCCCGTTCCTCGCCGAAGAGGTCCAGCGGGTAGGCGGAGAGCTCGGCGTCGTTGGACGGGTCGTACGCGGTCAGGGAGACGTCCACCGTGCCGGAAGCGGTCTGCCCGTTCTCGTCCACAAACGCGCCCGCGGGGGCCACCAGCTGCGCGCCGCGGGGACCGGTCACGGCGCCGCCGTGGGTGGCGTCCAGCGGGACGGGCGCCGCCTCCGTTGCCAAGCGGACCTCCAGGTAGGTGGTCACGTCCTCGAACAGGTTCACCCGTCGGACCACGGTCACGTAGCCGTCACGGCGCAAGCGCACGGGTTGCTCCAGGCCGGGTGGCAGGTCCAGCGTGAAGGCGCCGTTCCCGTCGGTGCGCGTGGTGAGCGCGCCGCGGAAGCTGACCTCCACGTTGGCCAGGCTGGTGCCGTCACGGTCACGGACCCATCCGGTCAAGCGGCTGCCCAGCTGGAAGGCCGCATCCGGCATGACGACGGGTGGAACCACGGGCCCCAGGCAATTGCAGCCCGTGCCAAGCACTGCAACGAACAGGACGGAACGAGAGAAGGGGCGCATGCGCCGGTGCGGAGCAACGCCCATGCCCGACGGGCGCACCGGCCTCCGCCGTGGGGGACCGCAGGATTTCCGTCGACACCGGGATCCCGTGCACGTGGTGCCGGGCCCCTGCGGCCTGCCTTTGCCGGCGGCGTTGCGCTCACGCTCAAGGAAGTGGCGCGCCGCTGCATCCGTTGCGCGTTGACGCTTCGCGTCGGGAAGCGCGTGCGGCGGGTCACTCCCACATGGCCCGCCACGGGAGAACTCTTGGAGCGCGAACGGTGGCGGCGCAGACTGCGGAGCGCGCCAGGCGGAGCGAGCAGGCTCGGGGAGTGGTCGCCGGGGCGCAAGGGAGTCACGCATGAAATGGGTCAGCGCGCGGTGGGTGGCGGTGTGTTGCGTCCTGGGCACCGGTTGCATCACCACCACCACGGGAACCACGGAACCAGAGGATGGCGGCGCGGGCGCAAGCTCGTCGAGCGGGAGCAGCAGCTCGTCGTCAGGGATTGTGGTGGAGAGCAGCAGCTCCGGCGGTTCCACCTCCACGGGAGGAACCACCAGCAGCGCGTCGACCAGCGGCGGCTCCAGCACTTCCAGCTCCGGCGTGATCTCCACGTCCTCCAGCTCCGGCAACGTGGGGACGTCGTCGAGCTCGGGCAATGTCGGGACGTCTTCCAGCTCCGGCGTGATCTCCACGTCCTCCAGCTCCGGCAACGTGGGGACGTCGTCGAGCTCGGGCAACGTCGGGACGTCTTCCAGCTCCGGCAACGTGGGGACGTCGTCGAGCTCGGGTGATGTTGGGACGTCGTCCAGCGGCACG
>JBFMGU010000061.1:8103-45687 GCA_040752415.1 Myxococcota bacterium
CACGTCCTCCAGCTCCGGCAACGTGGGGACGTCGTCGAGCTCGGGCAACGTCGGGACGTCTTCCAGCTCCGGCAACGTGGGGACGTCGTCGAGCTCGGGTGATGTTGGGACGTCGTCCAGCGGCACGGGCAGCACCAGCGGCTCGTCCAGCTCCGGCGTGGCTGGCTCCTCGTCGAGCTCGGGCAGCGTGGGCGGGTCTTCCAGCTCCGGCGGGGTGGGTACCTCGTCGAGCTCCGGTGCGGTGGGTACCTCGTCGAGCTCGGGCGGCGTGGGTGGATCCTCCAGCTCCGGTGTCGTCGGTAGCTCGTCCAGCTCCGGCGGCGTGGGCACGTCTTCCAGCTCCAGCGGCGGGGGCAACTCCTGCAGCGACGGGGTGGACACCGACGGTGACGGCTGGGCCGACGCCGAGGACCCCGACTGCGCCATGTACGGCAGCGAGCTCGGCCACGGCGTCACGCAGTGCAACAACGGGTATGACGACGACCGGGACGGCAACGTTGACCGCGCGGACCCGGATTGCACCAGCGCGCTGGTGGACGTGGAGGGAATCACCTGCGGCGACAACGTCGACAACGACGCCGACGGCTGGGTGGACGCCGCGGATCCCGACTGCGTGAACGGCGTGACGGAGCAGGGGCCCAACCACCTGGGCGCGTGCTCCGACGCCTGGGACAACGACGGCGATGGGCTGAGCGACGGCGAGGACCCCGGCTGCAGCGACGCCGGCGACCCGGACGAGCGTCCCGCCACCTGCACCGACAACCGGGACAACGACGACGACGGCTGGGTGGACGGGAGCGACCCCGACTGCCTCTCCAACCGCGAGGAGTCCGGCCTGGACCCGCGCTACGCGTGCAACAACGGCGTGGATGACGACGCGCTCAACGGCGCCGACGCCGCGGACTCCAACTGTGCCGCGGGCTGGGACCCCGACGAGTCCAGCGCCTGCGCCAACAACAGCGACGACGACAACGACGGCTGGACGGACCTGGATGACCCGGACTGCGTCTTCCGCGGCGGACCGGAGCAGGGCTTTGACACCACGCTGCCGTGCAACAACAACGCCGACGACAACAACAACGGCGTCAGCGACGCGAACGACCCGGCCTGCACCTGGGGCGGCGATCCCGACGAGGGCACCTGCGAGGACGGCCAGGACAACGACAACGACACCTGGGTGGACCTGGTGGACCCGGACTGCCAGGCGGAGCGGCCGGAGCAGGGCGTCAACAACATGGGCCAGTGCTCCAATGCTGTCGACGATGACAACGACGGTGCCACCGACGGAACGGACCCGGACTGCACCACGCCGTGGGGCACCGACGAGGCGGGCTCCTGCCGCGACAGCCAGGACAACGACCAGGACGGCTGGGTGGATGACCTGGACACGGATTGTCGCGACGGCCGGCCGGAAGGCGGGTTCTCCTGGCCGCAGTGCAACAACGGCGCGGATGACGACGGTGACGGCGCGGTGGACGCCGCCGACGACGGTTGCGCGATGGGTTGGAGCGATGACGAGGCCGGGACCTGCGCGGACAGCCAGGACAACGACCAGGACGGCTGGGTGGACGCGGCGGACCCGGACTGCGCCTATGGCGAGCCGGAGCAGTCCTTCTCCTGGATGGCGTGCAATGACGGCTGGGACAATGACAGCGACGGCGTGACCGACCGCGACGACCCCGGCTGCTCCAGCGCCTTTGACGACAACGAGCGACCCGCCACCTGCAACGACGGCGCCGACAACGACGACGACGGCTGGTCAGACAACGCGGACCCGGATTGCAGCCACAACCGCGAGGAGTCCGGCTACGACTCCACCTACGAGTGCAACAACGGCCAGGACGACGACGACAACGGCCGCGCCGACGCGCTGGATACCGGGTGCATCTCCGGCCTGGATCCGGATGAGTCGAACGCGTGTCGCGACGGGCAGGACAATGACGGGGACCGCTGGGCCGACGACGCCGACCCGGATTGCGTCCTGGGTGGTGGCCCGGAGACCTTGCAGGTGGACCCGCGCTACGCCTGCAACAACGGCGTGGATGACGACGCGGACGGACTCACCGACGCGGACGACTTCCAGAGCTGCTTCGCGGGTTGGGACCAGGACGAGGGGACCTGCGCGGACGGCCGCGACAACGACGGTGATACCTGGGCCGACGAGGTGGACCCGGACTGCTGGGAGGAGAACGCCGAGCAGGGCTTCAACAACCGCGGGCAGTGCTCCAACGGCGTGGATGACGACGGAGATGGCACCACCGACGGGCAGGACCCCGATTGCCCCGAACCCGCGGGAGATGACGAGGTGGGCCGCTGCAGCAACAACGCCGACGACGACGGCGACGGCTGGGTGGACCAGGCCGACCCGGATTGCCCGGGCCGCCCGGAGAGCGGACTGTCCTGGCGCCAGTGCAACAACGGCGCGGATGACGACGGAGACGGCGCCACCGACGGCAGCGACGTCGACTGCCCCACCGCGTTTGGCGACGACGAGCAGGGCCTGTGCCGCGACGGTCAGGACAACGATGGTGATGGCTGGACCGACGGCCAGGATCCCGAGTGCCAGGAAGGTCGGCGCGAGCAGGAGCGCTACGGCGAATACGCCTGCAACAACGGCTGGGATGACGACGGGGATGGCCTGGTGGACGCGCAGGACCCCGCCTGCGCCTCCGGCGCCGACTGGTATGAGCAGCCCGACTCCTGCGTGGACTGGGAGGACGACGACGGCGACGGCTGGTACGACGCGGACGACCCCGACTGCTTCCACAACCGCGAAGAGAGCGGCTACGACACCACCTACCCGTGCAACAACGGCGGGGATGACGACGGCAACAATCTCACCGATGCCGACGACCCGGGCTGCCTGACCGGCCGGGACCCCGACGAGTCCAACGCCTGCGCCAACAACCTGGACGACGATGGCGACGGGTGGAGCGACAACCAGGACCCGGATTGCGCCTTCGGCGGCGGACCGGAGCGCGGGTACGACCCGACCTTTGCCTGCAACAACGGCGAGGATGACAACAACAACGGGGTGAGCGACGCCGACGACCTCGACCACTGCTGGTCGGGCTACGACCCGGATGAGGGCAGCTGCTCCGACGGCTTGGACAACGACGCCGACGGCTGGACCGACGCGCTGGATGGAGAGTGCCAGGACGTGGGCGGCCCCGGCGAGATCGGTGTCAACGACTTCGCGCAGTGTGGCAACGGCATTGACGACGACGGTGACGGTCGCGTGGATCAGCTGGACCCGGACTGCGCCGCGGGCTGGCAGAATGACGAGCTGGGCCGCTGCTTCAACAACGTGGATGACGACAACGACGGCTGGGTGGATGGCCTGGACCCGGACTGCCCCGACATGCCAGAGCGAGGTCTGCTCGGCAGCGCCTGCAACAACGGCGAGGACGACGACGGTGACGGCTTGGTGGACAGCGCGGACGATGACTGTCCCAATGGGCTGGGCAACGACGAGGCCGGCATCTGCACGGACAACCTGGACAACGACGGCGACGGTTGGGTCGACCTGGAGGACCTGGATTGCCAGTGGAGCGCGCCGGAGCAGAGCTTCAACCACTGGTCCGTCTGCACCAACAGCATGGATGACGACGGCGACGGCCTGCGGGACGGCGATGACCCGGGTTGTCGCGATGCCTGGGATGACACCGAGCAGACCGACACGTGCACCGACGGAGATGACAACGACAACGACGGCTGGTGGGACGAGCAGGACCCCGACTGCTTCCACAACCGGGAGGAGAGCGGCCTCGACGCCTCCTACCAATGCAACAACGGCGTCGATGACGACGGCAACAACGCCGCGGACAGCTGGGACTACACATCCTGCTCCAGCGGCCTGGACAACGACGAGTCCAACGCCTGCTCCAACGGCGTGGATGAGGACAGCGACGGCTGGGTGGATGGTGCCGACCCGGACTGCGCGCTCCGCGGCGGCCCGGAGACCGGCTACGACCTGACCTACGCGTGCAACAACGGCGTCGACGACAACGGCAACGGCGCCGCCGACGCGCAGGACCCCCAGCACTGCTACGCGGGCTACGACATCGACGAGGGCACCTGCTCCGACGGCGCGGACAACGACGGCAACGGCTGGACCGACGACGCCGACGCGGATTGCTGGGATTGGCCGGGCGCCGGGGAACGGGGTCGCATCACCTGGCCCCGGTGCAGCAACGGCCTGGATGACGACGGGGACGGCACCGTCGACGCGCAGGATCCCAGCTGCGTGACCGGCTGGTCCAATGACGAGGCCGGCATCTGCGCCAATGGCCTGGATGATGACCGCGACGGCTGGGTGGATGGCCGCGACGCGGACTGCATCTCCGGTCAACCGGAACAGGGCTCCTCCGGCTCGGCGTGCAACAACGGCTGGGATGACGACGGGGACGGCCTGGTGGACAGCGAGGATCCCAACTGCCCCGACGGCCGCAGCAACGACGAAGCCGGCCTGTGCACCGACGGCCTGGACAATGACAACGACACCTGGGTGGATGCCGACGACCCGGACTGCCGCTGGAACTGGCCGGAGCAGGGCACCAACTACACCTCCTCCTGCAGCAACGGCAGCGACGACGACAACGATGGCCTCGTTGACCACGACGACCCCGGCTGCCTGGACGCCGACGACGACAGCGAGCGGCCCGCCTCCTGCACCGACGGCAGCGACAACGACGACGACGGCTGGTTCGACGACGCGGATCCGGATTGCAGCCAGAACCGCGAGGAGAGCGGCTACGACCCCTCCTACGCGTGCAACAACGGCGCGGATGACGACGCCAACGGCACATCCGACGCGGCCGACGTCTCCTGCCAGAGCGGCCTGGACAACGACGAGTCCAATGCCTGCGCCAACGGCGTGGATGAGGATGGCGACGGCTGGGCGGATGGCGCCGACCCGGACTGCGCGCTCCGTGGCGGCCCGGAGAGCGGGTACGACCTGACCCTCGGGTGCAACAACGGCGTCGACGACAACGGCAACGGCCGCGCCGACGCCCAGGACTTCGAGCACTGCTACGCGGGCTACGACCCCGACGAGGGCACCTGCTCCGACGGCGTGGACAACGACGCCAACGGCTGGACCGACGACGCCGACGCGGATTGCTGGAGCTTCCCCGGCGGCGGAGAGCGCGGACAGGTCACGTGGCCCCGCTGCAGCAACGGCCTGGATGACGACGGGGACGGGCTCACCGACGCGCAGGATTCCAGCTGCCTGGTGGGCTGGCTGGATGATGAGGCGGGCATCTGTCTCAACGGCGCGGATGACGACGGCGACGGTTGGGCCGACCTGCAGGACCCGGACTGCCTGGCGGGTCGGCCGGAGCAGGGGTGGTCCGGCTCCGTGTGCAACAACGACGAGGATGACGACGGAGACGGCTACGCCGACAGCCTGGACCCGGATTGCCCCGACGGGCTGAGCAACGACGAGGCGGGCCTGTGTCGCGACGGCGTCGACAACGACAACGACACCTGGGTGGACGCCGACGACCTTGACTGCCAGGCCGGCTTCCCCGAGCAGGGGCTCAACTGGTGGAGCAGCTGCAGCAACGGCGTCGACGACGACAACGACGGGCTGCGGGATCACGACGACCCCGGTTGCCGCGACGCGCGCGACGGCTGGGAGCAGCCGGACACCTGCCTCAACAACCAGGATGACGACGGGGACGGCTGGACCGATGACGCCGACCCCGACTGCCTGGCCAACCGCGACGAGCTGGGGCCCGATTCCACCTTCGAGTGCAACAACGGCTTCGACGACGACGGCAACGGGGGCGTCGACAGCGCGGACCCCGGCTGCGTGGCCGGCTGGGACCGCGACGAGTCCGACGGGTGCGGCAACGGACAGGACGATGATGGCGACGGGTGGTTTGACGGTGCCGACCCGGATTGCGCCGTGCGCGGCGGTCCGGAGAGCGGCTACGACCCGACCTTCGCCTGCAACAACGGGCTGGATGACGACGGCAACGGCCGCGCCGACGCCGAGGACTTCCAGCACTGCTACGCGGGCCATGACCTCGACGAGGGAGGCTGCTACGACGGGGCGGACAACGACGGCGACGGCTGGGTGGATGCCGACGACGCCCACTGCAGGGAATGGCCGGAGGCGGGTGAGCGGCAGCGCTTCAGCTGGCAGGCCTGCAGCAACGGCAGCGACGATGACGGCGACGGGCTCACGGACCGCGGTGACCCGGACTGCGTGGCCGGCTGGTTCAACGACGAGGCGGGCACCTGCTTCAACAGCGCGGACGACGACAACGACGGCTGGGTGGACGCGCAGGATCCCGACTGCGTGTCCGGCCAGCCGGAGCAGGGCTGGTCGGGCGTGGAGTGCAACAACGGCGTGGACGACGACAACGACGGCCTCACCGACGCCGCCGACAACGGCTGCCCGACCGGGTCGGGGAACGACGAGCAGGGCCGCTGCTACGACGGGCTGGACAACGACAACGACACCTGGCTGGACGGCGATGACCCGGACTGCACCGCCAACCAGCCGGAGCAAGGCTTCAACAACTTCAGCGCGTGCAGCAACGGCCTGGACGACGACGGAGACGGACTGCGCGACAACGACGACCCCGGCTGCGCCGACGCGCCGGACTACGACGAGCGGCCCGCCACCTGTCACGACGGCATGGACAACGATCTCGACGGCTGGATCGACGAGCGCGACCCGGACTGCGAGAACAACCGCGAGGAGAGCGGTACCGACCTCAGCCTGGCGTGCAACAACGGGATCGACGACGACGGGCTCAACGGCGCGGATGCCCAGGACCCCAACTGCCTGGCCGGCTGGGACAAGGATGAGTCGCTCAGCTGCCAGGATGGTCTGGACGCCGACGGGGATGGCTGGGCGGACTGGCGCGACCCCGACTGCAACGAGCGCGGCGGGCCGGAGCAGGGACCCAACCCCGGGTACGCCTGCGGCGACGGCGTGGACAACGACGGCGACGGGACCAGCGACAGCAACGACGCCGACTGCTGGTCGGGCTGGGACGACGACGAGGGCCTGTGCAGCAACGGCGTGGATGATGACCAGGACGGCTGGCTGGACGGCGCGGACCTGGATTGCGCCTGGTTCAGCCGCTCCGAGCGCGGGTTCAACGGCGCCGCCATCTGCAGCGACGGCGTGGACAACGACGGCGACGGCGCGGTGGACGGGTTTGACGCCGACTGCCCGGATCCCAACAGCAACGACGAGGCGGGCCTGTGCCGCAACAACCTCGACGACGACGGCGACGGCTGGACCGACAACGACGACCCGGAGTGCCTGAGCGGTCAGCCCGAGCTCTCACCCACCAGCGGCTGGCCGTGCAACAACGGCGCGGATGACGACGGGGATGGCCAGACCGACGCGGAGGACCCCGGGTGCACCACCGGCGCGCTCGACGACGAGCCGGGCCTGTGCAGCGACAACCTCGACAACGACGGCGACGGCTGGCTGGACAACGAGGACTATGACTGCCAGGTGTTCCGTCGTGGGGAGCGTGAGGTCAACTACTGGAGCGCCTGCAGCGACGGGGCCGACAACGACAACGACGGCCTGGTGGACGGGTTCGACCCCGGGTGCAGCGATCCTTCCGACTGGGACGAGACCGACACGCCGTGAGGCGCGCTCAGGCCACGCCCTCCAGTTGGACCGCGGGCTTGTGGTGGGTCAGGCGCAGGTAGTGGCCCACCAGGTTGAGCAGGTCGGCCATGGCCACCGGCTTGGGGAGGAAGTCGGTGGCGCCGGCCTCATCCGCCAGCGTGTGCAGCGTGGCCGCGTCCAGCGCGCTGACGAAGATCACCGGCACGTCCTCCAGCTCCACGTCGGAGCGCATGTGCTTGCAGATGTCCACGCCGTCCAGGCCGGGCATCAGGATGTCCAGCAAGACCAGGCTGGGATGCAGCTCGCGGATGAGGCCCTGGGCCTCCTGTCCGTCGGAGGCGCGGAAGCACTCATAGCCGTGGCGGCTCAGCGTGGTGGCCAGCAGGCGCAGGATCTCCTCGTCGTCGTCGGCAATGACCACGCGGCGGGTGGCGTCGCGCTTGCTCACCGCGGCGGCCAGCCGGGACACGCACGCGGCCACGCGCACCGTGGCGTTCTCGTCGAGGTCGGCGTCAAAGCGCAGCCCCACCAGGTGCTCGGTGGCGCCCACCCAGGACACGTGCGCCTGCAGCGCCACCTCCTCCTCCGTGTCCAGCCACACCGTCACCGTCACCGGCTGGCCCACGCTGAGCGCGGTGTGGCAGGTGAGCAGCAGCCCGGAGTGCGAGAGGTTCTTCACCTCCAGCCCGTCGACAACGGTGCTGCTGGTGAGCAGGCGCGCGCGCAGGGAGCAGGCGTAGCGCGGATCCTTGCGGCCCCAGACCTGTCTTCCCGGCGTGCTGTCCAGGCCCATCAGCCGGCGCGCCTTCTCCAGCTCCTTCTGCGGGAAGTTCACGTACACCCCGGCGGGGAAGCGCAGGGAGGCCTTGCGACGCGCCACCACCGTCCCGCGCACCACCACCGGCATGCTGCTGCCCGGCAACCCCGCCTGCACCACCACCGACGCACCCAGCGCCACGTCCGCCTGCGTGGGCACGAACAGGCGGTCCGCGCTGCCGCGAACCAGGTCTGCCCAGAGCCGGTACTTGTTGCGATACGCCACCGAGAGCGCCATGCCTTCCTCCGTGCACAAGGAGTGATTCCGCCCCCACCGTTGCGGGGCGCGTGCCATGTCACGGAACATGTTGGTTTGTCACGGCATTCCGGATGAAGGTGGATTTTCCCTCACCGCGGCGTGCACAAGTTGTGCATCCACGTGCGCAAGCTGGAAGACCACCGACCGGAGGGTCTGTCCCGAGCCTCAGCGCGTGGGGTGGTGGTGGAAGTGCAGGGCGCCGTCGCAGGTCTCGGAGAGGACCCAGTGGTG
Organism: Myxococcota bacterium; assembly: GCA_040752415.1. Taxonomy (GTDB): domain Bacteria; phylum Myxococcota; class JACRCW01; order JACRCW01; family JACRCW01; genus JBFMGU01. The sequence continues at coordinate 17,016 of JBFMGU010000061.1, forward strand.
CACGGTGAGCGTGCCAATGCGGATGCGCTCCACCACCAGCGCCTGGCGCGGCAGCACCACGTCAAAGACCAGCTCGTCGGGAGCGTAGCTGCGCAGCTCCTCGCGGAAGTCCGGGGGCAGCGGGCGCGGGCGGACTTTTTGCGGCACCAGCTGGATGACGTCGGGAGTGTGCGGCCAGCTCACCGGGCGACCCTGCGCGTCCACCTCGGTGAGCGGATAGAGCGGACGGCTGAGCGGCGTCTTGTCAAAGCGCGCCAGCACCAGCTCACTGACCAGCTTGCTCTGCAGCGTGTTGGCCGGGGTGTGGTTGGAGAGCACAATCGGCTCGCCGCCCTCGTCGGGAGTGAGCACGTGGTCACGCGCGTGGCCGTCCAGGCCGTACTGGTCGAAGATGAACAGGTTGCGCGTGGCCACCGGCTGGTCCGGGTCCTGCGTGGGGAACAGCTTCACGGCGAGGCCGAAGGTACGGCCGCCGCGCGCCGGTCGCGCCACGTGATTGGTGCCCACGCCAAAGCGCAGGATGGCCGGCACCTCCGTGCCCACCGCCAGGAGCCCCGTGGCGGGATTCTCGACGTCAATGCGCCAGGTCCCGTCGGCGCAGATGCCGGGGCGGTGGATGAGCTTGCGCGCGGGGTCCTTGAAGTCGGAGGCGTCCGCGAACGTGCCGGCGAAGCGCGCGTTCAATCCGCCGCTCAGCAAGGCCTTGAGGATGCCCAGCTCCTCCGGCGTCTCGACGGGCGGCGGCGTGGTGAGCGGATCCTTGAACACGCGCTCCCGCACCTGGCGGTACGAGTACAGCTGCGGCGTGGCGGCGGCGGTCAGGGTCAGCAGAGCCAGGGCAAGAGACAGGCGCATGGGTGTGAGACGTTAGCGCATCCGTGCGCCGAGCTCGCGCCGGACGCCGTGCACGCCGCATTCTTGGCGCCACCCCGTCGCATCGGTGATGATCCGCGCCGGTCACCGGAGGAGCACCATGTTGCGCGTGGGCGTGGGACACAGCGACGACATCGACGTCGTGGACGCCATCCGCGAGGCGCTGGCGCAGTGCGAGCAGCAGCTGGCCGGGGCCAGGCCCAAGGTGGCGCTGGTGTTTGCCGGCAGTGAGCTGGAGCACCAGGTCATCCTCGACGAGGTGCACACGCGCCACCCCGGCCTCCCGCTGATTGGCGGCACCTCCGTGGGGGAGCTCTCCTCGCTCTCGCCGCACCGGGATGACTCGGTGGTGCTGGTGATGCTGGCTTCCGACGTCATGGAGTTCGGCGTGGGGCTGGGGCGCGGGGCAACCCGGGCGCCCGGGGAGGCGGCGCGCGCCGCGGTGGAGATGGCCCGCCGCGGAATGACGACGGAGCCGCGGCTGTGCATTGCCGTGCCGGAGGCGGTGCAGGCCAACCCGTCCGAGCAGATTGAGGGCTTGAAGGCGGCGCTGGGCGCGGACTTCCCGGTCTTTGGCGGTGCCGCGGCCACCACGCTGGCGCGCACCACGCCGGCCCGGCACTTCTTTGGCGACGAGGTGCTGGAGGACGCGCTCACCGTGCTCCTGGTGGGCGGGGAGGTGCGCTTCTCCCACGGCATGGCCTGCGGGTGGACGCCCATTGGTGCGCGCCACAAGCTCACGCGCGCGGAAGGCAACGTGGTCTTCGAGATCGACGGGCAGCCCGCCAGTGAGCTGTACACCAGCTACGTGGGCCGCGCGGGCGACGAGCTGGGCGTGCTCTTCAACTACCACCCGCTCGCCATCTTCGAGGACGGCGCCGACCGCTTCTACCTGCGCGCGCCCTTCGCGCGGGGGGAGGTGCCGGGAAGCATCATCTGCGCGGGAGCGGTCCCGCAGGGAGCCACCGTGCAGCTCACCGAGTACCAGCGCTCCACCGTGGTGGAGGCGGCGGCGGACTCCGCGCGCCAGGCGGTCAGCGCGTACGGTCCGGGGACGCCCTCCTTCGCGCTCATCTTCAACTGCGCGCTGCGCAAGAGCACGCTGGGGAGCTGGACGGAGAAGGAGTACCAGACGCTGCGCGCGGAGCTCCCGCCGGACGTGCCCATGCTGGGCTACTACAGCTACGGAGAGTGCGCGCCGCTGGGGGCCGGCAGCGAGGTGCGCATCTACAACGGCACCTTCGTCACGCTGCTGCTGGGGTCGCCATGACCGACGCCACCGACGAGCTGCGTCGCATGGACAAGGAGATCCGCGCGCTGCGTCGCAAGCTGCACCGCGCGGAGGAGGAGCGCCGGGTGCTGGAGGTGGTCAATGACCAGAACCAGTCCCTCTTGCGCGCCATCCACGCCGAGGTGGAGCGGAGCCGCGCGGTGATTGAGCGGCAGAACGAGCAGCTGCGCGCCTTGTATGAGCAGATTGTGGCCGAGCAGAAGGTGAGCGAGTCCCTGCTCCTCAACATCCTGCCCCGCCCCATCGCGGAGCGCCTCAAGGCCCGCGCCGACGTCATTGCCGACACCTTCCCCGAGGTCACCGTGCTGTTCGCGGACATCGTGGGATTCACCAGGCTGTCCGCCACGGTGAGCCCGGAAGAGCTGGTGGTGATGCTGAACGCCATCTTCACGGAGTTCGACGAGCTGGCGGACCGTCACGGCCTGGAGAAGATCAAGACCATTGGCGACGCGTACATGGCCGCAGCCGGCCTGCCCGAGCCCCGCGCCAACCACGCCGAGTGCGCCGCGCGCCTGGCGCTGGACATGATTGCCGCCCTGGAGCGCTTCAACCGCACCCAGCACGCCGAGCTGCAGGTGCGCATTGGCCTCAACACCGGCGCGGTGGTGGCCGGCGTCATTGGCAAGCGCAAGTTCATCTACGACCTGTGGGGCGACGCCGTGAACACCGCGAGCCGCATGGAGTCCCACGGGCTCGCCGGGCGGGTGCAGATGACGGACACCACGCGCATGCGCCTGCCGGACTCCTTCCGCGTGGAGGAGCGCGGCGTCATCGACGTCAAGGGGAAGGGTCCGCTGCGCACCTGGTTGCTCGTTGCGGCGGAGTGAGCGCGCTACTCCAACGTGCAGCTGGAATCGCCGCTGACGTCGACCTGCTTGACGGTGGGGTTGCCCCAGATGCGCACCGTGGAGCGGCCGGAGATCTCCACGTTGAGCTCGTCGGTCACGCACACTTCCGCCTCGGTGCCACCGGAGACCTGCAGCGTGCCGTCCACCACCACCAGCGGCTTGAGCAGCGCGCGCACCGTCGAGAGCTGGAACACCGCGGTGCGGGCCGTGCCCGACAACGTCACCAGCGACGCGGCGGAGGCCACCACCCGCAACGCGTCGGCGTCCACCTCCTTCACCGCGACGGTGGAAGCGCCGCTGGCCATCACCTCCAGGCGCGAACGGTAGGCGGAGGTGGCGGTGACCTGCGCCCCGCCGAAGCCACCCACGAATCCCAGCGTGGGCGTCCTGATCTCCACGTGCACCTCGCGCGTGGGGAGCAGCGTGACGTTGGAGTCCACCTCGGTGACCAGCTTGCCGTCGCGCACCACGGTGCGGATGGCATCCAGGATGTTGCCTTCCCCGGACATCCGCACGGATTTCGGCCCCAGCGTCACCGTGGCCACCACGCCGTGACCGAGATCCACCCCCGTGAAGTCGTCGACCGTCCGGCGCTGCTCCGTCTCCGTGCCATCTCCGGGCAGGTAGAACGTGCAGCCGCTGAGCACGACGAGAGCGGCAGCCGCCAAAGCGTGAAATGCGCGCATGGCACACCTCCGCCGTCGGAAACAGCAACGTCGGTGCCAGCGCGTCAGGCGCAATGGGACGAGGACGTGCGAAGTGATTGCGCCTGCGGTGCGCGTGGTCGCGTGGCCCACCGTTCGCGGGTTGTGTTCGGTGGTTTCCCCGGAAGCACGGCACGCCCACGACGGCAGGCGCGGTTGGCGTGGGCCCGGTGGCTGCGGCAAGGTACCGCCCGTGTCGACCACCCGTTACACCGTGAAGATCACCCTGCCGCGCGGCGCTTCCGACCAGGACGCCTACCGTGCGCTGGACGTGCTGCAATCCCTGGACGCGGTGACGCTGGACCTCCGCGACGACGTGGACCCTCCCGTGGTGGCCGCGGCCATCGACGCTGCCGACGGGTGGCGGCTGGCGGCGCGGGTGCGGGAGGCGTTCAGCCTGGCCAGCGGGGCGCGCGTGAGCGTGCAACGGACGCGCATGCTGGACTGGGATAGCACCTGGGACGCCCGGCTGCGACCGGTGCAGGTGGGCCCCCTGTGGCTGTTGCCGCCTGGCGAGCGCGCCCCGTCGGGAGCGGAGCACGTGCTGCACCTGGACGTGGGAGCGGCCTTTGGCACCGGGCTCCATCCCACCACCGCGCTGTGCCTGGAGTACCTCGTGGAGCTGGCGCCGGTGCCGGAGATCCTCGACGTGGGAACCGGGAGCGGTGTGCTGGCGTTGGCCGCGCTGGTCCTGGGTGCGCCGCGCGCCGTGGCCACCGACACCGATCCCGCCGCGCTGGCCGCGGCCGAGGCCAACGCGCGCGCCAACCGGCTCACGCGCAAGCTCACGCTGCTGGACACGCCGCTGCCCCCGACGGGCGAGCAGTTCCCGCTGGTGGTGGCCAACATCCTGGCGCCCACGCTGGTGGAGCTGGCGCCGGAGCTGGTGCGGCGGGTGAAGCACGGGGGGACGCTGCTGCTCTCCGGCATCCGCGCCAGCCAGGCCGACGACGTCACCCGCGTCTACCGTCGGCTCGGCGCGCGCCCGCTGCCCCGCCGGGAGCGGGAGGACTGGGTGCTGCTCCAGCTTGCGTCGCCGTGGTGAGCGCGAGCGGTGCCGCGGACAATCTCCGTCGGTGGCGTGGTCGGGCCGGTGACTCTATGACCGGATGAGCGACGGAGGACGCCGAAGACTTCCGTCGTGGAGTCCATGACGAAGCGCGCCCCCACCACACCCGAGCAACGCCTGCTGCACACCAAGGTGCTGGTCCAGCTGCATGACCTCCACGACGCCGAGGCCACGGTGGTGGAGGTGCTGGACGACGTGCCGGATGACCTCACCGCGCTCAGCCTGTACGCGAAGATCAAGCACATGCGCGGGGAGCTGAGCGCGGCCATGGCGTGCTGGGCGCAGATCAACGCGCGCTCTCCGCACCACGAGTGGGCGCTGACCCACCTGCAGGCCATCATGCACCTGGCGCGTGACCCGGAGCGCGGCGCCGAGGAGTTCATGGCGCTGGGGCAGTTCCAGCTCATCCGCAAGTCCGCCGCGCACCTGGCCCTGGAGGAGGCCTTCCGTCTCTTCCTGGCCCGCAAGCCCCACGACGCACGTGCGCGTTGCGCCAGCCTGGCGGCCAAGTACGAGTCCCGTGACCGCGACATCTACAAGCTGGCGGTGCTGGCCAACGCGTGGATTGCCGAGCTGTCCGGGGAGTTCCACGCCGCGGCGGTGATCCTGGAGCGGCTGGGCACCGAGCGCGGCTTCGAGACGGACATTGACCGCATCCTGGCCCTGGAGCGCGTCTACGAGCGGCTGGGCACGCGCGACAAGCTGCAGGCGGCGGTCAACATCTGCCATCACCTGGCGGGCCGCTTCGAGAAGATCAGCGTCTTCCAGCGCCTGGCCATCCTCTACCGTCGCCTGGGCGAGACCGAGCGCGCGCGGGAGTACGACGCGCGACACCTGGCGGCGTTCCGTCGTCGCATGCACCAGGTGACGTTGGCGGAGGTCACGGAGGTGGCCGCGGAGAGATACCTGCCGTTGATGCGCCTGGCCCCGCTGCGCCTGGCCGACCGCGAGCTGCCCCGCAACGCTTCCCGTCGCCAACATGCGCTGGCCCACGCGCTGCTGGGTGAGCCTGACCGCGCGCGCAGCCTGTTTGCCGAGGGCGGCGAGGGGCTGGACCTGCGCTACCTGGGTGACCTGGCGGTGCTGGCGCACCATCCCGACGACGCGGTGCAGGCCTACCTCCGCGCGCTCAAGCAGGATGGCCCCGACGAGCAGGTGCTGGCCTGGCTGCTGGACCACCACGCGCGCACCGGCTCCCCGTCGGTGGAGGCATTCTTCGCCAACCCGGAGAACGCGGCGCGCGGCCGCAAGGTGCTGGAGGAGGCGGTGCGGCGCGTGCCCCTGCGTCCCTCGCTGTGGCAGCAGCTGGGGGCGTTGCACCGTCTGCGCGGGGAGCTGGAGGACGCGGAGCGTTGCGCGCTGCACGCGGAGGCGTTGCGTCGCGCCGCGGGTGTCGACGGGGTTCCGGTGGGCCGCGTGCTGGCCAGCGCGGTGTATCACTTTGGCGGCAAGCCCAAGGGGCTCATCCACGAGGTGTGGGCGGGACGTCAGCCCACCGGCAAGGGCCAGGGCGGCTGGCTGGCGCCGCAGGACGTGCTGGGCAATCTCACCACGGAGATGCGTGAGGGCGTGCGCAACACGTTCCTGGCGGTGCGCGAGTACGCCCGCGCCAAGCTCCCCCACCTCACCACCGACATCCTGGACTACCACTACAGCTACAAGCTGCCGAAGGAGGACGAGACCAGCGGCGGGCTGTCCGCGGGTCTGCCCACCGCGCTGGCGTTCCTCAGCGTCTTCATCCAGCGCCCGGTGCCGCAGGACGTGGCGGCCAGCGGCGTGCTGGTGGCCGACGCCCACGACGTGCTCACCGTCATGCCGGTGGGGGAGGCGGAGTACAAGGTGAAGGCCGCCTGCCACCGCAACCTGCGCGCGCTCCTGCTCCCCACGGGTTGTCGCGCGGGGCTGGTGGAGAACACCGCGGTGCCGCCGGCGATTGTCGACGAGGTGGTGCGCTACGTGGGCAACCTGGACCAGGCGGTGCGGCTGGTGTTCGGGGAGGACATCTTCGTCCCGCCACGTCGGACGGGCGGCGCCTGAAGGTCAGCCGGAGGAAGGCAGCGGCCCGCGCGCCAGCAGGCCGTCGACGAACGCCAGGAAGCCCGCGGAGATGGAGCCCTTGCGCGCAAAGCGGGCCACCGCCTTGAGCTGGCCGCGCAGCTGGTCCACCTCTTCTGGCGGCATGCCGCGGGTGCGTCGCGTGACCGCGGCCATGGAGCGCCGGGCCCACTCGGTGTCCACCACCTTCTCCCCGCTCAGCTCCAGGAACGCGGCGCAGTGCACCACCACCGCCACCACGCGGTCCACGTCGGCGTCCTGGGGCAGCTGCGGGAGCACCAGCGCGCCTGGCATGTCCGGAGCCAAAGCGAATTCGCCGCTCGGTTCGCCACCGTGCATCACGCTCCTTTGCCGGATTTCGGTCGTGGCCGCTTCGACGGTGAGGCCGGGCGGCCCCGGGGAGGCGCGTGGACTCGCGCAGTCCCCCCGTGGATGCGCGGCAATCTACGCCGTGGATCCGCGCGCACCATCCGCCGGGAAACCGAGTCGCCCCGACGGAGGATCGGTCAGGAGGACGACCCCGCAAAAGCGCGACGGCGGGAGAGCTCCGGGAAAGAGAGCCCGCCCGCCGTCGTCACCGCACGCCCTGCGAGGTCAGATCAGACCACTACCGTTCACCGGGATGGGCGAGAACGCGTAGGGGAAGGTCTGCGCCACGCGGGTGACCCAGGACGGGTCGGAGAGGATGCCCACGTCGGGGGTGGTGTGGCTCAGCCCGCCCACGCCCACGTTCTGCAGGCCCGCGAGGCCCACGCCATAGCCCTGCTGGCCGAGCAGGCTGGTGGTGATGGGAGAGAAGCCGGTGTGGCTCAGCCCGCCGAGGAACGAGGGGATGCCCACGCCCTGGCCGGCCCACTGCTGCGGGGTGTAGCCCTGCTGCCCGACGAGGTTGGCGAGGAGCGGGTTGATGAACGGGCTCACGCCGGTGTGGCTCAGCCCGCCCATGATGCCCGGCTGGACGGTGAAGCCCGGCTGGCCGTACTGGGCCATCTGCGGCACCACGCCCAGCTGGCCCACCAGCGCGGCCAGCGGATTCACCTGGGGAGCAAACCCGGTGTGGCTCAGGCCACCCATGCCGCCCCACTGCTGGCCCAGCATCATCGGGTTGTAGCCCTGCTGCCCGACGAGGCCGCTGATGAACGGGTTGAAGACCGGGCTGATGCCGGTGTGGCTCAGGCCGCCCATCATGGTCATCAGCGGGTTGTAGGCCTGCTGCGCCACAAAGGGGTTGTAGCCCTGCTGTCCGACGATGTTGGCGAGCAGCGGGTTGAAGAACGGGGTGACGCCGGTGTGGCTCAGCCCGCCCACGCCCCACGGCTGGCCCAGGCCCTGCTGGGCGATCAGGGGGTTGATGCCCTGGCCGTAGTACGCGGCCACGTTCTGCAGCGGGCTGATGCCGGTGGTGTGGCTGAACCCGGGCTGGCCGTAGATGCCAGCCTGCGGAACGCCCACGCCCGTCGGCGTGGACTGCACGCCGTGCACGCTGAGCCGCAGCTGGTGCAACGCGTCGATGGTCTGGTTGATGCGGTCGTTGAGCAACTGCAGCTTGCGGATGTCAACCTTGGCGGTCTCCATGTGTTGTTTCCCCTTGTGTGCGGGTGGGTTGTGTTGGCTTCCCCGCATGTTGAAGAGCTGTGGATGGTTCACTGGACCGGAACGCTCCGGTGGGCGGCCGTGCCGCGCGGCACGTGGATCACCAGCACGCCGTCGCTGAGCTCGGCGCTGAGCTGCTCGGCCGCGGTGCCGGGCGGCAGCGGCACCACGCGTCGGAAGCTGCCCACCGGGCGCTCCGAGTGGCGCACCTGGACGTTGTCCCCGACGGGAACCGCGGTGGGACGTTGCGCGGTGATGAGCAGCATTCCCTGCGAGACGTTGACCGCCACCTGGTCCCGCGCCACGCCGGGCAGGTCCACGCACACCAGCGTCTCCTGCGCGCTCTCGGCCACGGTGATGGGCGGCGTCAGGGTGGGCGTGGCGGAGCTGCTGCCCACCGGCTGGCCCAGCAGCGCGCTGAGGCGCTCCATCTGTTCCTCCACGTGCTGCTGCGGGTTCTTCTCCGGCGGGATGGGCGCGTAGGGCGTGGCGGCGCTGGGTGGGTCCTGGCCCGTCACGTTGCGGTAGAGGCGCTCCACCTGCGCAATGGTCTCGTCGAGCTGGGTCATGGCAATGCCCTCACGGCGTCCTGCAACGCCGTCACACTCGTGGGATGCGTTTGGGTCTTGCGGCTGCTGCCCCGTTGTCAGGGGCGCGCTCGTAACCGGCGGGATCCGGCGTTCATTCCCGCGCCGGCGCGTTCCACCCGCCCGACGGGCAGGGGTCCACCGAGGCAACGTTTGGGGCACTTGTCCCGACGGAGCTCAGGGGCTGCGTCAGAACAAGATGCCCAGTGGGGTTGCAGACGTCGTGAGCGGACCACGACCTGGAGTGCGGCGGGCCCTCGCCGCCCTGGCCAGCGCCCAGCGCGTTCACAGCGGGCCGAACAGCGCAGGGACTCCATGACGTCGGGCGAGGCTTTGCCTCGTGGCGCTTGGAGCCTTGACGGTTGTCCAAACCGCTCGACGCTGACCAGGGCGGCGAGGGCCCGCCGCACTCCAGGTCGTGGTCCGCTGGAAGCGGTCAGGACCAGATGGGCAACTTATCTGACGCAGCCCCTCAGGCCACCGGCTCCATCACCTTGCGCACCGGGAAGCGGAAGATGCGCGTGGCGCCGCCGGTGATGCCGGCCTTGCGGCACACGGCGTGGAACTGGTCCTGCGGCGTGTCGATGCCGTCAATGCCCGGGAGCAGCACGCCACGACGGGCGCCCTGCGTCACGGTGATGCCGTAGACCCGCGGGTCCAGCTCACCCAGGTCATCCACGGGCTCCATCCTTCCCAGCAGGGAGAGCTCCAGGCGGAGCTGGGCGACCTCGTCGGGAGTGACCGGGTGGAAGCGCCAGTCCCGGGTGGCCGCGGCGCGCGCGCACTCCGCCACCTCCTCCTCCAGGGAGCCCAGGCGACACTCCACGTGCCCCACGCACCCGCGCAGCCGCCCTTCCCCGTCGCGCAGCGTCACGAACACGCCGGCGGGCATGGGCAGCGCGCTGGGCGCTCCCCCGGAGACCGGCTCCTCCCCGCGGGAGGCCGCCGTCACCGCCTGCCGCGCCACTGCCATGAGGTGCTGCTCGTCGACGGCGCGGAGCGCGGGAACCGCTTCATCGGGTCGGGGGCGGGTGGTGGTGAGGGTCAAGCGCGGGTCCTTCGTGCGGGGTCGTCGTCGGGGTCATCTTGCCAGCGGCCGCGAATACGGATCAAACCGCCGGCGGGCAAGCCTGGACGCGAGCGCGCGCAGGGGATGCGCGAGAAGGGCCGGGTGGCGGTCGGACTCGTCGAGCGGGAGCAGCAGCGGGTTCCGCCGGACTTCTGCAACCGCCCCTGCCCCTGCCCCCGCCCCTGCCCCTGCCCGTGCCCGGCCTGTAGGGTCACTCAGCGCAGAAGGTCATCTGCGGAAAACCTCGTCGGTGCTCTGAGCCCTCAAGCCGGGCACGGGCACGGGCAGGGTGTTGCGGGGGCGCGTTCATCACGGGGCCACGCACTGTCCTCCGTCGGGCTGGAGGCTGCAGATGTGGGCGGGGACGCAGTCCGAGCTCCGCAGGCACGAGCTGGCGCAGGCGTGGGGCGTGAGACAGCGGTAGGCGCCGCAGTCGCTCACCGGGGGACCGCCGGGGCCGCACAGCCCGGTGGCGCCGCAACGGTGGGCATAGATGCGGGAGATGCCGTCGACGTCGTCCCGGCAGGAGCTGCCCCCGCATCCCGAGACCTCCGTGTCCAGCAGGCACAGGTCCGCCACCGACTGCACGGCGGAGACATGCGCGCCGGCCGCGCAGGTGTGCTGGGGATTGAGACAGGCGTTGTCGCAGGAGACCACGAGGTCACCCGGCCCACCCGTGCAATCCGCGACGTTGTTGGGCACGCAGATGTTGGCGTTGCTGCACGTTCCGTCGACGAGGCCCGCCACGTTGCGCATGCACAGCAACATGTCCAGGCCGCTGCCAGTGGGGCCATCAGGCGATCCCCCGTCGAGCCCGTCGCCCGCCACCACGCCGTGGAGGAAATCCGCGCATTGCGCGCGACAGGCCTGGCCCGGCTGCACCACCTGGCCCTGGTCATCCAGACACCGCGGAGCTCCGGCGTCGGGCGGACCGGCGTCGACGACGGGCGCGCACACGCCGGCATCCAGGCACTGGTGGGAAGGACAGTGGGAATCCTCGGCGCAGCGGATGTCACAACCGGGGTCGCCCTCCGGACAGCAGTTCTTGCCGGTGGCGGTGGGCGCGCAGTGGCCCGTGGTGTCGCACGCGTAGGTCCACTCCTGGGGTCCCAGCTCACCGTTCTGGCAGACGGTGCCTGTGCACCACGTGCTGGCCTGGCCCAACAAGCAGGAGGTCTCACGCGTGGCCTGTTCCGCGGGCGCGCCGGGGAGGCACGTGCTGGTGGGGGCCATGCACAACGCGTCACACTGGAACAGCAGCTCACCCACGCCACCCAGGGCGCATTCCGAGACGTCGCTGACCCGACACACCCCCGCTGCGCACGTGCCCGCCGTCGCCATGGGCGTGCCGGCAAAGCAGCTGCTGGTGCCATCCTCGATCAGCGCCACGACGAATGCGCTGCAATCCGCCGTGCACACCTCCGTGTCATGCGCCGCCACACAACCCTGTCCCGAGGGATGGCAGGCCTCGCACTCGCCGCAGGTGGTGTTGCAGCAGATGCTGTCCACGCAGTTGCCGGAGACGCAGTCGTTGTCGCCGCAGCACGTCTCACCGTTGGCGCGGCTGGAGGGACAGAGAGGACCGCCGGAGGTGGAGCTGCTGCTCGACGAAGACGACGACGACGTGCTGGAGGACGAAGTGGAAGAGGACGACGACGAAGTGGAGGACGACGACGAGCTGGAGGAGGACGACGACGAGCTGGAGGAGGACGACGACGAGCTGGAGGAGGACGACGTGGTGGAAGACGACGACGAGGACGACGAGGACGACGAGGAGCTGGACGACGTGCTCGCGGAGCTGGTGGCGGCCGGGCGGGTCACGCAGTTGCCGTCGACGCACTCCTGGTCGTCGGGGCAGTCACCGGGGTTGTTGTTGCACTTGTAGCTGGGAGCGCACGACGTCACGCCGGCCATCCACGCCATCATGAGCACCGCGGTCCAGAAGCGCATGGTCCCCTCCCGTCACAACACCGCTGCCCCCGCCCCGAGCGCCGCGGCGGCCACCAGGAAGATGACGCCCACCGTCCCAAGCCCCGCTCCGACGAGCGCTCCACCCACGGCCACGCCGTTGAACCACGCCACGCGGTCACGGTAGGTGCGGGTTGGCGTGGGCACGTAGACGGTGGTTGCCGCGGCCACCAGCCCCTCCGCCACGCCCACCGTCAGCAGCGCCGCGGCGAGCAGCAGCAGTCCGCCCACACCCGCCACGCCGGCTCCCGCCAACGTCCCCAGCTGCAGAGGGCTGAATCCCTCGTCGCGGGCGGAGCTCCGGGGGGCGTGGGCTGGCTTGAATCCCGCCGCCACCAGCACGCGACGCGTGGCCTGCACCGCCGCCTCCGGGAGATCCCGCTCCTGCTCCACCATGGTCCGCTCCGAGCCCACTTCCAGAGCGGTACGAAGGTCCAGCAGCTTGAGGGCCAGCACGTAGGTGCCGCCGAGTTTGCCCAGCGTGCTCACCAGGAGATGACTGACACCCAGGGAGCCGGCCAGCTCGACGTCAATGAGCGTGCAGGCGTCATTGGCGCACTTGCGCAGCTGCTCCTGGCCGCCGGCGCCCAGCCGCACGTCCACCTCCAGCGGCGTGGCCACGCTGGAGAACACGCCGGAAGCGCGCGCCTCCGCGACGATGTACTCGGTGAGGAGATCCGCGGTGTCGGGTTTGACTTCCGCCTTGGCCTCGGTCCGGAAGATGGCCACGCTGGGCGCGCCCTCCGCCCGCGCCGGGCCCGGCAGCAACGCCACCGCGGCCATCACCCACCCCAGGAGATTCCGTGTCACCCAGGTTGCATCCACCACGCCTCCCGCACCGCTCCACCCGACGTGGGATGTGAGCGCTCAGCCCTTGCTGGGTTGACCCACGCTGGTGACGGCGGACTGCATCTGCGGGCCCCGCTCGACGAGCAGGCGGCGGATGGCGGCGTACTTGTCCACGTACGTGCGCGTCTCTTCCGCCTCCAGCGCGGTGGTCCACAGCGGGTTCACGCCGTCGTACGCGGCCTCCACCAGGCCGGCGCCGCCGTTGTAGGTGGCGGCCAGGAAGCGACCCATCTCCTCGGGATCCTGGCGCAGCCGGGCGCGCTCCCGGGTGGGCAGCACCGCCAGGTCCGCGTCAAACAGGAGCAGGCACGCCATGGCGGCGTTGACGTGGTCATCCGCGCCCAGCTCGAAGTCCTGGCGCAGCCGCGCGCCGGGATACTGACGACGCAGCGAGTGGTAGGTGCCGGCCATGAACTGCCACAGGCCACGCGCTCCGTCGGCGGAGACGGCGTAGTTGTAGGCGGAGCGCTCATTGGTCCCCAGCACCACCAGCACCTCGTCCATCAGGTCCCGCACGGTCTCCCCACGCGTGAAGCGGTGCGGGTCCAGGTGCTCATTGATGGCCAGCGCCACGGCAAGCTCGGCGGGGACCACGTCGGCGGCCAGGCGACCGCGGAAGGCCTGGCTGGGAACCTTGCGGGCCCGGAGCTTCTGCTGCGCACGCGCCACCACGCCCTGCAGGTACTCCAGCCCGCGCGCGCGGATCTCCGGCGTGTTCAGCGTGGGCGAGTACGGCGTGTAGATGACCTCGCGCCAGCCGCGGTCCTTGACGGGGACCGTGCGCTTGACGGCGAGCACCGCGGCACCGCTGGGGTAGACCGGCGCGTACTCGGTGTTCACGCCGTTGGCCACGGCCTGCTGGATCACCACCTGCTTGCCGACGGAGATGTCCTTGCCCGCGCGCACCAGCTCGATGTGCTCACTGCGCGGGTCCACCACCGCCACCACGGGATTCTCCACGCACGGACGCGCGCGTCCCTTCTTGCGCGCCGCACGACCCTTGCGCCGCACCTTCCGGGCACACCCCGAGGGCTGGTCATCCAGGAGGCCGCGCGCCTGCTTCACCAGGCGACCGTGATCCAGCACGCTGGTCTGCTCGACGAGCGGGGCCTCCGCCGCGACGGTGGGAGTGGCCTCCGCGGGGGTGGCCCACGGAGCGGGCGCGGCCTCACAGGCCAACAGGCCCAGCACCAGTCCCCACGTCGCGCGACGGAAACGCATCCTGATCACGACTCCCACGGAACGTCCTCCATAGAGACCACGGTGCACGAGGACGCCGCAATGTAGGCATGCGGATCTCGTCGGAGGCGTGGAGGTGGGATGAGGTGCGGCGCATCACCACCCGCCGCGCGGAGGGACATACGCCGGGGGCTGTTCTCGTCGGGGGAGGGCGCTAGGTTGGGGGCATGATCACGGAGGTGCGCGCCGGTCCGTACACCATCCGCGGCATCTCGGTGGCGGGGGTCTACACCACGCTGCAGGTGCCGGAGCTGGACGTGGTGTTGGACGTGGGAATCCCGCTGCGCTCCTTTGCCAGCACCGACCGCATCTTCCTCAGCCACGGTCACGGCGACCACGCCAGCGCCCTGGCTTCCCTGCTGGGCATCCGCGACCTCATGGTGCGACGACGGGCGCGCGTGTTCCTGCCGGCGGAGATCGAGCACCAGGTGGCCGAGAGCCTGGCGCTGCTCTCCAAGCTGCACCGCAACCAGATGGACGTGGAGCTGGTGCCGGTACGCCCGGGCGAGACCTTCAACCTGGGGCGCGACCTGTGGGTGCGGGCGCTGCGGACGCACCACCCGGTTCCGTCGCTGGGCTACCAGTTCCTGCGCAAGGTCAAGAAGCTCAAGGCGGAGCTCAGGGAGCTGCCGCAGGCGGAGATTGCCGCGCTGCGCCGCGCCGGGCGCGCGGACCTCTTCGAGGAGAGCGAGCGCCTGGAGCTGGCGTACTGCACCGACACGTTGTCACGCGTGGTGGAGACGAGCCCGTCGGTGCTGGAGAGCCGGGTGCTCATCCTGGAGTGCACCTACGTGAACCACGACCACACCGTGGAGGACGCACGTCGCCGGGCGCACATCCACCTGGACGAGATCGTGGCGCGCGCGGACCTGTTCAGGAACGAGCACCTGGTGCTCATGCACTTCAGCCAGTCGCATTCCCCGGCCACGGTGCATGCCACGGTGCGGGAGCGCGTGCCGGAGAGCCTGCGGGACCGCGTGGTGGTGTTTGCGCCCACCACGGGTGGCTGGCCCGGCTGACGCGCCTCACTTGACGAGGGTGGAGACCTCGGTGCGCTTCTGGTGCATGTCCCAGAACCGGCTGGCCACCGTGGACGCTTCCAGGGTGCCGTGGCCGCCCGCGTCGAACGCGGTGCCCTTGACGATGCTGAGCACCACGACCTCCCCGACGTAGACGCCCTGGCTGGCCAGCTTCTTGTTCAATACGCCCACCAGCTTGTGCTGCGCGGCCTTGGTGAGCGCCAGCCCCATGGCGTTGAACTGGACCACCATCTGGTCCACCTGCTCGTCGTAGAGGCTGAAGCCGCCGCCAGTGACAAGGACGGAGCCCTTCTGCTCCTTGAGGTCCGGGAGGGACTCCTGCACCGCGGTCACCAGGCCGTGGATCCCCACGTCAAACACCTTCCTGAGGTCCTGCACGTCGGCGGTGAGCAGGTCGCCGGCGAGGCCCACGTAGGCGTTCCAGTGGAGCACCGTGATGGGCCCCAGCGACGCGCGCACCTCGCCGACGAGACGCTTGACCGCGGCGGTGTCGCCGAGGTCGCAGGAGAAGCCCTTGGCGGTGATGCCGGCCTCCTTTAGCGCCGCGGCTCCGCGGTCCACCTTGTCCTTGCCACGCGCGACGAGCGCTACCTGGAAACCCTCCGCACCAAACTTGCGAGCCACCGCGTCGGAGATTCCGGGTCCGTATCCACACACGAGAATGGTCTTTTTCATGGCGCGCCTCATAACGGGGCCAGGAGGGGACCGCAAACCAGATCGGTTTCACCGGGTGTTGGTGCCGCCGGTTGATAGGCTTTTTCCGACGGGGAAACGGCGCGCTCGCGGGTCCATTCCACGCGACTCAGGGATGATCCAGCGGGTCCAGCGGATCGAAGCCGCCCGCGACCTCCACGCCGTCGGTGAACGTGTCTCCGTCGGTGTCGGCAAGCTGCGGGTCGGTGCCGTAGGTGGACGCTTCATCCACCAGGCCATTGAGGCCGTCCCCGTCAAGGTCGACCGCTTCCTCGTCGAGCAGGAAGTCATCCAGGTAGGCGCCGGTGCTGACGAACGCGCCGTTGCTGCGGAAGGCGAGACGCAGCCGCACCGTGGCGCCGACCCACGGCTGCAATGAGAAGCCCACCAGCTTGTATCCGGTGGCGCCCACGCGCTGGTTGATCCACGCCGGGAAGCCGAGCGTGTCGGTGCCGTCGTAGGCCACCAGGGAAGGCGCCACGTTGGTCCAGCCCAGCGCGGGGTCGTCGATCTCCAGGCTCAGCCCGTCGCCGTTGACGGCCGTGGACCACAGGCGGAAGACCAGCGAGGGATCGGTGGCGCCCGCGAGGTCGACGTTGGGGAGGTAGAGGTATTCCCGCGCCTCGTCGAAGTAGTTGCCGTTGGTGTTGGTGGCCCACGCGCGGGAGCCGGTGTGCGCGCGGTTGGGACCGCTGGCCACGGCGTCGTACTCCCAGAGCGTTCCGTCGGTGGCCAGCCCGCCGTCGTCGACGGAGAGGTCCTCGAGGTTGCCGGGAGCCCAGGTGGGGCTGCCGGGGAACCACGCGGGATTGAGCGGGTCGGTTCCCGCCGCGACCTCCGCGCCGTCGAGCGCGCCGTCTCCGTCGGTGTCCGCGCGGTACGGGTCGGTTCCGTACGTCAGGACCTCCACGCGCACGCCAGGGATGCCGTCGCCGTCGACGTCGGTGGACTCGTCCTCGAGCGCGAGGTCATCCACATACGCGCCCAGGGACACGAAGAATCCGTTGGAGCGGAACGAGAGCCGCACGCGCGTCACCTGGCCGGCGTGCGCGGCCAACGACACCACCGCGAGCTTGTACTCCCCGAGGTAGCGGACGTTGTTCCAGGCCGGGCGGAACAGCGCGTCGCGCGCCTCGTACACGGGGGACTGCGCGTTGAGCAGCGTCCAGCCGATGTTGTCGTCGTAGACCTCCACGCCAAGCCCGTCGTCACCGGAGGCCTGCATCCACAGGCGGAAGCTGAGCGTGGGGTCGGAGGCGGCGGACAGGTCCAGCGGCGGCAGGTACAGGTACTCGCGCGCTTCGTCGTAGTAGTTGCCGCTGAGCTCCGTGGCCCAGGCGCGTGTGCCGCTGTAGGCGTAGCCCGGTCCAGAAGCGGGAACGCCGTACTCCCACAGCGGTCCGTCGGTGCTGAGCCCGCCGTCATCCGACTCGAAGTCCAGGTAGGTGCCGGGCAGCAGCATCACCGCGCCGGGATGGTCCGCGGGATCCAGCGGGTCGGTGCCCGCCACGATCTCCGCGCCGTCCAGTGTGCCGTCCCCGTCGGTGTCCGGGAGGTACGGGTCGGTGCCCCAGGTCTGCTGCTCGTCGAGAACGCCGGAGATTCCGTCGGCATCCGGGTCCGCGGACTCGTCGTCCAGAGCAAGATCGTCGACGTACGCACCCGGTGCCACGAAGGCGCCGTTGGAGCGGAAGGACAAACGCACGCGCACCACCTGGTTGGCGTAGGCAGCCAGCGAGAGCGCGGCGAGCTGGTATTCATTCCGATAGCGCACGTTGCTCCAGGCGGGCTCGAAGAACGCGTCGCGCGCCTCGTAGGCGGGGGTCTGCGGGTTGATGAGCGTCCAGCCGCTGCCTTCCTGGTAGACCTGCACGTTCAGCCCGTCAT
Organism: Myxococcota bacterium; assembly: GCA_040752415.1. Classification (GTDB taxonomy): domain Bacteria; phylum Myxococcota; class JACRCW01; order JACRCW01; family JACRCW01; genus JBFMGU01. The sequence continues at coordinate 34,781 of JBFMGU010000061.1, forward strand.
CACCGGAGGCCTGCATCCAGAGTCGGAAGCTCAGCGTGGGATTGGTGGCACCGCGCAGGTCCAGCGGCGGGAGGTTCAGGTAGGCGCGCTCGTTGTCGCCGTAGTTGCCCGCGGGGTTGGTGGCCCACACGCGCGTGCCGCTGTAGGCCACACCTGGACCGCTGCTGACGACGCCATGCGCCCACAGCGGCTCCGTGCTGGCAAAGCCGCCGTTGTTGGTCTCGAAGTCCAGGTACGTGCCGGGGAGCAGCGGCGTGACGCCGGGCGCGTCGGCGGGATCGAGCGGGTCGGTGTCCGCGGCGACTTCCGCACCGTCGAGCGCGCCGTCGCCGTCGGTGTCCGCCAGGTAGGGGTCGGTGCCGTAGGTCTCGTACTCGTCGAGGACGCCGGTAATGCCGTCGACGTCGGGGTCGGAGCCCTCGCTGTCAAAGCGGAGCTCGTCGAGCATCGGGCCATCACCGGTGAAGACGTTGTTGCTGCGGAAGAACAGGCGCAGGTTGGCGAGATCCCCGGTCCACGACGGGAGACGGACGCCCGCGAGCACGTAGTCGGTGTTGATGCCCTGGTTGGACCACGCCAACGCGCCGGAGGCGGTGCCGTCGTAGGCGGGGGTCACGCCGGTGAGCGTGGTCCAGCCGGTGTTGGGGTCCAGCGCCTGCAGGCGCAGCCCGTCGTCGCCAGCGGTGCGCGACCACAGGCGGAAGGTCACCGTGACGTCGGAAGCGCCGCTGCGATCCACCGGAGGCAGGCACAGGTATTCCTGGGCGTTGTCGGGGTAGTTGCCGGTGAGGTTGGTGGCCCACACCCGCGTGCCCACGTGGCCGCGCGTGGGTCCGGTGGTGGGAATGCCGTAGGCCCACAGCGTTCCCTCCGTCACCAGGCCGCCGTTGTTGGACTCCAGGTCCAGGTTGGTGCCCACGGGAATGGTCGACCCCATCTGGCCGCTGATGGTGATGGCCACGGTGTCGCTGGCGTCCGCCCCGTCGTCGTCGACGGCGGTGAGCCGGAACACCAGGTTGGCCGCGCACGCCACCACCGGCGCGGTGAACGTGGTCTGCAACGCGCCGGGATCCGCGAGGGTCACCGCGGGACCGGAGACCTGGGTCCAGGTTGTGTTCGTCACCGTGCCATCCACGTCGGAAGCCGCGGCGTTCAACGTGACCACGCTGCCGGACGGAACCACCTGGTCCAGGCCGGCCGCCACCGTCGGGGGACGGTTGGTGTTGGGGTCGGGATAGACGTTGATGACCACGGTATCCACGCTGGTGCCGCCCTCATTGTCGGTGACCAGCAGGCGGAAGGTCAGCACGGTGAAGGCGGGCGGCGCGGTGAAGGTGGGGCTGAGCTCCGTCGAGCTGGAGAGCGTGACGGCGGTGCCGCCGGTCTGCGTCCACTGCGTGCTCACCACCGTTCCGTCCGCGTCGGAGGCGGTGCCACTCAACGTCACCAGCGCGTTCTCGAGGACGTCCTGGTCCGGGCCGGCACTTGCGGTGGGGGGCGCGTTCACCGCCGTCACACGCACCACGGTGAAGTCGGTGGTGGTGGTTCCCTCGTCGTCGGTGGCGGCCAGCGCGAAGATCAGCGTCAGCTCCTGCGTGGTGGTGGGCGTGGTGAACGTGGGAGTGAGGGAGGACGGGTCATCCAGCGTCACCGGCGTTCCCTGCAGCTGCGACCACGTGTGCGACGCGATGGTCCCGTCGGGGTCGGAGGCCGTGCCGGTCAGCGTGACGACGACATCCTCGGGCACCACCTGGTCACCGCCCGCGCTCACCACCGGCGGCGCGTTGTCGGGCTGCACGCGGATGACCACCACGTCGGAGGTGCTCGCGCCCTCCTGGTCATAGGCAGTCAACACGAACACCAGCGCCACCAGCACCGACGTCTCCGGCGCCACGAACTGTGGGAACAGCGAGGTGGGGTCGCTGAGCTGCGCGTCGGGACCGTCCAGCTGGGTCCACTGGGTGGCGAACACCGAGCCGTCGACGTCACTGGCGGTGCCCGAGAGCTGGACCAGGTCACCCTCGGTCACCGTCTGGTCCGGGCCCGCGCTCACCGTGGGGAGCATGTTGAGCGGGTCCACCCGGATGGACACCGCGTTGGCGGCGGAGCTGTTCTCGTTGTCGGTGACGGTGAGCGTGAAGACCAGCACCGTGGGGGAGGTCACGGCAGGCGCGGTGAACGACGTCGAGAGCAGGGTGGGGTCACTGAGCACGACGACGGGGCCCTGCACCTGCGTCCACCGCACCGACGCCACGGTGCCGTCCACGTCAGACGCGGTGCCGCTCAGCAGCACGGAGTCGCCCTCCTGCACGAACTGATCGACGCCGGCGTTGGCGGCGGGCGGGGAGTTGACCGGCGCGATGCGGATGGCGACCAGGTCCGTGGTGGAGGCGCCTTCCTCGTCGGTGCCCGTGAGGATGAAGGCCAGCGTGGTGAGCTCGGTGACAAGCGGGGCCGTGAACTGCGTGACCAGCGCGTTGGGATCCGACAACGTGACCTGCGGCCCCTGCACCTGGTTCCACGTCGTGGAAGCAACCTGGCCGTCGGGGTCGGTGGCCGTGCCGGCGAGGTACACCGGGTCACCCTCGTCGACCTGCTGGTCGTTACCGGCGTTCACCACCGGGGAAGCGTTGATGGGGCTGACCTGCACCGTCATGGTGTCCATGCCCTGCGCGCCCTCGTTGTCCGTGGCCGTGAGCACGAACACCAGCGTGACGACGACGGAGGTGGCCGGTGCGGTGAAGCTGGGTTGCAGGACCGTCTCGTCACTGAGCGTCACCGGCGGGCCCGCGGTCTGGGTCCACAACACCGAGGCCAGGGTACCGTCGAGGTCATCCGCGCCTCCGGCCAGCGTCACCACCTCACCTTCGCGCGCCACCTGGTCCAGGCCGGCGTCGGCGGTGGGGAGCAGGTTGTCCGGCGCCACGCGGATGACGACGAGATCGGAGGCGCGCGCACCTTCGTTGTCGACCACCTCGAGCAAGAGGACGACGGAGGCGGGTTGGGCGGTGGCCGGCGCGGTGAAGACCGCGGAGAGGCTGGTGGGATCGTCGAGGGTGATGATGGGCCCGTCCACCTGCGTCCAGAGCACGCTCGCAATGGTGCCGTCGGGATCCGTGGCGCTGCCGGCCAGGCTCACCGTGTCACCCTCGACGACGTCCCGGGTCACCCCGGCGTCGACGGTGGGCGAGAGGTTCAGCGGGCTCACTTCCACGAGCACGAGGTCCGAGCGCTGCAGCCCGTCGTTGTCCGTGACGGTCAGCGTGAAGGCCAGCGTGACAGGCGCGATGGTGGCCGGCGCGGTGAACGAGGTGGTGAGCGATGTGGTGCCGCTGAGGACCACCGCCGGCCCGCCGGTCTGCTCCCACTGCGTGGCGACGATGGTGCCGTCGACGTCCGACGCGGTTCCCGTGAGCTGCACCGCCTCTCCCTCCGTCACCTCCTGGTCCGCGCCGGCGTCCACCGTGGGAGCGCCGTAGAGTGGATTCACGACGACGGTGACGCTGTCCGAGGTGGACGCGCCCTCGTTGTCGGTGGCCGTGAGGACGAAGATGATGGAGACGGTGGTGGAGCTGCCCGGCGAAGTGAAGCTGGGGTTCAGCACGAACGGGTTGTCCAGCGTGACTTCAGGACCGCCCACCTGCGTCCATCGCGTCGTGGCCACGGTGCCGTCCGCGTCGGTGGCGTTGCCGCTGAGCTGCACGGCCACTCCTTCGTTGACCGTGCGGTCCACGCCGGCGTCGACGACGGGCGGAGCGTTGACGGGCAGCACGTGGACCAGGATCACGTCGGAGGCGGAGGCGCCTTCATCGTCGGTGACGGTCAAGGAGAAGATGAGGGTGGTGCTCGTCGCCACGAGCGGGGCGGTGAACGAGGTCACCAGCGACGTTGCGGAGCCCAACGTCACCGTGGGACCGCCCACCTGCGTCCAGACCGTGGAGGCAATCCCACTGTCGTCTCCCGCCCAACCCACGAGCTGGACGGAGGCGCCCTCATCCACCGTCTGATCACCGCCCGCGTCGACGGAAGGCGCGTCGTTGAGCGGCTGCACGTGGATGAGCACCACGTCGGAGGCGCTGAGCCCTTCATTGTCCGTGGCGGTCAGGGAGAAGATGAGCGTCGTCGACGTGGTGGTGGGCGGCGCGAGGAAGGACGTGGCGGCCGCGGTGGGATCCGCCAGCGTCACCGTGGGACCACCCAGCTGGGTCCAAAACAACGAGGCCACGGTGCCGTCGGCATCCGACGCGGTACCCGCGAGGGTCACCGTGAGCTCCTCCGCCAGCGTCTGGTCCGCCCCCGCGTCGACGACGGGAGCGGCATTGACCGGCAGGACGTGCACCGTGACGACGTCCCGCGCCGAGGCGCCCTCGTTGTCGGTGACGGAGAGCGAGAAGAGCAGCGTGGTGCTGGTGGTGACGGCCGGCGCGGTGAACGTGGTGCCGAGCGTGGTGGGACTGTCCAACGTCACGCTGGGACCGCCGAGCTGCGTCCACTGTGTCCCGGTGATGGTGCCGTCGACGTCGCTGGCCTGGCCGGTGAGGGTCACCTGGGTACCTTCCCGCACGTCCTGGTCCGCGCCTGCTTCCACCGTGGGGGACGCGTTGGCGGGAAGCACCAGCACCACCAGGCGCGCCGCGGCGGAGAGACCCTCGTTGTCCACCGCGACGAGCTCGAAGACGAGCGCTTCGGCGGTCTGCACGTCGGGGGCCACGAAGGTGGCGGTGCCGGTATCCGCTCCTTCGAGCGTGACGGGAGTGCCACCGAGCTGCGACCACTGCAGCGATGCGATGGTGCCGTCCTCGTCGGTGGCGCTGCCGCCGAGCACCACCGTCGCGCCCTCGGTGACCGTCTGATCCGGCTCCACCACGACGACCGGCGCGATGTTCCCACCGGTCACCACGACGGAGACCGTGTCCCGCGCGCTGGCGCCGTCGGCGTCCGTGGCGGTCAGCTGGAAGACCAGCGTCTCCCGCGTGGTGACGGCGGGAGCCGTGAAGGCGGCCTGCAGCGTGTTCTCACCCGTCAGCGTCACCGCGGGGCCGGCGAGCTGCTGCCAGGTGACCGTGGGCGCGGTGCCGTCGGGGTCGGACGCGGTGCCGGTGAGGGTGACCGGCTCTCCCTCGGTGCGCTCCTGGTCCTCACCCGCGTCGACGAGCGGGAGGGCGTTGACCGGCCGGACCAGGACACTCGTCTCGTCGGAGACCTGCTCGCCCAGCGTGGTCCGTGCGGTGAGGCGGAACACCAACAGCGTGGGCTCCGTGACGGCGGGTGCGGTGAAGCCGGCGCTCAGTGTGGTGGCCCCGTCGAGAACCACCTCCGGACCGCGAACCTGCGTCCAGCTCAACGTCACCGACGCGGAACCCGTCACCGTTCCCACGAGGTCCACGTCCTCGCCTTCATCCACCTCCTGCGCCTCGCCCGCCTCCACCGTGGGCAGCGCGGGCACCACCGCCGCGTCGGGAGCGCCGGCGTTCTGGGCGGAGCCCGCGTCGTCGTCGGGACCGGTGGGAGCAGGACCCGTGCACGCGCCGAGGAGGGAAAGACAGAGCCACCAACGAAACTGGAACCGGGACGTCGCCATGGGGCGCACCTATAGCGCGGTCCACGACGAGATGGGACGCGGAATCCGGGTGACGGTGGTCACGCGGCATCGCGCGCCACATGGTCACGTTCGCGTCCACGTGAAGAGACTGGAATTGACGGAGGGGCCCGGCAATACTGCGGCGCGTTGCCCGGAGCCCTGCGCATGACGACTCCCGCCTCGGCACGTATCCACGACGACATCCACGGCCAACTCACGCACGGCATCCGGCTGAGACGCTTTGCCGGACCGGCCGCGTACGTGGGCGCCCTGGACCACATCCGCGTGGTGCACCTCACCGACCTCCACGTGGGGCGGGTCACCCCCCGCAAGGTCCACGTGGCGGCCATGGAGATGACCAACGCGCAGCGACCCGACCTGGTGGTCATCACCGGGGACTTCGTGTGCCATAGCCAGGCTTACCTGGATGAGCTGACGTCGTTGATGCGCATGATCCAGGCGCCGGTCTACGGCGTGCTGGGCAACCACGATCACTGGTCGGGAGCGCGGGAGGTGCGGCGCGCGTTGCGGAGGGGCGGCGTGCACATGCTGGACAACGTGCACACCACGGTGACCGTGCGCGGGCAGAAGCTGCAGCTGGTGGGCATTGACGACGCGTACACCGGTCACGCGCGCAAGGCGGAGGCCACCCGGGGCCTGGACCCGCGCGTCCCCACGCTGGGGCTGAGCCACATTGCGGAAGAAGCGGATGCCTTGTGGCAGCACGGCGTGTCCCTGGTGCTGTCCGGACACACGCACGCGGGGCAGGTGACCGTGGCCAAGCTGCACGAGTTCGCCATCGGGAAGCTGGCGGGCCACCGCTATGTGCACGGGCTCTACGGCTCACGCGCGACGGGGGCGGGTGCGGTGTACGTGGGCGCGGGCATTGGCGCCTCCGTGATTCCCTTCCGGATTGGGGAGCGGGGCAAGCGCGAGGTCACCGTGTTCGAGCTGGGGATGCGCCCCGGTGACATCCACGAGCATCACGCCGAGCAGGAACCGCTGCCGGGGCGTCGTCCGTCGGAGAAGGTCCAGGCGCGCCGGGCCGCGTTTGCCGCGCGACGCCGCGCCAAGCTGGACAAGCGGCTGCGCGCGCGTTGACCGCGGACTGCGAAACCATCCGCTATTTGAGCAGCAGCATGGTGGCCGTCTGGTTCACGTGGCCGATGTATTCCTCGCCGTAGGTGCTGAACCCGACGGTGGGAACATCCGCGAACAGGCGCGCGTAGGCTTCGGTCTGCTTGTTCTTCTCCAGCTCCAGCGTGCGCAGGATGCAGTTGAAGTTGATGATGCCCCGAACCGGTCCTGCCTGCCGCTTCCGTTCCTCCAGCGCACGCGCCGTGTCCGCCACGATGTCGCCCGCCTCCAGCACCGAGAGCTCCATGCCCTGCAGCACCTGGCAGTAGAACTTCACGCCGCCATCCTGCACCCGTTGCGGGCTGCGCACGTAGGGCTCGTGGTGCACCATGAGGCCCACCGGGTGGCGCATGAAGAGGTTGGGCAGCTGCTCCACCGTGACGCCCAGCGCGTCCGCATAGGCCCTGGCCGCGGGCTGGCCGTTGAACTCCAGCACCAGGCGCTCCGCCTCCCGGACGGCGGTGGCGGTGAGCTTGTGGTGCAGCGCGCGGAAGCTCTGGGTCTTGAGCACGCTGAATCCACCTCTGGGCTTCAGCAGCGCCAGGACCGCGGCGTTGGTGAAGGCGTGCCCCTGCGCGTGGACGTGCGTGCGCTGGAAGGCCAGGTCATCTCCCGCGGAGCCACCCACGAACATCACGTCGGTGCGTGCGCCCAGCCGCTCCATCAGGCGCTCCTCCGCGCCGCTGAGCCCGTCCACCAGCACCAGGCCCACGTAGCGGTCCACCGGCAGCTCGGTGAGCGGTCGACCCGCGTGGTCCGCGAGGCCCTGCAGCGCCGCGTCGAGGCTGGCGTCGTCGGAGAGGTTGCGCACCACCTGGATGCAGACGTCTTCCAGGATGTCCGCGTCCAGCGCCATGGCCACCACCGAATTCTTCAGCACCTGCCCGGTGACGATCTCGCCGGCGGTGGAGCAACCGAACAGCTGCGCGCGCGGGAAGGACTCCCGCATGGCGGCGGCGAGTGCTTCCTGGTCATAGGTCGACGAGCCGAAGTACAGGACGCAGGTCACGTCCCCGCCCAACGCCTCCCGCAGGGCGCGCGCGGCCGCGTGGGGGTTCTGCTCACGGGAAGTTGCGGTCTTCATCATCACCATCCTCCACCGGCGCCAGGCACCGCGGCCTACAGGGGCACTCCCAGTTCCTGGGCAATGAGTCGAACCTTCTGTTCAATGTCGGGGTCGTCTGGTGACGTCGCGTTGAATCTCGCAGGGTCGACGCCACGGAGGATGAGCTTGACCTCGGTGGTGCTGCGAATCACCGGGTTGCCCCGGGAGCGTCGCTCCATGATCTCATCAATCAGCTTCTTGATTCGCCCGGCCATGGTTCCGCCCGCGAGTTGCTCGAGGCGGTGCCGTGCGCCCCGATGACCTGTTGCCCGACTGCTGCGCATTCCGGCGCAACAGCCGCTCAGCAATGCAATCACAACGCTTGCGGAATCACCCTGTCAATTTTCGTTTGGTGGTGAAATGACGTGGCGAAATGATTGCGCGAAAATGGCCCGCGAATTTCAGGGCAGATCCACAATCCAGCGCAAAATTGACGCGACACTCGGGAAAACCATCACTCATTGATTGGTGGATGGTTTTGGGGCGGGGCCGGATCCGGCGGGTTGGTGGAGGGATGATCCACATCCACGCGCACCGCCGTCAGCGCGGTCCGTACGTCTCAAGCCACTTGTTCGAGAAGACGCCGTCGGGGTCGTGGCGGGCGCGGGCGGCGAAGAAGGCGTCGATGCCGGGGTACGCGGCGCGGAGCTGCTCCCGGGTGTAGTCGCGTTGGTACGGCAGATAGAACGTGCCGCCGCACCGGATGGCAAGGTCAACCAGGTCGCGCGTCAGGCGGGCGTGCTGTTCCCGGCTCTCCGCGGACAACTCCTGGTTGTAATAGAGGACGAAGGAGAACGCGTCCTGGCGCGCGTACGGCAATGCGCTCTCCGTGTCCTTCCCGACGTCACGAATGGTCACGTTCAGGGAGGCCAGCCCGTGACGTCGTTGAACCTCACGCAGCCCGTCGGCAAAGGCCTGGAACCTCTCGCGCGGGACGTAATACTCCTGAAGGATGTCCGCGTGTTTCCCCTCGTCGAACCAGTAGTTGTTGAGGAACTCGATGTTGGGGGACATGAAGTCATTGCGGGTGGCGGTGCTCCCGTCCTTCTTCATCCACTTCTCGACCGCCCAGCGTGCCTCGAGGAAGTGGGGGCCCAGCTTGGAGCCGTGGAATGCGAGCTTGTTGATGGCAGCCATGGCGCCGCTCTCGATGTTGGCGCCGTCGCGGGGCGCGCTGGCATCCGCCTCACCCACGCGCCGCACGACGTGGAGGAGCACCTCTCCCTTGAGGTTGGGATCGAGCCGCCCGTAGGCGTGCTCCACGGCGGGGTCCTTCAGCGCCTCGGCAAAGCGGGCCGGGTAGTCGCGCTCCGCCAGCAACTCCACGTCCATGCGGCACTGGCTGTCCGGGACGGTGTCGAGCTCGGCGTCGAGGATGACGCCAAAGCCGCCGTAGCCGCCAATGACGTGATGGAAGAGCTCGGCATTCTCCTCGCGCGAGCAGGTCTTGATCTCTCCGTCCGCCGTCATCACACGAACGCTCCGCACCGTGCTGATGAGCGGTGGCTCGCCCGGGGTCCGTCCGTGGCAGTTGACGCTCAGCGAGCCGCCCACGGTGAAGATGTTGGAGGTCTGCATCACCTTCACCGCGCGACCGGAGCGCGCCAGGACATCCTGCACCTGCGCCCACGTGGCCCCCGCCTCCACGCGCATGGTCCCGTTGGGGCGGAGCTCCACGCGGTTGAGGCCCATCATGTCGAGATTGATGCTGCCGGCGGAAACGCTCTGCCCACCCTCGCTGTGACGCCGTCCGGCAATGCTCACCTTCAGGCCCAGCAGCCGCGCCTGGCCAATGGCCCTGCGCACGTCGTCGGGGGACTGCACGTCAACCACCTGCGTGACCAAGGTGGGCTCGAGGCCGCCCGCGTCATTGACCACCGGTCCGCCGTTGTTGCCCAGGCGCTTGAAGCCGCCCGCGGCCTGGTCCAAGGCGGTGTGGCGCAGCACGTCGTCACGAATGGCGCGGCGGGCGTCCGGGGTGAAGCGATGCCCATGGAAGTCGGTGAGGTACAGCAGCGCGCGTTTCTCGTCGGTGGTCTCCACGCCCCAGTCGCGCGCCTGGGGGAGGAGGCGCTCCTTGATGGCGTGGGCGGTGATGGGTTCCGCCTCCGCGAGCAGCGCGGTGAAGGCCCGCAGGATGTCCTCATTGGCGACGATGTCGCGCAGCGTGGCGCGCTCCGCATCCCACAGCTCCGGCGTGTAGCCCAACGACACCACAGCCCCCCGCTGTGACGGCGTCAATTCCGCGAAGCGGGCGCGCATGGGCTGGGGGAGGCGGTCCACCCGCCCGTCACGCACCGCGTTCCACGACGAGGCATCATGACCGAGCACGCCCAGGCTCGCCCGCTCGTCGACGGAGAGCGCTTCCCACGCACGCCTCCGGAACGGCACCGTGCTGGCGCTGTCGACGAGAGCCTCCAGGCCGGGCAACACGCGCTCCACGCTCTCCGTCGGTGGCGGCGTGACACCGCCCACGCGTGCGTCGTCATTTCCGGTGAAGCCCAGGGCCTTGAGCTGCGGGCCTGGCTCCCGGCGCACGTGCACAGGACCCGGCCCAGGCCCCGGCGCCAGGTCACGTCCTGCTTCGACGGCGGTGATGGCGGAATCCAGGATGGCCTGACGCGCGGCATGGACGTCCACAACGCTCACACCGAGATCGCGCGCGGCGGCCTGGACCTCCGACGACGACCAGCGCGAAATGGGAGCCGCACCGTGGGACGCCGCCCAGGCGCGCAGGCGGGTCGAGAGCAGGGTTGTTGACGTGGTCATGGGGTCGCATCCGTCCTGACGCGGTGGCGCGGAACTCTGGCCCGCGGTCACAGTGGTGTCCAGGGTGTTGCGCGTGTTGGTCCGGCCATCTGGCGTGGGCGCGGCTCTTCTGGGGCGAGGCCCATACGCTCCTGCCCAATGAGATTGGGTGCGGCTCTTTGGAACGACGGTTGGCCGCAGGCGCAAGCACATCCGCAGGCCGGCCATGGTCAGCCCGGGCGGCGCCGTCTGCGCGCTGGAGAACCGGCCTGCAATGTAGGGGCTGCCCGTTGCCGGTACCGCGTGAACGGTGAAGGTGGCCGGCAATGGTCAGCC